>DAIOTH010000009.1:0-24741 GCA_036752125.1 Candidatus Nanopelagicaceae bacterium | reverse complement strand
CATTGGGCTACAGGGGCTTTCCTGCGTGGGCAAATCTACCTGCCTTTTTCACCACTGAATCCAGTTGGGATCGCGTTAGCTTTCCCGTAAAAGTATTCTGTTGGCTCGGGTGGTAACTCCCTATTACTAATCTAATATTCCCGTCGCTTCCGCGAAACTTGAAATGGGCGCCGTGTCCGAACTTTGGGCGCTTTCTCGGCAATTCTTCATCTAGCTCGCCTAAAACATCGAGAGTCGCCTTCCATGCAATGGAACCGAGCGCCAAGTAAGTACGGGTAGTTGGGAAAAGTAATTGGAATTCTCGAACCAACCAGGGTTGGCAAGTCATGGCCTCTATCGGTAATGGTTTATTTCCCGGTGGAGCACATCGCACAGCACACGCAATTCGGGTGTCGATAAGTTCTTGGCCGTCATTGCGAGATGTGCTGGTCTCAATAGTTGCTAAACCATTTCTATAGAGCGCGCGATATAACCAATCGCCTGAACTATCTCCGGTAAAAATTCTTCCGGTGCGATTTGCGCCATGAGCTCCCGGCGCAAGACCCACAATCATCAACTTTGCATCGACTGGCCCAAATCCAGTAATCGGTTTTCCCCAATACTTTTCATTTTGGTAGGCCCGTCGTTTAGTCACAGCAACTTCTTCGCGCCACGTCACTAAACGCTTACATGCATCGCAGCCGATTATTTCTTTATCAAGAATCTTGAGCGAACGAACGCGTGGTGCGACTTGCGCAGGATTAGTCGGCAAGAGACCAAGCCATTCCATCGAGAATATCTGACTCAGAAGCGACAAATTCTTTTGCTCCAGTAAGCGCCATAATCCTTGAAAGAACGAGTGATCCCGCACCAATGACATCCACTCGACCAGGATGCATATAGCCCAATGCAGCAATCTCATCTCTATTTAAACTCAAGAACATTTCGCTGACCTGGTGGGTTTTCTCCGCTGAAATTCGAGATAAATGTATGGAATGTCGATCATAAATACTAAGGCCAAGAGCCGCAGCAGCCACAGTTGTTGCAGTTCCTGCCACAGCAATTAGAGTTTTGGCTTCTGTGATGGGAACTATTTCTGCCGCGCCTTTTATGGCTTCGTCAATATCAGCTTTTGCACCCGCAATCTCTTCCGCTTGTGGTGGAATTGATGAGAAGTGACGTTCACTCATTCGCACACAGCCAATATTCTGACTTTTGGCGAACTCAACTCTTTCCGAACCAAAGACAAACTCAGTTGAGCCACCTCCGATATCAATGACCAGATATGGCGCGCCAACTCCTCTCAGTTCTTTTGTCGCTCCTTTAAAGGACAGGGCAGCTTCTTCCTCTCCACTAATAACTTCTGGCGCAACGCCAAGTAATGACTTCACCCCATCGATAAAAAGTTCGCGATTGCTTGCATCTCGAGTGGCACTTGTTGCACAAAATCTCATTCGCTCTACACCGCGACGCGCAATCTCTTCGGCAAAGAGCGCAGTCGCCTTCAAAGTTCGATCAAGGGCATCCGGATGAAAGGCTTTATTCTTATCAACGCCTTGGCCGAGTCTGACAATCTCCATCGTGCGATAGATTTCACGAAAGTTTCCGCCTGTGATATCGGCAATCAGTAAACGAATCGAATTAGTACCACAATCAATCGCTGCGACTCTGGTCATTGCTGACGCCGCTCAAGACAATTTCCGTTCTGCCACCACTGGGGTAATTTTGCTAGAGCTTCATCGCCAAGTGGATTTACTCCATCTCCAGCTGCAAGTGAATGTGCAATTAAGGAATGTAAGCACTTAACTCGATCTGGCATTCCGCCTGCAGAAATATCAATAATTTCCGGAACATCAATCCCTAGTGCAGCGCGCGCTGCAAGGTAATCATCATGTGCGGCGCGATAGGCGCCTGAGAGCTCAGCATCAATATTGAGTCGATCATTCATCGTAGACATCAAGTCAGAGTTCTCTAAGGTAGAAATTTCTGAAGTGAGATTAGGACAGGTTGCGTAATAGAAGGTGGGGAATGGAGTTCCGTCATTGAGTCTGGGCGGCGTCTCAACGACTGCAGGATTACCGCATGGGCATCTAAAAGCGATTGCGTGCACATCTCGAGGAGTGCGACCTAGTTGAATTTCAATCGCATCAAGATCTGCGGGAGTGGGTTTTTCGCTCATAAGTTTTAATTTATGGAACGCTGACGCCAACGCCAACAGATGTGATTGATGAAATCACACGTGAGTACCACGGCACTCCAAGTGGAAATTCTTGGTTAATAGGAGCGGCAGTTTGAGTGTTCTTATCAATCTCTGATTGCACACCCAAGATTATGTATTGCCGCTCACCCGGAAGAACAAAGTGGAGTCGCTCACGTGCTTGGGACTTTACATATTCTGGATCGCGCCAACGTTGTAATTCAGCGCGCGCTTCTTGCAACTTCTTACGATTTGATTCCACATCGGCTTGTAGTGCGCTGATTTGTGCACGTTGGGCAAAATAATGCTGTGTGGGTGGCGCCAGTGTGACTGCGACGACAAAGAGAACAATAAAGAGAATTAGTAAACGAGTTGAGATTCCACGTTTTTCGGCAAAACCTTCAAGAGAGCTTCGAAGCGAGATTCTCTTTCGCTTCATATCCGCTCCTTAAAATTTGGTTAGCGAGCAGAAAAGCGTGGGAATGCTTCGCGACCCGCGTACTTTGCTTGAGAACCGAGTTCCTCTTCGATTCGTAGTAACTGATTGTACTTAGCAACGCGTTCGCTTCGAGCAGGTGCACCTGTTTTGATCTGACCACAAAGCGCCGCCACAGCAAGATCGGCGATAGTCGTGTCTTCTGTTTCTCCAGATCTATGGCTCATCATCGATCGATAGCCAGCCTTATGTGCCATCGCTACCGCATCAAGAGTTTCAGTAAGAGTCCCGATCTGGTTTACCTTCACAAGTAAAGCATTGGCTGTCTTTGATTCAATACCACGAGCTAAACGAGTTGGATTTGTGACAAAGAGATCATCGCCAACAAGTTGAACTTTCTCTCCGAGTTCTACCGTAATTGCGTTCCAACCATCCCAATCATCTTCAGAGAGCGGGTCTTCGATTGAAACTAGTGGATAGGAATCTACGAGGCCTTTGTAATAAGCAATCATCTCTGTGGAGTTTAGAGATGAACCTTCAAAATCATAAGAACCATCTTTGTAAAATTCAGTTGCAGCAACATCCATTGCTAGGGCAATCTCATTGCCAACTTTGAAACCAGCCTTTTCAATCGCTTCAATAATGAGGTCTAACGCTGCCCGATTGCTCTCTAGATTTGGAGCAAAGCCACCTTCATCTCCGATACTTGTTGCAAGACCGCGCTTCTTAAGGACTGCTTTAAGGTTGTGATAAATCTCTGCGCCCCAACGTAGCGCTTCCTTAAATGTAGGTGCGCCGATCGGAGCAATCATAAATTCTTGGATATCTACATTGGTATCAGCATGTGCGCCGCCATTGAGAATGTTCATCATTGGAACTGGAAGAAGGTTGGCAGATCCCCCACCAATATAAGAGTAAAAAGGAAGCTTCTTTGATTGTGCTGCTGCCTTTGCAACAGCTAAAGAAACTCCAAGAATTGCATTTGCGCCAAGCGACGATTTATTTACTGTGGAATCTAACTCAATCATCTTTTGATCTAAAGCACGTTGTTCCAGGGCATCTAGACCTACAACAGCTGGAGCAATTTTCTGGGTTACATTTTCCACAGCGTGCGAAACACCTTTACCTAAATAGCGCGCTCCTCCATCGCGGAGTTCTGCGGCTTCGAATGCGCCCGTTGATGCTCCGCTTGGGACTGCAGCGCGTGCAAAAGAACCGTCTAGAAGTGTTACATCTACTTCGACAGTGGGGTTACCGCGGGAATCAAGAATTTCACGCGCATGAATTGCTTTAATTGAGGTTGAGTTAGTCACGGGCGCGGAGTCTAGCGTGATTCTTCTTCTGTCATTGCTTCCCGAAACTCGAGCGCTGCCTTACGGAGCGCCACTTCTGGATCTAGGCCATGCTCTACCGCCCAAGAAATCAGAGAGAGTAATTCGCGCCCCAACGATTCTTCATCTTTAGGTATCTCACGATTTGAAATCTCTGGAGTCGTAAGGTGATTCTTCTGTGCACGATAGATCAATTTTGTCGCGAGAGGAAGTGCAGGTTGTCCTGTGGGGACGCCATCATGCGCTAGGGATCTACCTTTTTCTTCACGTTTAATACGCTCCCAATTTTCAAGTACATCGGAGCTGGAATCTACTTTTGTATCTGAGAAGACATGAGGATGGCGCGAAATCAATTTATCTGTGACGGCTTTTGCAACATCATCAACCGTAAAAGGATCTGCACTATCTTCTTCAGCAATTCTGGAATGGAAATAAACTTGCAGCAGAATATCTCCTAGTTCTTCCCGCATATCTTGGCGATTTCCCGATTCAACTGATTCGATGAATTCATAAGACTCTTCAAGAAGATACTTGAGAAGTGACGCATGGGTCTGCTCGGCATCCCATGGACAACCACCTGGCGAACGTAGTTTGTTCATCACCTCAGCAAGGCGGATGAGATTCTCGTACGCCATTTGAGTACTACTTATCAGTTACTGCATCACCTGCAGGTTCAGCCGCTACTACGGTGAGATTTTCTGCATCCCACGTTCCGTAACGCGGATTAACCACGACCTTCAAGGCGTTTGCTTTTTCGGTTACCAGAGACTGAATCAACGCGTTTACTGATGCTTGATCTGCCCCAGCGGCGCTTTCTTTTTCACTGATTTTACGAAGAACGAGATCTCTACGGAGAACCTCTTCAAGCGCAGTTGATGGAATCGAAGCGTTCACTAGCACGCTTGGCAGATTCGCTTCTCCACCAATATTTGCGAAGATTTGGGCTTTATACGACTCAAGTTCAGAAGGTGTGATTTCGATCTTCTGATCTTTTGCCAGTTCTTCAATAATGATATTTGAAATCATGTAAGAGAGTTGTGAGCGAGTAAGTGCTTCACCACTTTCTAGCTGCATCTGTGAAGTATCAACGCCCTCACGCTCCAAAAGAATCAAATCAACTTGAGTTTGTAAATCATCTAGCGCAATCTTTCGATCGCCGATTGTGGCTGCTGAATTAACTTGCGAACAGCCCGCCATAAAGATTGTGGCCAGGGCAAGGATTAGAGCTAGAACTTTCTTCACTACAACTCACTTTCGTAAGGGGCGCTCAAGAAGAGTCTCTGCCAGCTCAATCGCCCAATCAAGGAGAGAAGTATCCACCATTTCATCATCATGTTCCCCCGCAGCAGACTCCCAAGCTGCGCTCTGGGGGCGCGCAATCATCACTACTTTGGTTACTGATTTCACAATAGATCCTGGATAAAGTCGTTGGATCTTCAAATCGAGCGATTCACTCGGAGCAAGCGGAGCGACTTTCACGTACTTTCCTTGTACTGCAAAGTCAGTGATGCCATGAGATTTCACATAATTGCGAAGTTTGGCAACTCGGATAAGTCGCTCGGCAGCTTTCGGAAGTGGACCAAATCGATCAACGAGTTCTTCGCGGATGGCTCCGATATCACTATCGCTCTTGGAGTCAGCAAGTCTGCGATAAAGGTCTAGACGTAATCGATCAGAAGGAACATATTCGGTTGATAAATGCGCAGTAATAGGAAGTTCAACTTTGCATTCCAGAATCTCTTCAACGCCATCAATAATTCCACGTTTATACTCATTAACCGCATCGCCGACCATGCGCATATATAGATCAAAACCAACATCAGCAATATGTCCAGATTGCTCTCCACCTAAAAGATTGCCTGCGCCGCGAATTTCCAAATCCTTGAGCGCGACCTGCATTCCTGCTCCAAGTTCTGTGTTCTTAGCTATCGTTGTGAGTCGATCAAGTGCTAATTCACTTAGTGGTTTATCTGAAGGATAGAGAAAGTATGCATAGGCGCGTTCTCGACTTCGACCTACTCGGCCGCGAAGTTGGTGGAGTTGTGATAGACCAAAGACATCTGCTCTTTCAACAATTAAGGTATTTGCATTAGCAACATCAATTCCATTTTCCACAATTGTTGTACAAACCAGAACATCAAATTGACGATTCCAAAAAGCGATCACGACTTGCTCTAGTGCGCTCTCATTCATCTGTCCGTGCGCAATTGCCACTCGTGCTTCTGGAACTAGCCTTCTAATGCGTGCAGCAGCTTCATCAATTGATTCAACTCGATTATGGATATAAAAAACTTGACCATCCCTTAACAATTCACGATGAATTGCTGCAGTTACTTGCTTATCGTCGTAGGCGCCGACATAGGTAAGGACGGGATGACGCTCTTCGGGAGGAGTTGCAATCGTGGACATCTCACGTATTCCAGTTATGGCCATCTCCAGCGTGCGGGGAATTGGCGTGGCGGACATTGCCAGAACATCAACGCTGGCACGTAGTTTCTTCAATTTCTCTTTATGCTCCACACCAAATCTCTGCTCTTCATCAACAATGATGAGCCCTAAATCGCGGAAACTAATGTCATCAGAGAGCAAACGATGGGTTCCTATCACCACATCAACTGTCCCGGCTGCCAAACCTGAGAGCGCTTCATTGATTTCCTTCGTGGAGTTGAAGCGCGAGAGGGCGGAAACTTTGATTGGAAAACCTGTGTATCGCTCGGTAAATGTCGCAAAGTGTTGTTGGGCCAGAAGCGTTGTGGGTACCAATACCGCAACTTGTTTTCCATCTTGTACGGCTTTGAAAGCTGCGCGAATTGCAATCTCTGTCTTTCCATAGCCCACATCGCCACAGACAATTCGATCCATGGGATAAGGGCGTTCCATATCTGCCTTAACTTCATTGATTGTCACCAATTGATCTGGCGTTTCAACATATGCGAAGGAGTCTTCTAGTTCACGCTGCCATGTTGTATCTGGAGAAAACGCAAACCCTGGTGAACTAGTACGCGCTGCATAGAGGCGAATCAACTCGCCTGCAATCTCTTTAACAGCTTTCTTAGCGCGCGACTTTGCTTTGATCCAATCTCCTCCGCCAATGCGATGTACTGCGGGAGTTTCTCCGCCGACATATCTCGTAATTTGCTCAAGAGCATCAGTTGGAACGTAGATTCGATCTGCAGGTTGTCCCCGTTTGGATGCTGCGTATTCAATAACGAGATATTCCCGAGAAGCACCACCCACATTTCGTTGCACTAATTCAACATAACGACCAACTCCATGTTGTTCGTGTACAACATAATCACCACTCTTCAATTCGAGCGGATCTATGGTGCGTTTTCGCCGTGACGGCATGCGAGTAGCCGTAGCACGAGCATCTTTATTGCCGGTGATTTCAGATTCTGTGATGAATAAGGTCTTTGAAGTTTCATCGACAAAACCTTGACGTATTTGGGAAGAAATTAGATACACCGAACCACGAACCGGTTGAGAATCAATGCTCTCTTTGATTATTGCTGGAATGTCGGCTTCGCTCAAAATGTCACGATAACGCTCGAGTAACCCATGACCTGCCAGCGAAATCACTACTAGAAAACCTGAGCTCAGCCTTGCTTTGATTTCATCAATGAGTCTCTCAATATTGTTTTTGAATGGTTCTATCTCTTTAATCTGCGTAATCTCTGGATCATCTTCATAACCAAAAAGATCAAAACTGCGCCAAGAAATATTCTTTTTTTCTGCTGTTTCGCGCAAACTATTTAGATCAGCAAAGGCTCCGGCTTGTAGCTCGGTTCGTAAAGGCGCGAGAGTGCGTCCTTCATTCTTGGTGCTTGTAAGCGCTACGTTAGACCAAGCCGCTTCAAGGAACTCTTGATTGGTATTGATGAGATCAACAACGCGCGACTTTATACGCTCACTCTCTAATAGAATCACTGCAACGTCATTCGGGAGAAAATCAATGAGCGTTTTCATCTCAGGATGTAGCACGGCAGCAAGGGATTCAATTCCATCGACATAGATCCCAGATTCAATTTTTGTGCACATCTCGCGAAGTTCGAGGTATTGAGACTTCAACTCACTTGCTCGCGCTTGAACGTCTTTTGTAATCAGAATTTCTCTACATGGAATTAAAGTAAGTGGTCCTACGACCGGAGCAAAGGTGCGCTGATCGCTAATCTCAAAGTACTTCATCTCTTCGATTTCATCCCCAAAAAATTCAATGCGCACTGGATGTTCTGCCAAGGGCGGAAATACATCGATGATTCCACCACGAACCGCAAAATCTCCACGTCGTTCTACTAGATCAACTCTGGAATATGCCCGTAAAGTAAGTTCTCGCAAGAGCTCTTCAAATTTGAATTCGTTTCCGATCTCCAGATTGAGAAGTGGAATAGTTGTAATGGAAGAAACGATGGGTTGCACTAAAGCACGCGCTGTCGTAACAATTACCTTTGCACTTTCCAAATGAAGTAGCGTGTTTATGCGCTTAGCGACAGTGTCGCTATTGGGACTCAATCTTTCATGGGGCAAGGTTTCCCACGCCGGAAATTCCAAAACACCTTCAACGAGCTCAGATATTTCTGCGACCAAATCAGTTGCTCGCTTACTTGAGTGAGCCACGAGAACTATTGGCTGGTGTGCTGATTGATGCGCAATAAGAAATGGGATTGCTGCGCTACTTGCGATGATTGATTCGTTATCTGCTTCGAGAATATGAGTTGTTGTTTCAGATAGCGAGATAAGTCCACGTAGCTTGGATTTCATGACTTACCCCTTTCTGCTGAATTAAGTGCCATAACAACGCCGATTAGCCCCTTTCTTAAAAGCAGGGGGCTGCTTACAAGATAAGGGGCTTTTGGAAATCGTGGCGTAATACTAGCGTGCCATTATTAGCCCGTGTCCGATCTCTCTCCGCAGCAAGATAACGCTGCGCTTCGAAGTGATGTGCGCCGTCTTGGTGAATTACTCGGACAGTCGCTCGCACGACAAGATGGCGAAGCCCTTCTTAATCTCGTTGAACTAGTCCGTAAATCAGTTAGAGAGGGCAGCGGCGAAGATTTACTTAAATCTATTTCAACTGCAGATTCAGTAAAGCTTGTCCGCGCCTTCAATGTTTATTTCAATCTCGCAAATGTTGCTGAACAAGTTCACCGCTCTCGAGTCCTTGCGCAGGAACGAATCAATGGCGGTTCTTGGTTATCACGCGCTGTTGACCACATTATCGAAGCAAAGAAATCTGGACATGACATATCTGATGCAGATTTAAAGAAATGGTTAGAGAACTTTGAAGTCCGCCCCGTATTTACTGCTCATCCGACTGAGGCAGCTCGCCGCTCGGTATTAAGTAAGTTATCGACTATCTCAGAACTTCTAGATGATCCCGAAAGTCCTACTAGAGAACGACGTCTTGCTGAAGCCGTTGATCTACTCTGGCAGACCGATGAATTAAGACTTGGTAGACCCGAACCACTCGATGAAGCGATTAATGCTCTCTATTATCTTGATGACTTATTTCGACTCACAATTCCAGAAGTTCTCGATGACTTTTCGCGGGAGCTCTCTCGTTTAGGAATAAAACTTTCCCCGACCGCAACTCCGCTGACATTTGGCTCATGGATTGGTGGAGACCGAGATGGCAACCCCAACATCACGCCAGAGATAACCAAGCAAGCAATCGTGCTGCAGATGGGCCATGCCATCCGAGTAACTCTTGAGGCGCTTGATGAACTCCGTCAAGCTCTATCTGTCTCAACGAAATTGGCTGGAACTTCCGAACCACTTCTGCAATCAGTGGCACGTGATCTTGAATTACTTCCCGAAATTGAACCTCGATTTAAGCGAATCAATGTTGAAGAGCCCTATCGCCTAAAAGCAACTGCTATTCGACATCGCTTATTACTTACTCGCGATCGCCACGCAAATGGATCTGCGCATGAACCCGGACGTGATTATGCAAATACAGATGAGATTCTCAACGACTTGATGTTGATGTACAACTCTTTACTTGCAAATCGCGGGGAATTGATTGCTCATGGCTTATTGGAAAGAACCATAAGAACTGTTGCAGCTTTTGGGGTAACACATGCGACGATGGATGTTCGTGAACATTCAGGAGCACACCAGCGCGTGATTGAAGCGCTCTTCCCTGATAAGAATTATGGCTCTATGACATCGCAAGCTAAGTGCGAGTTACTGACCCAAGAACTTACCTCGAAAGTGCGCGATGTAAATAAGCTCGACGAACTCAATGCAAAAACGTTACGTACTTTCTCCGCAATCCGCGAGCTGCAAGATAATTTTGATCCAACAGTCGTTGAAACATATATCGTTTCGATGACCAAAGGCCCTGAAGATGTACTTGCCGCAGTGTTTCTAGCAAAAGAAGCAGGTCTAATCGATGTTAATAAGGGAATTGCCCGCGTTGATGTAGCGCCATTGCTCGAAACAGTTGCTGAGCTCCGCGCCGCCGGTGAAATTCTAGAAAGCTTGCTAGCAAACCCCACTTATCGAAAGATTGTGGAGGTTCGAGGAAATATTCAAGAAGTGATGTTGGGTTACTCAGATTCAAATAAAGATGCGGGAATTGCGACGAGCCAATGGGAAATCCACCAAGCGCAAAGAAAGTTACGTGATGTGGCTCGTAAATACGGAATCAAATTACGACTTTTCCATGGTCGAGGGGGATCTGTCGGTCGAGGTGGCGGTCCTACCTATGACGCAATCATCGCGCTTCCATGGGGAACTCTTGATGGCCAAATAAAGATGACGGAACAAGGTGAAGTCATCTCCGATAAATATGCACTTCCTTCGCTTGCGCGCGAAAATGTAGAACTCACTCTTGCAGCAGCTTTAGAAGCGACAGTTCTCAATCGAGCCGCCCGACAGAGCCCTGAAGATTTATTGCGCTGGAATGCATCAATGACAGCGATTAGCGATGCGTCTTTTGCTCGCTATCGAGGATTAGTAGAACATCCTGATCTCCCCTCGTATTTCTACCAATCAACTCCGGTAGAACAATTAGGAAATTTATTTTTGGGCTCCAGACCTTCGCGTCGTCCTGATGCCAGCGCCGACCTCTCATCGCTGCGCGCAATTCCATGGGTCTTTGGTTGGACTCAATCTCGTCAGATTGTGCCTGGATGGTTTGGAGTTGGAACTGGGTTGAAAGCAGCGCGTGAAGCAGGTCATGCCGAAACTATGAGCGCAATGTTGAAGGATTGGCACTTCTTCCGCACCTTCGTAAGCAATGTTGAGATGACAGTTGCAAAAACTGATTTAGAAATGGCGCGCAAATATGTAACTGCGCTTGTTGAACCAAGACTTCATCACTTCCTCGATACCATTCAAGAGGAATTCGACTTAACTGTTAGCGAGCTCTTGTTATTGACTGGCAAGAAAGAGATTTTAGGTGATCAAGAGATATTGGCCCGCACACTCCAAATTCGCGATGCCTATCTTGCTCCGCTTCACTTGCTACAAGTATCGCTACTCAAGAAGGTTCGAGAAGAAAACTCTGATCCACTAATAACTCGCGCGCTATTGCTTACCATTAATGGAGTTGCAGCTGGCCTACGCAATACCGGTTGATTTAACTATTAAAGTTCTGTTGCGTTCTCTCGAGACCATAGGAAATTAGCGACTCAACTGCTTCGGCACCTGTAATGAGAAACTCATCAATTGTCTTGCGCTCTGCACTTGAGAAGGGCTTGAGAACAAAATCTCCAGGATCTTGGGTTCCCGGAGGTCGACCAATGCCTAATCGAAGACGGAAATAATCAGCAGAATTTAATGCTGAGGTAATACTTTTTAAGCCGTTATGACCGTTATCGCCCCCGCCCAGCTTGACGCGAATTGCTTGATAAGGAATATCAAGTTCATCATGTGCCACGATGATGTGGTCGCCTTTGATTTTGTAAAAGTCTGCCAGCGCTTTAGTTGGCCCGCCTGATTCATTCATGTAACAACGCAGCGTCGCAACAACGAGCGATGGGGCATCAGAGCCAACTCCGATACGAAACTCTGCAACGTTGGCACGCGCTTTGTGGGAAGAAAACTTCACTCCTGCAACGCCTGCCATATGAGCAGTGAGCATCGCACCAATATTGTGTCGAGTTTTTTCGTACTCTGGACCTGGATTGCCAAGACCAATAACTAACCAACGGTTAGCGCCAGAAGGAGTTTTATCCTTGTTTGAACGACCAAACATGGATAAAGGTTAGCCGCTTAGTTCTTACTTACCTTCTTCAGCAGCAGCGCCTTCTGCAGGAGCAGCGGCAGCAGCTTCACCTTCAGCAGGAGCAGCAGCGACAGGTACGACTTCTTCAACCGCAGCGCGGACAGAGAGGTGGATAACGACCATCTTCGGATCGCTCTTGAGAACGACACCTGCAGGAAGAACAACATCTCCGGCAGTCTTGGAATCTCCAGCAGCAAGACCTTCAATATCAAGATCAAGAGATGCTGGAATTGCAGTTACATCTGCTTCAACTTCAATGGTGTTATGAACGTGCTCGAGAATTCCTTCTGGATCATGCTTTCCGTGAGCGTGAACTGGAACGTGAACAACAACGCGCTCACCGCGGCGGACAATAATTAAATCGATATGCTCAAGAGTTCCCTTGAGTGGATTACGAACAATTGACTTTGGAAGTACAAGTTCTTCTTTTCCACCTAGATCAATATTAAGAAGGACGTTAGATGTCTTAATTGCGATTCCGACTTCGCGTGCTGGAAGTGAGATATGTGTTGGCTTCTCACCATGTCCATAAATTACTGCTGGAACGCTGCCATCGCGGCGGATTCTGCGTGATGCGCCTTTTCCGAACTCATTTCGGATCGCGCCCTTAATTGATACTTCAGCCATTGTTATGCCTTTCGTCGATAACGGGGTTGACCCCTCGCCTTAAGTGGGCTGAAGGTTACCTAACGAGATAGCCAAGCGCAAAATCGCGCGTAATTACTTCCGCTTTCTGCTGAAACGTCGGGCAATTCGCCACGACAACACAATGACGAGCGCTGCTACAAAGTAGTGCCAGAAACCGAGCGGGAATCGTGCATGCTCTGGTAAATCTGGATCAATAGCTCCAGCGCTTCTTGGCAATTCGATAGTCGCAACAACACCAGCATGATCACTGGGGAAACACTTATCTTTTCCGCAATCCCAGACACCAGTGCCATCGGGCCAGACATTGCCAATTATCTTTGAACTTACAGTTGCATATGCATTCTTGGTAAAAATGTAATCAAGTCGATCGGTAAAGCCATATTGATTTCCAAATTTCTTAGCTGCAGAAATTCTCTTCTTATCTGGACCATTTAAGAGAGCGCTTGCGCCCCAGGTGAAATAACGCGGGTTCTGTGCATCAGGAGATGCGTTCTCAAATCCCGCTTCAATCATCGTGGAGTATGCGTTGCACTTAGCCCCGCCTGGAGTTGGACACGTTTCACTTGCTACTGGTTGTTCGCCAGGATTTGGTTCGCCTTGCGGTCTGGGATCGCGATAGTCCGCATTGAAATCACCCATGATTACTACTGGCATCTTTGCATCTTTAAGGTCTGCAACGAGTTGTTGGGCTTGCAGAGCTGAGTTTGGAATCTTGTTCTCATCCCAAATTGATTCCAAGTGAGTTGTGATGAGTCGAACTACAGAGTCTTGAACTTTGAAATCTGCCCAGGTATATCCACGGTAAATCGTCATAATGGTTGGGACGATGGAATAGGTCGCATCGTATTCGGTATTGCCAACTTGAATGATGCGATCTTTCACATCATCGCGCACTAGTAGCGCATCACCAATAGTGAATCCGCATGATGCTGTGTCTTGGCCAAAGATGGGATTGAAGGTCTCAGGGTCACGGACCTTTGTTACATATGGAATTGCTGCAATGGAATAGCCCGGATTAAATGCTTCAACGCCATTTGCGGTGACAAGTGAATATCCAACCCCAGTTGACTTTGTGGCAGCTATGAATTGATCAAGGAAATTAAAGACTTCGACTTTATCTGAGAACAAATCCTTCTTGCAGTACCAGATGGTGGCTTCCTGCACGCCAATAATTTCTGGTCGGTCTTGGGCCGCTTCGCGGGCTAATTTCGGAGCGCGAGCCGTGAAATTAGTTTTCTTTACTTGATCCCACATAAATTGCGCCGCTTTAGGGAAATTGGGGATTAGCTCCAAAGCAACTCCGACATCTGCGCCAAGATAAAGATTACGAGACATCACAGTAATTCGATACGGCTCTTCGCTATGCGCCGGAATTATCGGAATGAAAACTAGCGCTGCAAGAAGCGCTAAGAGACGCCGCATTTTTTTCTTAAGAGTGGCCGTCGAAGAGACTTGTTACTGAACCATCTTCAAATACTTCGCGAATCGCCCGCGCTAGAAGTGGCGCAATGGAGAGCACTGTGAGATTTGGGAAACGGCTTTCCTCAGGAATAGGAAGTGTGTTTGCAACAACTACTTCACTCACCCTGGAGTTACGGAGACGATCGGCTGCAGGGCCTGAAAAGACGGGATGTGTTGCAGCAACAATTACTTCTTTTGCACCCGCGTCATACAAGGCATCAACAGCCTTAGTAATGGTGCCTGCGGTATCAATCATGTCATCAATAACAACGCAGGTCTGGCCATCAACTTCACCAACAACGCGACCTGTGACCGCTTCATTAGGAATCCGCGGATCGCGCGTCTTATGAATGAAGGCAATCTGAGTTCCACCAAGTAAATCGCTCCAACGCTCTGCTACGCGTACTCGGCCAGAGTCTGGAGAAACAATGGTGAGACGTGAACGATCAACTTTTGAACCAACGTAATTTGCAAGTAGTGGAAGGGCAAAGAGGTGATCAACTGGCCCATCAAAGAAACCTTGAATTTGTGAGGTATGAAGATCAACTGTCATCAAACGATCTGCGCCCGCAGTCTTAAATAAATCTGCCATCAAACGTGCAGAGATTGGCTCTCGACCGCGATGTTTCTTATCTTGACGGGCATATCCATAGAACGGTGCAATCACAGTAATGCGCTTTGCAGATGCGCGCTTGAGCGCATCGACCATGATGAGTTGTTCCATGATCTGCTTATTTACTGGAGCGGTATGGCTCTGGATTACGAAAGCATCGCATCCGCGTACGCTCTCTTCGAATCGAATAAAAATTTCGCCGTTGGCAAAGTCGTAAGCAGATGTTGGGGTGATGGGAACTCCAAGTTCGCCGGCTACTTCTTCAGCGAGTTCGGGATAACCGCGACCGGTAAAGATACGGAGGCGCTTTTCGGAACTGAGACGGAGTTCGTTGCTCATTTCGACCCTTCTTTTTTGGCTGCCGCTTCTGCTGACTTTGTACCTTTACGTTTCTTTAAGACCCAACCAAGAATATTAGTTTGTTTTGCACGTCCTACGCCAAGGGCTCCCGGTGGGACATCATCGGTAATTACTGAACCAGCTGCGGTGTAGGCGCCATCACCAATCGTTACTGGCGCAACCAACATTGAATCGCTGCCGATTCGTACATGATCACCGATTGTGGTCTGGTGCTTCTCGACTCCGTCGTAATTCACAATAACTGTTGCGGCTCCGATGTTGGATTCGGTGCCAATCGTTGCATCGCCTACATAGGAAAGGTGAGGAACTTTCGAACTCTCTCCCACCTTTGAATTCTTTATTTCCACGAAAGATCCAACTTTGACATTACTGGCCAACACTGTGCCGCTACGTAAATGTGAATATGGTCCGACGATTGCGCCAGCGCCAATTTCGCTGGATTCACAGTGCGATTCAAAAATATGTGCTCCAGCCTCTACGCGACAATTAATGAGAGTGGTGCGTGGGCCAATAACTGCAGATTTACCTACCTTGCTTCCGCCTTTGATTGCGGTACCGGGTTCTATACGTACATCAATATCGATTTCAGCAGTCAAATCAATCCAAGTCGACATCGGATCCACAATAGTTACGCCACTTTTCATCAGCGCATCACAGATTCTGGCATTCATGATGAACCCGCAGGGTGAAAGTTGTGAACGATCGTTGATTCCCAGGACTTCGGTGTAATCGTGGGTAGAAAAAGCACCTACTTTTTTTCCAGTTTTCTTTAGGATTGCGATTGCATCAGTTAAGTACTCTTCTTTTTGTGAGTTATTAGCGCCTAATTGCGCGAGTGCTGTACGTAAGTCGTCTAGCTCAAAAATATAGACACCTGAGTTAATCTCAAATGTCTGCTTCTGGGATTCAGTCGCATCTCGCTCTTCAACAATCTGGGCGAGTGATCCATCATTATCGCGAATGACTCTTCCATATCCACTCGGATCAGGTGTTTCTGTTGTGAGAACTGTGGCGCTTGCTTTGGAGGACTTATGTTCAGCACAAAGGTTTGAAAGAGTTTGTGAAGTAAGAAGTGGTGTATCTCCAGCGCAGATAAGGACGGAACCAGAGCCGTTGTAATTTTCTAACGCGAGCTTTACCGCATGCCCCGTGCCGCCACGGACTTCTTGATAGACAGTGCGAGATGTTGGTGAGACTTCTTTTAAGTGCGCAATCACTTCATCTTTTCCGGCGCCAACAACAACACGAACTTCTTTCGCATTTAACGGAGTTATAGCGTGCAGTACATGGCCGATAAGAGAGCGACCAGCAATTTCGTGGAGAACTTTGGCGCGCGTGGATTTCATTCGTGTGCCCTCGCCAGCAGCGAGGACGATTGCGAGATCCAGCTGGCTCAACTCCCCACCTTTCTCGCGTCTGGTGCCTTATTCTATTTAAAGTCCTTTGAAGCCTTACTCATAAGTGGCTCCTCCACCAGGTATCGATCCTGGACCCTGGGCTTCAAAGGCCCATGTGCTAGCCACTACACAATGGAGGAACCTGAATTCTATTGGGTGCGGCGTGCGCTTTAGAAATCGAGCAGGTTATGCACTCTCAATGACGCGCGCCCCAGGAACTGGGCCACCGGCGCGGACTACATTTCCAACAACACCGCTTGAAGTTAGGGCAACTACGAGATCGAGTGCGTGATCTTCATTTTCTGCAAGGAATGCAACGGTAGGTCCAGAGCCAGAAACCAAACCACCAAGGGCTCCATAATCCATTCCCACATCAAGAATTAAACGTAACGCTGGTTTTAAAGAACACGCTGCTGGTTGCAGATCATTGGATAACGCTTTACCAAGTGCGATTGCATCTCCTGCACTGAGCGCATGCAGTAAAGAATCACTGATATGCGGAGGTGCAACTTGTAAACCCTCACGTAAGCGATCGCATTCGTTATAGACCGCCGGAGTTGAAAGTCCAGAACTTGAAAGTGCTAAAACCCAAAAGTAATTTCCACGCGATAAGACTGGAGTGATCTGATCGCCACGACCTGTACCAATTGCTGTACCACCCGAAATAGTAAATGGAATATCTGCGCCGAGTTGTGATCCAATTTTCTCTAATTCATTTCTGCTTAATCCCAAGCTAAAGAGCGAATCTAATCCAACGATGGTTGCACCGGCGTCAGCGCTACCTCCGGCCATACCACCTGCAATAGGAATCTCTTTACTTAAAGTTATTTCAATACCATCGTTGATTTCAAATTTCTTTAACATTAATTCTGCGGCTTTGAATGCAAGATTATTTTTATCAAGCGGAAGATGGTCACTGGCCTTCGTTGCGTGAAGAGTGATTCCAGGTTTTTCAGATATTGCTACTTTTATATCGTCAAAGATAGAAACAGCTTGGAAAACTGTTGCGACGGGGTGGTAGCCATCGGATTGCAGTGGACCGACTGAGAGCTGCAAGTTGATCTTGCCCGGCACTCGCGTGACTACTGATGACGGCATGTGGCGAGCGTATTACTTTGCGCTAGTTATCGCCTATCTAATTGTTTGGCGATTGCGGCAAATCGCTCAACTGAGAGCGATTCACCACGAATTGTGGGATCGATACCTGCGCTGGCCAAAGCCGTTTCAGCCTCTCCCGATCCACCATAAATATCAGAATAAATTGCGCGGAGCATTTTGCGGCGTTGACCAAAAGCTCTATCGATCAAATCAAAGGTACGGACCCGTAGCGATTCATCTCCTAGAGGTTCATGTCGGACAAATTTCACTAGTGAGGAATCAACATTGGGAACTGGCCAAAATACTGATCGTGAAACCGAATCTGAGAGAACGAGATCGCACCACCACGCTGCCTTTGCGCTCGGTACTCCATACGTTTTATTTCCTGGTTTAGCCGCCAACCTCTCGGCTACTTCAGTTTGGACCATCACTACGCCAGAGGTAATCGATGGAAATCGCTCGAGGATTGTTAGAAGTACAGGAACAGAGACGTTATAAGGCAAGTTAGCAACTAACTTTGTGGGATTTCCAGGGATATCGAAGACTTTCATCGCATCCTGATTAATAACATTCAGCGCACCGCTTGGAACGCCATGTTCAGCTGCAGTAATAGGAAGTTGAGTAGCTAGCCTTTGATCAATTTCAATCGCCGTAACTTTATTAGTTGCTTGGAGAAGTGCCAAAGTTAGAGAACCGAGACCTGGACCTATCTCTACTACGTGATCTCCTTGGCTAATAACTGCGAGTCGAACAATCTTCTGGCAAGTATTGGCATCGATAACAAAGTTTTGCCCCAGAGACTTTGTGGGATGTAATTCAAGTTTCTCGGCTATCTCACGAATTTCTGTTGCTCCTAAAAGTGAAATGCTCATGGCTGAAAAGACCCAAAAATCCGATTGGCATTCTCGCTAATTGCCTGAGTGAGCGAGACAAGATCTTCACTGCGTTCAGCTGCGATAAATCGCAGGATATTGGGAATTTGAGCCGGGGTATTAAGAGAGCCGCGATGTGGCATCGGCGCTAGGAATGGCGAATCGGTCTCGACGAGAAGCTGATTGTGGGGGACTAATTTAACTGCTTCCCTTAGTTGTGGTGCATTCTTAAACGTAACTGTTCCGGCAAATGAAAGTACATAACCCTTTTCAATACATTCTTTGGCCATCTGGGCATCGCCTGAGTAACAGTGGAAGATGGTTATATCGGGGGCTCCCACTTCATCTAATGTGTCCAGAACAGCGCGATGCGCATCGCGATCATGGATAACAAGAGCTTTCTTATGAATCTTGGCAATCTCAATATGTTTTTTGAAGGAATATTTCTGTTTATCTTGAAGCGCTGGTTCGGTGCGGAAGAAATCTAATCCGGTCTCTCCAATGGCACGAACGCGTGGATGACCGGCAAGTTCATTAATGATTGAAAGATCTTTCTCTAAATCTTCGACCACTGGAGCTTCGTTGGGATGTAGCGCGACAGCAGCAAGTACTTGGGTATTCCATTTTTCAGCGCACCTCACGGACCATTGTGACTGTTCTGCTGAATAACCAACTTGAACAATTCGATCAATTCCAACACTTGATGCTTCATCAAGGATACGTTTGATTTCGGGATGATCGGGTTCGGTATTTGTGACAATTTCTAAATGTGCATGTGAGTCAACGCAGGGAGTTGGCAACGCTTCTGGAAGAGGTGCGGGCTGGCGATCAAGATCGCGATTATGCCGATCGGCCATTCAGAAATTAACTCTCTAATTCAGGTAAGCGAGGGAAGAGAATTTCACCTTTGGAAACTTTGGTGCCAGGAATTAATTGACCCCAACGCGCAACATCAGCAATTTTCTGCTTTCCAATCGGGCCGAGTGAGCCTTCGGCGCCCAATGAATTCCATAACTTCTGTGTGGAGATCGGCATTATGGGATGGAGCAAGATTGCAAGGGCGCGAAGTGATTCTGCAGTGTTGTAAAGAATTTCATCAAGCTCTGACTTGCGGCTCGGGTCTTTTGCGACAGACCATGGCTCTTTCGCGGTGACATAACCATTGACTGCTTTGCAGAAATCCATGATGGTATTGATTCCGCCTTGGAAATCTAGCGCGCACATTGCTTTATCTGAATTTGCGACGGTTTTCTCGAGCGCAGCCTTTAATTCAGAATCTTCAGATTTTTCCGGAAGAATTCCATCGCAATATTTTTCAACCATAGCAGCAAGACGTGATGCTAAATTCCCAAAATCATTTGCAAGTTCGCTGGTGTAGCGCGCAGACATATCTTCCCAAGAGAAGGATCCATCGCTGCCAAATGGGATGGCTCGCATGAAGTAATAACGGAATGCATCGACTCCAAAGTGATTGGTGATATCTGAAGGAGCAATTCCTGTGAGTTTGCTCTTACTCATCTTCTCGCCACCGACAAGTAACCAACCATGCGCAAAGACTTTTTTAGGAACTGGAAGTTTTGCTGCCATTAACATTGCGGGCCAAATCACCGCATGGAAACGCAAAATGTCCTTTCCAACTAGATGAACATCAGCAGGCCAAGTCTTCGCAAAGAACTTTCCGCCTTCGCTTTCCTGGGGATCTGTGAGTCCAACAGCGGTCGCGTAGTTGAGAAGCGCATCAAACCAGACATATACAACTTGCTTTGTATCCCAAGGAACCGGAATTCCCCAATTAAAAGTGGAACGAGAGATGGAGAGATCCGAGACTCCGCCTTCTAAGAACGAAACAACTTCGTTTCGGGCACTTGCAGGTTCGCAGGCTTCCGGATTTTTCTTGTAGTGATCAAGGAGTGGTTGCACAAATGCTGAAAGCTTGAAAAACCAATTTGTTTCGCTGACCATTTCGACTGGCTTCGAGTGAATCTTGCATTTACCTTCATCGAGATCTCCCGGTAATTTAAATTCTTCACATCCCACGCAGTATGGGCCTTCATATTTACCCTCGTAGATAAAACCATCTTCCATCAAACCTTGGAGGAATTTCTGAACTCGCTCCATATGACGCGGTTCAGTTGTGCGGATGAAATCATCGTTGGCAATTTCAAGATGTTTCCAAACCGGCTTCCATGCTTCTTCAACGAGGCGATCGCACCATTGTTGCGGTGGAGTGTTGTTTGCTTCAGCGGTACGCATGACTTTTTGACCATGTTCATCAGTTCCAGTTAAGTACCAGACTGAATCACCCTTTTGGCGATGCCAACGAGTGAGAAGATCTCCTGCGACGGTGGTGTACGCATGGCCGATATGTGGCGCATCATTTACATAATAAATTGGCGTCGTTAAATAGAACGACTTAGCTGCGCTCGACATGGGTGGAATTCTATCTACTTCTCATCGACCATGATGTCAAAGACTTTACGTTTAGGAATGTGAAGTTCCTTTGCAGTCATAGAGATTGCTTCTTTACGAGTGATTCCAGAGGATTCGTTACGATGCACAATTGCAGCAATCTCTTCATCGCTTAATTCCTGAGATGAAGCATCGAAGCCAGCAATAACGACAGTAAATTCCCCTAACATCTCTTTACTTAAAGTCCATTGCAGCAACTCAGCAAGAGTTCCCCGCACAACCTCTTCATAGGTCTTAGTAATTTCACGGCAGATTGCGCCTTGTCGATCTGAGCCAAAAGCGCGACTGAGAGCTTCTATCGTTTCGGTGATACGGTGCGGAGCTTCGAAGATAACTAACGTACGAATTTCATGTGCCCGCTCCTCACACCATTGATCACGTGCTCCAGATGTTCGTGGTGGAAACCCATCAAATGCAAAACTATCGGTCGGCAATCCTGAGAGTGCAAGAGCGGCGAGGACTGCACTTGGCCCCGGAATAACTGAGACTTTAAATCCCTTTTCAATCGCCATTCGTACTGCGCGATATCCAGGATCACTGACGGAAGGCATGCCAGCATCGCTGACAAGTAATACGTTATGTCCTGAATTCAATTTCTCTGCAATCTCATCGAGTCGCGAACTTTCATTACCTTCGAAGAAAGAGAAGATTTGAGCCTTACATTCGATTCCAAGATCCTTGCAAAGTCGCAGAAAGCGACGGGAATCCTCAGCTGCGATGAATTCAGCTTGGGCTATCGCTTCTTTGAGACGAGAAGAGGCATCTCCGATATTTCCCAAGGGAACCGCCGCCAGAATCAACTCGCTCATGGAACCATTATGGCGGTCAGTATCCTTATCCATCATGTCCGCAATTTCGCTACGCCCAAGCAAAGATCGTGACTTGCGCAAAATACTTGGATTCGCAGGTGTGCTCGCATTTGCGGCTCTCACTCGATTTATCAACTTAGGTCGACCTGGAGAGTTAGTTTTTGACGAGGTCTATTACGTCGATGGTGCACGAGACTTTCTCGCTTCTGGAGTGGAGCTCGATAAAGGCGCAGCTGAATTTATTGTTCATCCACCTGTTGGGAAGTGGGCTATTGCCCTAGGAATTCAAATATTTGGCGATACCCCCTTCGGATGGCGATTTAGCGCGGCTCTCGTTGGTTTATTGTCTGTCGCACTCATCTTCTTTATCACCCGAAAACTCTTCCACTCTTATTTTCTTAGCCTCACAGCAGCGCTCTTGATCTCTTTCGATGGACTTCACCTAGTTATGTCACGCACCGCGCTTCTAGATATCTTTTTATCATTCTTTATTTTATTAGCGTTCTATCTGCTCATCACGGATCGACTGTGGCTTGCGGGAATCGTTATGGGTTTAGCGCTTGGAACCAAATGGAGCGCGCTCTACGTTCTAGCAGCGCTCGGTCTTTACTTGTTGATACGTGATAGAAAATTCCTTGTAACGCCAATTCAATTTGGAGTTGTTCCACTATTTGTTTATGTAACTTCTTGGACAGGATGGTTTCTTAGCAACAATGGTTGGAGTAGAGATCACTCTGCGAACCCATTGATTTCTTGGTTGCACTATCACCGCGAGATGCTTAATTTTCATACTGGTCTCACTACCGAACACTCTTATGAAGCGAGCGCGTGGAATTGGTTAATTCTTGGAAGGCCTACTTCTTTCTTCTACGAATCTCCAAAGGGTTGTGGAAGTGATAGCTGCTCGCAAGAAGTTTTGGCAATTGGAACACCATTCTTGTGGTGGTTTGGTCTCATCTCAATCTTTGTTGCAATTGGATATTTCATCTATCGCCGCGAGCGTAGCGCTGGGTTGATTCTCATGTTCTTGCTGGCAAGTTATCTGCCATGGTTAGCATTTCCCGAACGAACAACTTTCTTCTTCTACTCAATCGCTTTCGAACCATTCCTAATTTTGGCAATCATTTATGTGATCTCTAAGGCGCTAGAGAAACCAGAACTGCAGAGCGAACGGAAGAAATATGTTGTGGCTGGAGTAGCGCTGATAGCCCTATGTTTTGCCTATTTTTTCCCACTCTTTGTGGGTGGGGTAATGACCTATGAAGATTGGTACGCGCGAATGTGGTTTACAAACTGGATCTAGTTATTCACCAGCTGCGCGATTAGAGCGTAGATGCTCTTCAATCTCATCAGCTTGAACTTGGTCAAAGATTTGATCTGAGGCTGGCGCCATCGCTTCACGCATCGCACGTTCTTGAGCTTCGCTCCATGCGCCAGGAATCGTGAGATCAATAATGCGTCTCTGTGGCGCTGCCTTAGGAGCATTTACATAACTTGGGGCAGGAACGGTGGTTGGCTCCCATGTCTGACCATTCTGTTGAGCGCTTCCCTTCGGCAAGATCACGATGCTCTGGACCTCACGAGAATAACTAGTAACTCGCTCAGAAAGTGGAGTCCATTGTTCTGAATTTTCAAAGGCTTCAAATATTGAGAGTTTGGTTGATGCGCTCTTTGAACGAGCGATGATCTCTGAATAATTTCGCGAAGAGGGTTTTGCGGTAACTCCTGCGACTGAACGTGCACGCTTCTCCTCTTCTTGCAAGAGATGAATCTGATGTCTCGCATGAACAATATAAAGAGTGAGAGCAGAAATAGGAAGCGTTAAGACAATCGGTGATACCAAACCTACAAGAGCAAAAATCGAAACCACAACCGTTAATCCGATTATTGAAAAGAAGAGAATTCTTCTGATTGCAATCTGCTGTTCTCGCTTCTTTTCGATTGCTTCATAATCTGGCGTCGCATTTCCTGAGGTGAGACCAACAACTTTCATCGTCTTCTCAAATTTCTCAACGGTGCGACCTGAAACTTCCTCATGTGTGGAGATCCAACGTGGGAGGAAATAGGCAATCCACATTCCCACGATGATTAAATAGATAAGTCCTGATCCCACGAAGCCCAACCCTAAAGGTAACAATTGGACTTTTCGGGTATTTCCCCCGTATCGCCTGGGAGATTTTCTTACATCAAATCCTTGGATTCTCTTTTACAAAACATAGATGGTCGCGCCAATCGCCATCAATATGAAGGTATCTAGGGCGTAAACCTTCAAAAACATATCCTGCTTTTTCTGCGACCCGCTTTGAAGCTGCATTCTCAGGTCTTAGATTAATTTCGATCCGGTGTAAACGAAGTTCTTCTAATCCATAGTGGGTTAACTCGCGTACTGCGCGAGTAGTAAGGCCTTTGTTTGCATGGCTCTGTGAAATCCAATAACCAATATGGCCGCCTCGGTAGGCGCCGTAAGAGATTCCCCCCAAAGTTATCTGGCCGATGAGTTCGCGGTTAAACCAGATTGCAAGTGAGAGTGACCGCCCTGCTCTTCCCTCTCGATTATGGAACTGGACCATCTCGATAAAGGTTGGCAAATTTCTATTCTCTTCTGACAAGGGGGAGGTCGCCTCCCATGGCGTCAACCATTCGCGATTCTTTCGGCGTACTGAGAGCCATGCACCGCGATCACGGATGCGAAGTGGTCGTAGCGTCAGTTCGCCTTCGACAAGTACAAGCGGCCATTGATTACGAGAAACGCGTGCCATAAATGCTAATTAAACCTACGCTCTAGAACCAGAACATCAACTTCTTCACCTGCGCGTGCACCAGTTGAGGCTTCAGGAATCA
>DAIOTH010000008.1:10778-25157 GCA_036752125.1 Candidatus Nanopelagicaceae bacterium | reverse complement strand
GGCGTTGCAAACCACAAAGCACTTCTATTCGCAACAAACCAATCTTCATTCCTCGCTGGTTACTTGGCTGCTTCGTACACCAAGACTGGCGTGGTAGCTACTTATGGTGGAATGAACTTCGGTGCTGTAACTGACTTCATGGATGGTTACGCAAAGGGAGTTGCCCACTACAACAAAGTTAAGAAGGCAAGCGTCAAGGTTCTCGGTTGGGATCCAGCCAAGAAAGATGGAACATTCGTAGGTAACTTCTCAGATTCTGCGAAGGCGCTACAGATTTCCAAGAACTTTGAACTCCAGAACGCGGATGTAATCTTCCCAGTTGCTGGTGGTCTCGGCGGCGCAACCGCTCAGAATGCAATGTCTTCAAAGAAGTCAGTAGTTATCTGGGTTGACTCAGACGGCGTAATTGCTGCTCCACAGTACAAGTCAGTACTTATTACTTCTGTACTTAAGGGCGTTGGAACTTCTGTAACTCAGGTCATCCGTGATCAGAAGAGCAACAAGTTCTCCAGCACTCCATATCTTGGAACCATCAAGAACAAGGGAACCGGACTTGCTCCGTTCTATGACTTCGATTCCAAGATCTCACAGAAGACTAAAGATGAACTCAAGCGAATCTCACTTGCAATCGCTGCAGGTTCATTGAAGATCTAAGTTAAGATCTAAAATTACGAAGTAAATTCGTAGCAGAACGGGCTGGATGGGAAACCATCTGGCCCGTTCTACAATAAGGTAATTAGACATCGTTAAAGTTTTAAAGTTGAGCCAAAGGGGGCACAGTGTCCGTTGAACTGCGCGGCATCACTAAAACCTTTGGTTCGTTAATAGCTAATGATCACATTGATTTGAAAGTGAGCGATGGCCAGATTCACGCCATCCTCGGTGAAAATGGTGCCGGTAAATCAACCTTGATGAATATTCTCTACGGTCTGCTGGCCCCAGATTCGGGTGAGATCTTTGTTGATGGCAAGCCTGTCACGATTCATGAACCTAGCGATGCGCTCAGCGCAGGCATAGGTATGGTCCACCAACACTTTATGTTGATTCCAGTCTTTACTGTCGCTGAGAATATTGTTTTGGGGCACGAGAAAATTAAAGGACTAGGAACGCTCGATCTAGAAGAGGCGCGTAAAGCGATTATTGATATTGCCCACCGATTTAACTTTGAAATTGATCCAGATGCAGTAGTTGAAACGCTTCCAGTGGGAGTGCAACAGCGGGTTGAAATTATCCGCGCACTTATCTATAACGCGAAAGTCATCATTCTTGATGAGCCATCGGCAGTCTTAACACCCCAGGAAACTGATGAACTGCTCCGCGTAATGAAGGAGCTGCGCGAACAAGGCAAAGCCATTATTTTCATCACCCATAAACTTCGCGAAGTCCAAGAAGCTGCTGATGAAATCACCATCATTCGCCGTGGAAAAGTTGTCGGTCAAGCCAAACCCACTGCCTCCCAAGAAGAGTTGGCATCTCTCATGGTTGGTCGCCCAGTTGATCTCGATGTAAATAAAAAGAAATTCCAGCCTGGCAAAGGAGTTCTTGCGATCAAGAACTTAAAAGTTTCGGATGTTACCGGTCGCGCACTTGTGAGCGATATTAATTTTGAAATTCGGGAAGGTGAAGTGCTTGCCATCGCAGGCGTTCAGGGCAATGGCCAGACTGAGTTAGCTCGAGCGATTATGAACCTCGAAGAATATGTAAGTGGATCAATCACTTTAGAAGGACATGAACTTGTCGGAAAAACCGTGCGCGATTCCCTGCACCGAGGAATCGCATATGTTCCTGAATCGCGTGAACTAGATGGCTTAATTGCGAGTTTCACAATCGCCGAAAATCTCATTCTTGATGTTTTTGATATCGCACCAAATGCAAAAGGACCGATGCTTGATCTGAATTTCATATCGGAAAACGCTGGAAAGCAAGTTAAAGAGTTTGATGTACGCATCCAGAGCGTCACAGATGCGGTCTCATCTCTTTCGGGGGGAAATAAACAGAAAGTTGTCCTTGCTCGAGAACTATCTCGTCCGGTGCGTCTTCTTGTTGCGGCACAACCAACTCGCGGCCTTGATGTTGGTTCCATTGAATTTGTACACGAAAGAATTTTGGCTGAACGCGATGCCGGTCGCGCAGTCTTACTCTTTAGTACTGAACTTGATGAAGTGATGGCTTTAGCTGATCGCATTGCCGTGATGTACAAAGGCTCCATCATCGACATCGTTTCGCCAGATATTTCACGAAGCGATCTCGGATTGTTAATGGCGGGCGTGAAAGGTAAGAGCGCATGAAGAAGCTAAACCTCAAGAGTTTTGTACTGCCATTCCTCTCTTTCTTCCTTGCAATATTTATTGGTGGATTGCTTATCGCATTCTCAGATCCCAATGTTCTGAAGTTGCGTGGTGACTTCCTTGAAATGCTCCGTGTTGGCGCAAATACAGCGTGGAGCGCATATGTCGCACTATTCCAAGGCGCGATTTATGACCCGAATCTGGCAGCTCAGGGAGGCGGGCAAGGCTTTTATCCGCTCTCTGAAACTCTCGTTGTGTCTGGTCCACTCATTCTTGCTGGTCTTGCTGTTGCACTCGCCTTTCGAGCAGGACTTTTCAATATCGGTGCGCAAGGTCAATTTATTTTTGGCGCAATAGGCGCTTCATACATTGGCTTTACCTTTGACTTGCCGCCGGTAATTCATGTCATCGCTGCACTTACCTTCGGAGTTGTCTTAGGCGGACTTTGGGGTGGAATCGCAGGTCTGTTGAAAGCAAAAA
Source organism: Candidatus Nanopelagicaceae bacterium (assembly GCA_036752125.1). Classification (GTDB taxonomy): domain Bacteria; phylum Actinomycetota; class Actinomycetes; order Nanopelagicales; family Nanopelagicaceae; genus MAG-120802. The sequence goes on along the minus strand of DAIOTH010000008.1, from coordinate 22,389 downwards.
CGGGTGCGCACGAAGTTATCGTCACAATCATGCTCAACTATGTTGCAGCAAATTTCATTCTCTGGCTTTTGAAAACTAAAGCATTTCTCCGTGAAGGACGGACAGATCCGATTGCACCAGAAGTTCTACCCAACGCACAACTTCCTCGATTCTTTGGTGAAGAGTTCCGAGTCAGTGCAGCAATCTTGATTGCGCTTATTTCTGCTTGGTTAGTAAGCGTCTTACTTGATCGCACGACTTGGGGTTATCAATTCAAAGCTGTCGGTGCTAATTCCACTGCCGCAAAGACTGCAGGTATGTCAGTTCCATTTGTAATGACTTCGGTCATGATTGTCTGTGGCGCAATCGCAGGATTGGGTGGAGCGGTCAATGTGCTCGGCGCCGAATATGCACTCACCACTGGAATTGCCGGCTCTTTTGGTTTTGATGCAATCACTGTTGCTCTTTTAGGTCGAGCCAAACCTCTCGGTGTTGTCCTTTCAGCATTCCTATTTGCAGGTTTGCGAGTTGGGGGACAGATGATGCAAGCGCGAACTGATACTCCGCTAGATCTCATTCTTATTGTTCAGGCTTTGATCATTCTCTTCATTGCTGCGCCTGCGTTAGTAAAGGGAATCTTCCGCTTAAAGAACGTGTCTGCTTCAACGGGCATGGCAGCTAAAGGTTGGAATGGATGATGAAGAAGATCTCCTCACTTTCTGCAGCCCAGATTCGCACCCGTCGAGGCATCATCACCCTAGGCATCTCGACGCTTCTAAGCGCTCTCGTTTTCGTAGTTCTACCAAAAGATCCCCAGAACACTTCCTTTGGCTTCCTTCTTGGTGGGGAGTGGGAGTTATTTAGACAGTGGGATGTTAATTCTCGAGTTGGAGCCGCGATCTTCGTCATCATTGCACTGGCATGCACAGCTTATGGATATCTCCGATTTGTAAAAGATAAAAAGTCCTTGGCATTTACTCTGCTCGGTGGCTTTAGTTTATTGATGGCATTTCTCTGTTGGGCTGGTAATGGAAAATTCATTCCTTTTACTGGAATTGTTGCCGGCGGACTTGTATTAGCTGTGCCTCTGATTTTTGGAGCAATGGCTGGAGTTATCTGCGAAAGGTCTGGCGTTATCAATATTGCAATTGAAGGACAACTTCTTGCTGCAGCATTTGCGGCGGGAGTTGTGGCGAGCCTTACCAAGAACACGTGGTGGGGACTTTTGGTTGCTCCTATTGCTGGAGCTTTGATTTCTGTAATTCTGGCCACCTTTGCCATCAAATATCAGATTGATCAAGTCATTCTTGGATTCGTTATCAATGTTCTCGTTATAGGTATAACCGGTTTCTTCTACAAGAAATTACTAATCCCTTATCAAGAAACATGGAACACCGGTCCAATCCTTCAACCGATAAGAATTCCTCTACTTTCAAAGATTCCAATTATTGGACCAATTCTTTTCAATCAAACAATCATCGTTTACATGATGTATGCCGCAGTTGCGCTCACTCATTACTATTTATTTAAGACTCGTTGGGGATTACGTACTCGAGCTGTCGGTGAGCATCCCACGGCGGCCGATTCAGTCGGCATCAAAGTTAATGCCCTTCGTTTCAAGAACGTGATTCTCGCTGGTGCAGTTGCCGGTTTAGGTGGGGCATATTTCACAGTGGGAGCTGTAGGTGCATTTAGTAAAGAAATGACCGCCGGCAAAGGCTTTATCGCGCTAGCTGCGTTGATCTTCGGACGCTGGAGCCCGCTCGGTGCGGTGGCAGCAGCACTTCTATTTGGCTTTGCTGACAATCTCCAAGTAGTTCTCTCCATCATCGGAACAGGAATACCTAGTGAGTTCTTGTTGATGGTCCCTTACATCGCAACAATTATTGCGGTCTCTGGTTTTGTTGGACGCGTTCGAGCACCAGCCGCAGATGGAATTCCGTACTCTCGAGGCGGCTCACATTGATTGATTGGGAAGTACTGCGTCGCGAGGCAATTGCAGCGATGAAAAAATCTTATTCACCATACTCGAAATTTCCAGTTGGAGTTGCGGGATTAGTGAGCGATGGACGAATTGTCAGCGGTTGTAATGTGGAAAATGCTAGTTACGGTCTCACTTTGTGTGCTGAGTGCTCAATGATTTCAAATCTTGCAATGACGGGTGGGGGAAGAATTCTTGCCGTGGTCTGTGTTGATCAACACGGAGAATTACTCTCACCATGCGGGCGTTGTCGACAGCTTCTCTTCGAACACGGCGGAAGAGAGTTGCAATTACTAACTCCTGATGGCCCACAACCGATGTCAGTAATTTTGCCTTGGGGTTTCGGTCCTGAAGATCTTCCCAAATAGAGTGAATTTGCAGAGAGTAAATCATGGCTGAAGCATTCGCCGCTGTTGAAATCATTGCAGCAAAACGTGATCGCCATGAACTCACTGATGCCCAGATAGATTGGGTAGTGGACGCCTACACTCGTGGGGTCGTTGCAGATGAACAGATGTCTGCGCTACTTATGGCAATTCTGCTCAACGGTATGAACGCTCGGGAAATCTCACGCTGGACAGATGCGATGATTAATAGTGGCGAGCGCATGTCGTGGTCTGCTTTAAGTGTTCCTACTGTTGATAAACATTCCACTGGCGGAGTTGGCGACAAAATTACGCTGCCACTTGCGCCTCTTGTTGCCGCATGTGGAGCTGCAGTCCCACAACTTTCTGGTCGCGGACTCGGCCATACTGGCGGAACCCTCGATAAATTAGAAGCAATTCCTGGTTGGCGTGCATCTCTATCAAACGCCGAAATGCTCAAAGTTCTCCAGGATGTCGGCGCGGTTATTTGTGCAGCGGGAGCGGGATTAGCTCCAGCGGATAAAAAACTTTATGCGCTTCGAGATGTCACCGCTACTGTGGAAGCGATTCCTCTCATTGCATCATCAATCATGTCCAAGAAGATTGCAGAAGGAACTAGTGCCTTAATCCTCGATGTAAAAACGGGAAGTGGCGCATTTATGTCAGATCCCAAACGGGCAGAAGAGTTAGCGCGCACTATGGTCTCACTCGGTACTCGAGCCGGAGTTAAGACTCGCGCGCTGGTGACAGCGATGGATGTTCCACTTGGACTCACTGCAGGTAACGCTCTTGAAGTTCGCGAATCAGTTGAGGTCTTAGCTGGTGGTGGCCCATCGGATGTTGTCGAATTAACAATTTTGCTTGCTCGCGAGATGCTCGATGCTGCTGGCGTAAAGAACGCAAAAGATCCAGCAATCGCACTTAAAGATGGAAGCGCAATGGATAAATGGCGCGCAATGATTTCTGCTCAAGGCGGCAACCCAGATGCTCCACTTCCAATTGCGCGCGAAAAAGAGATTGTTAAAGCAGAGAAGTCAGGAACAATTTCATCGATGGATGCGCTTAAAGTGGGTGTGAGTGCATGGCGTTTAGGCGCTGGTCGAGAGAGACAAGGTGAGAAAGTTCAAGCTGGCGCAGGTATTGAAATTCATGCCAAACCTGGCGAAAAAATTGAAGAAGGTGCACCGCTCTTTACTCTCCATACAGATGAACCAGAAAGGTTTGCGCGAGCAAAAGAAGCGCTCAAAGGCGCAGTCGTTATCTCTGAAAGTGGGGCTATAGCTCCGCGTCTTCCGCTGGTAGTCGCGCGTATTGATTCTCATGACCTCACTTGATTTCACCCCAACACTTGATCAGATAAAGGCGCTTCCCAAAGCCTTATTGCACGATCATTTAGATGGTGGCCTGCGCCCTGAAACTATTATTGAAATCGCAGACGAAATTGGTTATGAGAAGTTACCTACAAAGGACCCTGAGAAATTAGCAGCATGGTTTGAAGAGTCTTGTAACTCTGGCTCCTTAGTTCGTTATCTCGAAACGTTTGACCACACCATTGCTGTAATGCAACGTCGAGAAGATCTCATCCGCGTTGCTCGTGAATGTGTTATTGATTTAGCGCGTGATGGAGTGGTCTATGCCGAAGTCCGAGGGGCTCCAGAATTGTTTACCTCCCAAGGATTGAGTATCGACAAAGTTGTGGAAGCAACTCTTGAAGGTTATCGCCAAGGTATGGATATTGCCCGAGGTGAAGGAAATGAAATCCGAGTCGAATCAATTCTCTGTGCGCTCCGACAAAATCATCGTGATCGTGATGCTGCAAAGGCTGTGGTGAAGTATCGCGATAAGGGTGTCGTGGGTTTTGATATCGCAGGCCCGGAAGATGGTTATCCACCGACAAATCAGTTGCAGACTTTTGAATATCTACGTCGCGAAAATGCTCACTTCACTATTCATGCTGGTGAAGCCTATGGACTTCCATCAATTTGGGAAGCAATTCAATACTGTGGCGCTGAACGTCTCGGCCACGGTGTTCGAATCATTGACGATATTGATTTTTCGGGGGATACGCCAGTTCTCGGAAGGCTTGCTGCTTATATTCGCGATCGAAGAATTCCACTTGAAATATGCCCTACGTCTAATCTTCAAACCGGCGCAGCAAAAACTATTGCAGAGCACCCAATAGGAAAGCTCTCCGAACTTCGTTTTCGAGTAACCGTCAATACCGATAACCGATTGATGTCACGCACCTCTATGACAAATGAGATGTATCAATTAGTTAGAGCATTTAATTGGACTCTAGCCGACTTACAGCGCGTAACGGTCAATGCAATGAAGAGCGCATTTATACCTTTTGAAGAACGACTGAAGATTATTGAAGGGGTTGTGAAACCAGGCTTTGCCAGAATGGCTAGTTAAATTCCTATTTCAAATGCCGATGGGATGCCAGACCGTCTTATATTCCATAAATGAGAGTATCCGTGCTGGGGATTTATCTGCGCTAAATCGATGAATTCGCTTGAGATTTTCCGTTCCGGCGATGCGTAATTGAACTTCAGATTTAGTATCGACTCCACTGAGATCGAGTCCATCGACTTCCATATGAGAAGCAAGCCAGGGAGTTAGTTCTGAGGTAATGCCGGTAAGAATATTTACTACACCAGCAGGAACATCCGAGGTTGCAAAACATTCAGAGAGAGTAATTCCTGGCAGAGGACGTTTTTCACTAGTGATGAGAACTGCAGTATTTCCACCGGCAAGTACAGGGGCAAGCCCACGAACAACTCCAAGCAGTGAAGATTTCTGGTCGGCAACTATTCCGACAACGCCGAGCGATTCTGGAATAGTGAAGTTGTAATAAGGGCCAGCAATCGGATTCGTACTTCCTGCCGTACTTGAGATTTTGTCGCTCCAACCTGCGTACCAAACCCAGGTATCAATTGCTTCTTGAACTTGTGCCAGCGCAGCTTTTGGCGTCACTCCTTCAAGCGCCATTATTTCAGCAACAAATTGCTCGGTGCGACCTTCCATGATTTCTGCGATGCGATAAAGAATTTGACCGCGGTTATAAGCGGTTGCGCCACTCCATTGCGGATGTACGTTCTTTGCAGAGACAACGGCATCACGTAAATCTTTACGAGATGCTTGCGCTGGATTTGCTACAAATTTCCCTTTGGAATCATTGATGACATACGAGCGTCCTGATTCGCTCCGTGGAAATGCACCACCAATAAACAATTTGTAAGTCTTCTTCACATCAAGGCGCATTAGTGAGCCCCCTTAATGTATGCAGCGAGTCCATGGCGACCACCTTCGCGGCCCCAGCCTGATTCTTTGTAACCACCAAAAGGGCTTGCGGGATCAAATTTGTTAAAGGTGTTTGCCCAAATTACGCCAGCTTTTAGCTGGTTGCTGGCCCACAGAATCCGTGAACCTTTATCGGTCCAAACTCCAGCAGAGAGGCCAAAAGGCGTGTTATTCGCCTTTTCCATAGCTTCTTGGGGTGTTCTAAAGGTGAGAACGGAGAGAACAGGTCCAAATATCTCCTCACGTGCAATGCGGTGCGCCTGGGTTACGCCAGTGAAGATTGTTGGAGCAAACCAGAAACCTTTGCCAGGAAGTTCACATGGCGCGGACCAGATTTGGGCGCCTTCAGATTCTCCAGATTGAGAGAGTTCACGGATTTTTGAAAGTTGAGCTGCTGAGTTTATGGCTCCTAAATCAGTGTTCTTATCTAGCGGGTCGCCAACTCTGATCTTCGACATTCGAACTTGTAACTTATGAAGAAATTCATCATGGATATTTTCCTGCAATAAAAGCCTCGAACCAGCACAGCAGACATGGCCTTGGTTGAAGAAAATTCCATTCACAATTCCCTCAACCGCCTGATCAATAGGAGAATCTTCAAAAACTATATTTGCACCTTTGCCACCAAGTTCCAACGTTAAGGATTTGCTGGTGGTAGCAACGCTCTGTGCGATGAGCTTTCCAACTTCAGTGGAGCCGGTAAATGCAATCTTGTCGACGCCAGGATGTTTTACTAGAGCGCTTCCAGTGCGACCATCACCAGTAATGATATTTACAACTCCGGCAGGAAGTTCAGCTTGCTGACAAATTTCAGCAAAGAGAAGCGCAGTCAGTGGAGTAGTTTCTGCAGGTTTTAATACAACGGTATTTCCAGTAGCAAGTGCCGGTGCAACTTTCCATGCCAACATCAGCAGCGGAAAATTCCAAGGAATGACTTGGCCCACCACGCCATGAGGTTTTGGTTGGGAGCCAAAACCAGCATGTTCAAGTTTGTCTGCCCAACCAGCGTGATAAAAGAAGTGGGCTGCCGCAAGAGGGATATCGACATCGCGAGTTTCACGGATAGGTTTGCCGTTATCGAGAGATTCAACTACCGCAAATTCACGTGCACGTTCCTGTAAAAGGCGAGCGATGCGGAAGAGGTATTTCGCACGCTCTTTTCCGCTTAATTTTGACCAAACTTTTGAATAGGCAGTGCGAGCAGCTTTAACAGCTTTATCAACATCTACCTCATCTGCAAAAGAAACTTTAGACAAAACTTCTTCTGTTGCGGGATTGATTGTTTCAAACCGTTTCTTGCTGTGGGGAGCTTGAAATTTTCCGTTAATAAATAAGCCGTAATCCTTCTCAATCTTGGCGATGGATCGAGATTCAGGTGCGGGCGCATACTCAAAATTACTCATGACTAATCCACCGTAACATAATTCGCGCTGGAATATCTGCCATTTGCCATCTTCATTCTCTGCATCAGTAGATCATTAAGAAGTGCACTTGCGCCAATTCTAAAGAGGGAGGGATCTAACCATTCTGGTCCAGCCGTTTCATTGACGAGAACTAGTTGTTTAATTGCATCCTTTGTTGTACGAATTCCACCTGCAGGTTTGACTCCAATTCGAGTACCCGTGAGTTGGAAATAATCTCTCACCGCTTCCAACATCACCATAACAACGGGAGCTGTTGCCGCAGGCGTAACTTTTCCGGTAGAAGTTTTTATAAAATCTGCACCAGCCAACATTGCGAGGTAGGAAGCTTTGCGAACATTATCAAGTGTTACCAATTCACCCGTTTCCAGAATAACTTTTAAGTGGGCTTTATCTCCGCAGATATCTTTAATGGCAACAATTTCATCAAATACGTCACCGAGTCTGCCCGATAGGAATGCTCCGCGGTCAATCACCATATCGATTTCACTTGCTCCAAGTGCAATAGCATCACGAGTATCTTGAATCTTGACAGTTCGAGATGCGCGGCCAGAGGGAAATGCGGTTGAAACTGCTGCAACAGGGACAGAAGCTCCACCAATTGAATCTAAGTGTTGGCGCGCTATCCCAACCATGTCGTTATAGACGCAGACTGCACCAACATGGGGAACGCTGAGATCGCGAGGATCAGGACGAACTGCTTTCGAACAAAGCGCGCGAACTTTTCCCGGAGTATCCGCACCCTCCAGCGTCGTTAGATCGACCATACTGATCGCCATATCAATGGCCCACTTCTTACTTGAAGTTTTGATACTTCGAGTTCCCAACATTGCAGCGCGTTCTTGGGCGCCAATTTGATCTACAGGGGAGAGTGTTTGGAGGAAACGACGGAGTGATGATTCCGATCCATCAATCAAGCGTGCTGAGCGCTCTTCGGAATTCATAGTTGGCAGTCTACCTATTATCAGGAAAGAAAGGTATGGAGCTCTTTTTCTAGTTCGGAGAGGATTTCTTCAGCAGTATCGCGATTCTTAGTGATCACTTCTATGTAGCACTTTATCTTAGGCTCAGTACCGCTCGGTCTGACAATTATTCGAATGTTATCCATCAGCCGAATGCGAACTCCATTTGTAGGGGGGAGCCCATCCTTTGGTTTCTCTAAATCATCAAAAGAAGTAAGTGAGAATTTTCCAATCGACGTGGGGGTTGCATCTCGAAACTTAGAGAGAATTGCATCTATCTGATCCAGGCTAGTTGTTCGTACCGAAATCTGTTTTGTTCCGTGATAACCATGACGCTCCCAGATTTCATCGAGGAGATTGATCAATGTCTTACCTTCTGCTTTAAGGTCTGTTGCAAGTTGAGCAAGAACGAGAGCAGCGCTAATTCCATCTTTATCGTTAACGGATTGTGAATCAACTGCATATCCCAAAGCTTCTTCATAACCAAACCAAAGATTTGGAATCTTTGCTAACCATTTAAATCCAGTCAGAGTTTCTTTAAACGGTAACCCATAGTGTCCAGCAATCTTTGACAATATTGAAGAAGAAACTATCGAGTTAGCTAATGTGACCTCTTTGTTGGGAGCCTTTCGCGCCATGTATTCACCTAAAAGCGCTCCAACTTCATCACCACGCAACATCCGCCATTGACCGTTGTGATCCACTATAGCTGCCGCACATCGGTCAGCATCGGGATCATTTGCAATGACAAGATCAGCTGACTCTTTTCGAGCTTTTTCTAGTGAAAGATCAATTGCTCCTGGTTCTTCAGGGTTAGGAAACTTCACCGTAGGAAAGTCGGGATCTGGTTGCGCCTGTTCGGTGACGAGAATTGGCTCAGGGAAACCAGCAGCTTTAAATACTTTTTGCAGCGTTTCGGTTCCAACTCCATGCATTGCTGTGTAAACAATCTTGAGATCTCCAGGTTTTGTTGCTAACCGAGATGTTGCAGAGATGTAGGCATCGACATGTGATTCATCAAGCACGGTCCAACCTTGAGCCCTAGCAAGTGTGTTGAGAGCAGGAACTGAGGCAATATCTGCAGAAATCTCTGAATCGGCTGGGGAGATAATTTGTGAACCTTCATATCTCACACCACCAACGTTTCCTCCTAGATAAACCTTGTAGCCATTATCCTGCGGTGGATTGTGGCTCGCCGTCACCATAATTCCAACATCGCATTTCAGATTTCGAACCGCATATGCAAGCACTGGCGTTGGCAATGGGCGGGGAAGAACAAATACATTAAATCCTGCGCCTTGCATGATCTCTGCAGTATCGCGAGTGAAATCCTCAGATCCATAACGTGCATCACGACCAATTACGACCGACTTCAATCCATTTCTCTTCATATATATTGCTAGACCTGCAGCAGTCTTTGTGACAACTGCACGATTCATCCGCGAAGGTCCTGGACCAAGTGGTCCACGAAGTCCAGCTGTTCCGAATTCCAAAAACCCCGCGAAGCAGGAACGCAAGAGAGTTTCATCGTTGGAACTCAGAGCCTCTTGCAATTGCGTGCGCGTTGTTAGATCTGGATCTTCTGCAATCCATTTTTCAACTTCTAAACGAAGCGCTGTATCGATTGTCATAGCGCAGTAATCAACTTTGCTAAAAGAGTTCCCATTTTCGTGGCAGAAGCTTTACCAGCTGCGATAACTTCGTCATGACTCAACTTTTCTCCAGACATCCCTGCAGCAGCATTGGTGACTAAAGAAATTCCTACGACTTCTGCGCCAAGTGCATGTGCTGCAATTGCTTCGGGTACCGTCGACATCCCTACGAGATCTGCGCCCATGGTTCTAATCATTCTGATTTCAGCTGGAGTTTCATAGGTGGGTCCGTACCAATGCGCATAAACACCCTCGACTAAAGAGGGATCTGCTGCTCTGAGAATGGAGCGAATTCGAGCGCTATATAGATCGGTGAGATCGACGAAATTAGCGCCGCGAATCGGGCTAACCCCAGTAAGGGAAATGTGATCTTTGATGATGACGGGTTGGCCGACTGAGTATTCGGGATTAATGCCGCCGCATGCATTTGTGAGAATTACAGTAGATGCACCAGCCTTAACTGCGGTTCGAACACCATGAACAACAGGTTCAATTCCTTTACCTTCATACAAGTGTGTTCGTCCCAGAAATACCAGAATATTTAATGGCTCTTTTCCATCTCGCGGGAGTGAATACGAACGAAGAGATGATCCATGTCCTTGCACGGTTGATTTTTCGAAACCAGGTAAAGAGCTCAGCGGAATTTCATGAGTTGGAGATCCAAATTGCTCTGCGGCATCAATCCATCCCGAACCCATGACGAAGGCCATGGAATGGTGAGCTTTCCCAGTTAACTCTGCAATTGCAGAAGCTGCTTCTTCAGCCGCTCCAATCGGATCTACATAAAGGTCAACCATGGCATCAATCTATCTCGTCTATTCTTGATGTAGAGAATTGCATGAGAAAATTGATGTAATCATCAGGAGCGCCAGCTTCGCGTGCGGCGTTCACCATAATTTCCAAATAACGCGGTGATGGCAAACCACCTTCGAAAGAATTGAGAACATAGACATAACACAACGATGAGCCATCAAGAGTTTCAACGCGAACTCTTATCTTGCGGTACAAATCGGTTGTAACTCCCTCCCACTCATCAAGGGCATTCTCATCAACGCGAGTTAGATCGTAAATTGAAACAAAGACGCTATGTCCATCATCTTCGGCAAGGGTTGCGACAGCTCCTTCCCAGCCAATCTCTTCGCCACCAAAAGTTAAGCGCCAGCCACGTAGCCAGCCCGTGCCACGATGTGGCGAGTGTGGCGCGCGAAGCAGCATCTGTCGTGGATCAAGATTTGAGCCATATGCCGCGTATAAAGTCATGAGAGCAACTCAAACCACTTATAACCAAGCTGGTTTACCGCGTTACGGAGCAATGGAAGGGAGAGTCCAATTACATTTGAAGTCTCACCTTCAATCTTTGTAATGAATGGCGCGCTGATTCCATCCAGCGTGAATCCGCCGGCAACATGCAGTGGTTCGCCAGTCGCAACGTACCCTTCGATTTCTTCATCGGTCATATTTGCAAAGTGAACTCGAGTTGTTGCTACATCACTAATCTCAATTTCTTTCTCAGTGTCAATGATGCAATGTCCAGTGTGCAATAAACCTGAATTACCTCGGAGCCTCTTAGCTCTAGCAATCGCATTTACAGCACTTCCTGGCTTACCAAGTGACTCTCCTTCAAATTCAAAAGTTGAGTCGCAGCCAATTATGAGGGCAGGATAATCAATGAATGTTCGGACGGTGTGTGCTTTCACGATTGCAAGCGCAGTCACTAATTCTCGTGGAGTGAGTTGAGAATAAGCGACGTCTTCTTCATCAACTCCACTCACAACAACGGTTGGTTTAATTCCAGCGCTAGTCAGTAATCGAAGACGTGAGGGGGATGCCGATGCGAGAACTATTTTTGGCGCCATGATTAACTGCGGCCCAGAGCTCTAAATTTCCATCCTGCACTGATCCAGCGCTCACGATCAAGGGCATTTCGGCCATCAATGACAATTGCTTG
>DAIOTH010000008.1:0-10678 GCA_036752125.1 Candidatus Nanopelagicaceae bacterium | reverse complement strand
TCAAGGTATCTTCGACTGCAAAACCTTCACGTAGAAATTCAGGATTCCACGCCAATTCAATACTTGGGTTAATTTCTTTCAAGATTGCGGCTAAGCGATCTGCGGTTCCCACAGGAACTGTGGATTTACCGACAACCAATGAACCCGATTTTGCATATGGAGCAGCAGCCCTAACTGAGGAATCTACATAAGTCAGATCCGCAGCCAAACTATCTTTCTTTTGTGGAGTTCCGACGCAGATGAAATGCACATCGCAATCTGAGATTGCAGAAAAGTCTGTGGTGAAAGTTAATCGCCCACTTTTGACTTCCGCTTCCAAAAGTTCTTCTAAGTCAGGTTCATAGAAAGGAACTTTTCCTTGCTTAAGCATTTCAATTTTCTGCGCATCAACATCTAGACCAATAACCTGAAAGCCGAGAGAAGACATAGCAGCTGCGTGGGTGGCGCCTAAATAGCCTGTGCCAATGACCGATAGCTTCAACATAACCGGCAAAGCCTAACCTTTACAGGGATTGTCTGCGGCGCTGCCCGTTTTGAATTTATCGACTATCGAAGGCGATGCTGATGGGTCTGCCTTTACTTTATCTAGAAGCGCATCATCATTCTTAATTCGCTCAAAGAGTTCGGGAGCAAGGACGGGATCCCATAGAACGGCTGCACTGACCCCATTCTTGCTGTAGTTGTAATACTTCAAAGGAATGGTCAAGGTTCGAACGCTGGAAGCGGAGAGATTACGGAGCTGCTTACCAAGTGTGAGCAAGTCACCTTGGCTCAGTCCCTCATCGGTAACCACGCTATCGAGAGCAGAGTTAATAAAGTCAATCATCTTTACCGGATTGAGAAGTACTCCAGCGCTGGTTGCTTTACGCAGCATTGCGCCAGCAAATTCTTGTTGACGTTTCATTCGACCCAAATCACCAAGACCATCAAATTGGCGAGTCCGTACATATTTCAAAGAGTCAACACCATCAAGTGTGTGACGGCCAGCAGGGAGTACTAAATGACTTTTAGGATCATCAATATCTTTTTTGGTACAAATCTCAACTCCGCCAAGCGCATCGACCATCCGAACAAAACCTACAAAGTTCACTTCGATGTAATGATCAATTCTAAGTCCAGACATCTCTTCAAAAGTTTGTATGAGAAGCGGAGCTCCACCCCAATTAAATGCAGAATTGATTTTGGAGTGAGTTGCAGGAATAACTTTGCCTTGTGAAGATGTGTGCTCTGGAATCAACGCATATGAATCGCGTGGAATAGAGATGATGGCGGCTTTGTCGCGCTTCTTAGAAATATGAATCAAGAGCATCGTGTCAGATCTCTTGCCGGCAGCCACTTCAGTTCCACCGACTTTGAGCCTTTTAATTTCTGCTCTTGATAATCCTTCACGCGTATCGGAGCCGACAATGAGGTAATTGACTGCCGAAGATTCCTTCTTCGGACGATTATCAAGACCACCAAAAGCATCGATTTTTGGAATAGCGGCTGTGATTCGTCCCAGGCCAGCCCATGAGATCGCAGAAATCGCCACAATTGATATGGAAAGTATCGTGAAGAAGCGAATTGCCCGTGGTGATTTCACAGGGTCAAGAGTAATTGGGCGATACGGTTTGAACGTTATGGCGAGCCAGAATCAAAGCGGTGATACATCCCACCCAGCCAATCCACCTGTCTCAGTAATCCTCACAGTCATCAATGAAGCAGCGCATCTACGAGCGGCGGTGAGCGCTGCGCTTAACTCTAACTATGCAGGAGAACTTGAAGTTGTGATTGCAGTAGGTCCATCGCACGATCAAACTCTTGATATCGCTCATGAAATTTCAGCAAGTGACTCACGCGTCACTGTAATTTCAAACCCCAGCGGCAAGACTCCGAGTGGATTAAATGCAGCGCTGAGAGCAGCGAAATTTGAAATTATCGTCCGCATTGATGGGCACTCTGAAATTGATAGAGATTACATAAGAAAAGCAGTCGCTACTCTCAATGAAACTGGCGCAGTTAATGTCGGCGGAATCATGGCAGCTGAAGGAATTACAACTTTTCAGCGCGCTGTTGCGCGCGCTATGCGATCACCGATTGGAGTAGGAGGAGCTCGTTTTCATGTGGGTGGAAAAGCTGGCCCAACAGATACTGTGTATTTAGGAGTCTTTCGTCGCAACGCTTTGGAAAAAGTTGGAGGTTACGACGAGAACTTTGTGCGCGCGCAAGATTGGGAGATGAATTATCGCCTTCGTATTAATGGTGGAACTATCTGGTTCAATCCTGAACTTAAAGTTACTTACCGTCCGCGAAGCTCTCTTCGAGCGCTGGCAAAGCAATACTTTGAATATGGTCGCTGGCGTCGAGCTGTTTCTCGTCATCATAAGGGAACTATTAACTTTAGATATCTCGCACCCCCTGTGAATCTAATAGCGAACGCCCTGTCATTGGCTCTTGGCTTTGTAGCTTCACCACTCTTTTTCATCGCCAGCGCTGCTTACCTGGTTGCGATATTCCTTGCCTCTCTATGGATTGGAAAGAACTTCGGAGAACGAATTCGACTGCCAATTATTTTGATTACTATGCATTTTTGCTGGGGATTTGGTTTCATTTCATCGCCTTCATCATTAATACCGCGGTAATCACAAAACGCTGGGGTACCCTAAGAAATATGAGAAAAAGTGGGTTAATCCAAAGTTTTGTTGGCGTTTTTGCGACATGTGCAATTGCGCTTTCGACTCTGGCTCCTAGCCCAGCTTCTGCAGATACTGTCGCTGCGCAAACAATTCCTACTGACTTTCGCTTCTTTGGCTCTGGCTATGGCCATGGAGTAGGGATGAGTCAGATCGGCGCACGGGGACAAGCGCTAGAAGGTAGGTCGGCAGTTGAGATCTTGAATTATTACTATCCCGGTACATCAGTCACTCCATATCCCGATAACCAGTTGATTCGGGTGAACATTGCAAATCTTGTATCGAGCATCTCAATTACAACGGTAGGTAAAGTCGGAGAGATTCGACTTTATAAGGGCGATATTCCTTTAAGCGATAATCCAGAACCAATTGGAATTTATAAAGGAGATACCACCGCTTTATTTACTAATTTCGCGGGATCGGTAGTCCCAACTCTCTCATCACCAACAACTAAATTTGCTCCATTCACCCCCAATGTTTCTTGGACTGTGCGCTGGGATGTTGCCACCACAACGATGCAAGTGAGTAATCAGAGCGCAATTAACCAATACAAATATGGCCAGATAACGATAAAGAGTGTGACAAATGCGGTAAGCAGTTATCTTGCAGTGACAAATACCTTGCGTCTTCACGACGAGTACTTGTGGGGGATTGGCGAAGTTCCATCTTCGTGGCCTGCTGCAGCGCTGGAAGCCCAAGCGATTGCAGCACGAACGTACGCGCTTGGAAAGATGTCACGCATCAGAAGCGAATGCGATTGCAATATCTATAACTCAACTGTTGATCAGAACTTCGTTGGCTACTCAAAAGAGATAGAGAAGATCTATGGCATTAAGTGGAAAGAGGCGGTGAATCGCACTTTTGTTGATGATGCAAATGCGCTTGTAGTAACACTCGACGGTAAACCAATTAGTGCTTTTTATGCTTCCTCCACCGGAGGGGCTACCCAGAACGTCAAAGATGTGTGGGGCTCCTCGATTGCCTATTTACAAGGTGTTCCCGATCCTTGGAGTTTAGATACGACAATAAATCCAAGGTTCGCATTTTGGGAGCGCGTGGTAACACAAAAAGATATTGCAGCAGCTTTTGCTCTCAAGGATGTGGTGACATATCGGATTGATACTCGCTCAAAAACAGGAAGCGTTATGTCAATCACTGCGGCATCTTCTGATGGACGTACCGCAACCTTGACTGGTGAATTGTTCCGCGCTCGCACCAAACTTCCTTCGACCTGGTTTAAAGATCCCGTCAATGCACCGCTGATCTCCGAAGGTGCAATTTGTGATAACTCAATGAGATTTGTAAAGCAGTTCTGCTACGAATAAGAACCAGGTTTAGCGAAAAGCCTTTTTAGTTCTTGTGAAGCACTTGATTAAGTCCGCCCCATGATCCAGTTTTAGGAAGAGCTTCAAGCGCACCAGTTTGAGAATTGCGTCGGATCAATAAACCATGCGCGCCAGATAGTTCTCGAGCTTTTACAGTTTTTCCGTCAGGCAATGTGACTTTGGAGCCTGCAGTGAGATAAACACCAGCCTCAAGCACACAATTATCGCCGAGTGAAATTCCTAAACCAGAGTTGGCGCCCAACAAAGTCTTCTTGCCGATTGAAATAACTTCTTTTCCACCACCGCTGAGGGTTCCCATAATAGAAGCGCCACCGCCAATGTCAGAACCATCGTCAACAACAACTCCCGCAGAAATTCGGCCTTCAACCATAGATGCACCGAGCGTTCCGGCATTAAAGTTAACAAAGCCTTCATGCATCACGGTAGTGCCCGAAGAGAGATACGCACCAAGTCGTACGCGATCACCATCTGCGATTCGAACCCCTTCAGGAACAACGTAATCAACCATACGTGGGAATTTATCTACCCCATAAATTGCAACAAAACCATATTTCGCGCGAAGTTCTGCGCGCACATTCTCAAAACCAGCAACAGCGCAAGGTCCGTGTGAAGTCCAGACAACGTTTTGAAGAATTCCGAAGATTCCATCGAGCGAGAGTCCATGAGGTTTCACGAGACGATGCGAGAGTAAATGCAAGCGCAAGTAAACATCGGAAACTGAAGTTGGGGCCTTGTTAATTTCTATCTCGAGAGAAACTGATTTTCTTGAAACTTTACGAATTTCATCGGTTCCTTCAAATCGAGAAAGATCAGGTGCACCTGAACTTGGAGAAGTGCCTAATCCAAGGTGGTGAAAATAAGTATCGAGCACTGCGCCGTCATTAGCGATGGTTGCAATTCCATAACCAAATGCTCTTCCTTCAGCGCTCATAGGCAAACGCTACCAATATCGTGATAACGATGCGGTCATTACCCTTTAGAGTGCGCTCATGAAGATCGCCGTCTACTGTGCATCATCAACTGCTGTTTCTCCTGACAATTTAAGCCTTGGCTTTGATCTCGGTGCAGCAATTGCCAAAAAGGGCCATGAATTGGTTTGGGGCGGAGGAGCAATTTCTGTCATGGGCGAAGTTGCAAAAGGTGCACGGGCGCATGGTGGTCGAACTATTGGAGTAATTCCAGAGCGCCTGATGAATGTGGAATTTATTGACCATGATTCAACTGAACTTCACGTGGTTTCTGATATGCGTGAACGTAAGGGTCTCATCGAGAAGTTATCTGATTCCTTTATTGCGCTACCAGGCGGAATCGGAACACTCGAAGAATTCTTTGAAATCTGGGTTGGACGATATCTTGGATTTCATAGCAAGCCAATTGCAGTTCTTGATCCTGCAAATGTTTACGGATCACTACGTAACGCGCTCGATGACTTAACCCAGAAGAATTTTATGAAGCCCGGTCAACATGAGTTGGTCTCATGGTGCTCCAATGTCGATGACGCTATAAATCACGTTTCGAGATAAAGGAATTCAATTCAAGCATGCTCAACGAATTTAAAGTATCAGTAGAAATTTCTGCGCCCGTTGAAAAAGTATGGGAAGAGTTGGTTGATTGGAAATCTCAAGGTGAATGGATGGCGCTAACTCGCGTCTGGTCAAGCGCTGATGTAAGTAAAGATTCAGGAATTGGTACTGACATTAAAGCGTTCACTGGAGTGGGGAAATTTGGAATTCTTGATGAAATGAAAGTTATTGAATGGCGACCACCAACGTTCTGTGCTGTAGATCATTACGGGAAATTTATTAAAGGTGTAGGTAAATTCTCACTAGTTCAGTTATCAAGTGAGAGAACTAGATTTGATTGGTACGAGAAAATCGAAGCTCCTAAGTGGGTTCTCGCAGTGATCAAACCGGGCATACTCATCGCCGTGCGCTATTCATTGCGGAAATTTGCGCGCACAGTGCGCTCCTGATTCCACGCTCCCGAGTAACCTTCTCTATGTGGCGAGCAAGAAAAACCTGACTCTTACTGAGTTCATTGATTCTCTTCCAGAAGAAGAGCGGGTTGTCTTGACCCTTTATTTTGTTAAGCGCTTCACGGTCGCAGAAATTGCCACCACGATTGGGGTCCCGGAACGCGCCATCAGCGCAGTGCTCTCCTCGGGTCGCGCACGCATGAGCGCGGTTTTCAATTTCCCCTCGGGTAGCTAGATACGAGATAATTCGCCTTCCCAGCTGACGCTGTGGTCGATGAGGTAAGAGAAGAAAGAAGGCAGACCAATGGCAGCCATGAAACCCCGCACTGGCGATGGACCTATGGAAGTCACGAAAGAAGCCCGAAGCCTCGTCATGCGTATTCCGCTCGAAGGTGGCGGTCGTCTCGTTGTAGAGCTCAATCAAGAGGAAGCGAGAAACCTTGCTGATGTTCTCAATGCTTCCATTGCATTACTAAAGAAGTGAATCGGCCGATTCCGGCGCTCGGATCGGTAAAAAATCCGGGGGAACTCTCGGAGAAATTTTTCAAGAATTATTCTCATCTTGCATTGCCACTCATCTCCAAATTAGAAAAAGATACATCTGAATTAATAATTGATCTTCCCGCAAAAACTATTAAATCTTTAGAGAAGATTTACGAACTCAAATTCTCAGAAGAAATCAAAAAAAATGGCGTTGGCATAACAGCCAAAGCCGGAGAAGTTATCGATATCCCCGTTCTTAACTCTCGCAAAGCAGATGATGTTAAACGAATCCTCTTAGTTGGAACGGGTTCCAGAAGCGAGAGCGATATTCGTAAAGCTGGAGTTGCGATTGGAAGAAAAGTCCGCGCAACTAAATCTCAGGTTCTATCGTGGATTGCAAAGAACGAAAGAGAAGCGCAAGTTCACCTCATTGCATCTGCTCTAGCGACATATTCCTGGAGTCAGAAAACTGGAACTAAACCTGATACACCAAAATTCGATTTGATGGGGAATTTCTCAGAAGTAGTTGATAAAGCAGAGATTCTCTTAGAAGCTACCTGGAAAGCTCGAGATTTGATTCATACCCCCTCCAATATCAAATCGCCAGCATGGATGGCCGAGCAAGCAAAGTTGCTTGCGAAAGTCTCTACGCTTTCGGTGAAGGTGAGATCTGGAAAAGAGCTTCTCGAGTTTGGCGGACTAAGAGCAGTTGGAAATTCAAGCAAGAAGAATCCGCCTCGTTTTGTTGAAGTTTCGTATAAACCACGTGGTGCAAAGCGCGTTCCGCATGTTGTTTTGGTTGGTAAAGGAATCACTTTCGATACTGGCGGAGTCTCACTCAAGCGCCCATACGACACGATGACCGCGATGAAGAGCGATATGTCAGGCGCAGCTGCAGTTCTTATGACTGCAATAGCCTGCGCTCAACTCGGACTGAAAGTGCGTGTTACTGCTCTGTTGATGCTTGCAGAAAATGCGCTCTCTGGAACTTCTCAACGACCATCCGATGTCATCAAGCACTATGGCGGAACTACAGTTGAAGTAATCAATACCGATGCGGAGGGGCGTTTAGTACTTGCAGATGGTTTGGCATATGCCGATAAGAATTTAGATCCTGATTATTTAATTGATGTTGCAACACTTACTGGTGCCGCAACTTTAGGCCTTAGTCGCTACTACGGGGCTATGTATACGCGTGACAAAAAACTAGCAAATAGCATCTCAGAATTAGGGGATTTCACCGGAGACCGAATCTGGCATATGCCACTTGTTGATGATTACCAAGTTGCACTTGCTAGTGATGTTGCAGATTTCAATCACACCGCGGATAAATACAAATTCCAAGGTGGATCAGTAACCGCAGCGCTATTTTTAGAGAAGTTTGTTGGGGAACGAAAGTGGGCGCATCTCGATATCGCCGGTCCGGCACGTTCTGAAGTTGATGCTGGGGAGAATGTGAAAGGTGGAACTGGCTACGGAGTTCGACTTCTCACGGAGTGGATTGCTTCATTGTGATTCCTGGATTGGGCGATAAGTCAAACGCCGAAAGAGTTTTTGCCGAACGCGGCGATATGCGAGCTTATTCAAATTCTTTCCTTCCTGAAACAGAAATTATCCAGCGCGCACGCCAACGAGGCATTGAAATTGGAACGTATGACACAACCCCTGCCGTTGGTTCACTGCTGCGATATCTGACGCATCTGATCGGTGCAACATCAATAGTTGAAATTGGCACTGGTGCGGGAGTTAGTGGTTTATGGATATTCCAAGCCATGACGCAGAAAGGCTTGCTGACTTCCATTGATGATGAAGTAGAAAATGCAAAATTAGCAAAGCAAGCTTTTGATGAAGCTGGAATTAGCGCGTCTCGCTATCGATTGATTACTGGAAACAGTCGCGAGATTGTTGGCAAACTTGCTGACAGCTTGTACGACATCTTTGTGCTGCGCCGCAATGCTGATCTGCTAGAGAGCGTTGAGAATGCACACCGCTCACTTCGCCCTGGAGGAGTTCTAGTAATCGATCGCGCACTACTTTCTGGAAAAGTTGCTGACCCCACACAGCGCGACCCTGAAAGCATTGGGTATCGAGAGGTTCTCAAAGTAATAAAGGAATCCCAAGATCATTGGCTTCCAATGCTTCTGCCAGTTGGCGATGGCGTCATGGTTGCGACCAAAATCTAGTTTTCAGCCTTAACGAATAGGATAAGTACATGTTTGGCATAGGAATGGGTGAATTTCTAGGACTTGTTGTTCTAGGACTCTTTCTCGTTGGTCCAGATAAATTACCGAATGCAGCAAAAGACTTTGCACGCTTTCTTCATAAAGTACGAAATTTCACTTCCTATGCATCACGCGAACTCAAAGAAAATCTCGGTCCTGGTTTCGAGGATCTTGATGTCAAGGATTTAACTCCTAAGAATCTTGCAAAGAAGGTCATTGGCAATGCCATGGATGATGTGAAGCCAGTCGTCAATGAAGTCAAGCGCCATTCGAAAGATATTAAGGACGTCGCCAAGATTGACCCTGATCTATTATGAGTTCAGAATTGATTGCAGAGATAAATAAGGCTTTAGCCACAGTATCTGATCCCGAATTACATCGACCACTTCCTGAACTTGGAATGGTTGAAAGTGTTGAATTTGAAGGTGGTATTGCTTCAATCAAGATTCTCCTCACTATTTCTGGTTGCCCGATGCGCGATCGACTTGAGAAAGATGTAAGGGCCGCAGTCCTCGAAGTTGCTGGAGTCGAAGATATTCGCCTTGAGTTTGGAGTAATGAATGAGACTCAGCGCGATAATGTGAAGAAATTGTTGCGCGGTGGAAGAGAAAAGTTTATTCCTTTTGCACAGCCTGATTCCCTCACTCGAGTTTGGGGAATTTCATCTGGAAAAGGTGGAGTAGGTAAGTCTTCAGTAACCGTCAATCTAGCGGCGGCATTAGCGCAACGTGGTTTTAAAGTTGGCGTGCTTGATGCTGACGTTTATGGTCATTCCATCCCGCGTTTATTTGGAATCGAAGGACAACGTCCAACTGCCATCGATCAAACCTTTATTCCTGTCGAAGTTCGTGGCATCAAAGTGGTATCAATCGAAATGTTCAAACCTGATCGGGCTGATCCCGTCGCCTATCGAGGTCCACTTCTTCATCGTGTTTTGGAGCAACTTCTGAGCGATGCTTACTGGGGAGATCTTGATTTCTTACTTTTGGATTTACCGCCGGGAACTGGAGATATTGCAATCTCATTAGGACAACTCATTCCTGCCTCCGAAATCATTGTTGTCACTACGCCACAGGTAGCGGCTGCTGAAGTTGCTGAACGTGCGGGGCGAATTGCGCACCAACTTAAGCAACATATTGTTGGCGTCATTGAAAACATGTCGGCATACGAAGACTCTTTGACTGGTGCAAAAGTAGCGCTCTTTGGTGAGGGCGGTGGCGCAGAAACAGCTCGTCGACTCAGCACGCTCGTGGGTGCGGATGTCCCGCTAGTTGCACAGATTCCTTTTGATCAAGAACTTCGCGAAGGTGGCGATGAAGGATTACCTATTGTCTGGCGCAATCCAGAATCGACAGCTGCGCAAGCGTTCTTCGAAGTAGTAGATCAACTTGCTCCGCGAAAGAAGTCGTTACTTGGTGTCCGGCTTGGAGTCAGTACCTAAACGTTCATCAAGAATTTCTTTAATTTCGTGAACTAGCTCTTTCCGCATTGCTGCAATTTCGCGAACCATAAATTCTGTCACAGCTAGATTGCGCTCATCGCGAGCTCGATCTTCTTGGGAAGTGACGCGATCTCTATCAGCTTGGCGATTTTGTGCCAAAAGTATGAGCGGTGCAGCATAGGAAGCTTGCAGAGACAGAAGCAAAGTAAGAAAGATAAATGGATACGAATCAAAACGCATTTCACTTGGTCCAAATGTATTCCAGAGCACCCAAGCTAAAACGAAGAATGTCATATATACAAGGAATTTCGCAGTACCGATAAAACGAGCAAAACGCTCCGAGAGTCGACCGAAAGTTTCTGGGTCGTAGCTAGGACGAAGTGTGCGACGAGATTCACGAGGTGTCTCGAGTCGAGAAATTTTCGCCACGTCTATACCTCCCTTTCTGTACTGCGCCAGTTTGCTGGAAGTAAGTGATCGAGCACATCATCTACTGTGACAGCACCAAGCAAACGTTCATTTTCATCTACAACTGGAGC
>DAIOTH010000007.1:0-29025 GCA_036752125.1 Candidatus Nanopelagicaceae bacterium | reverse complement strand
GGAGCAGCAGGAACTGAATATGTATTTGCAGTGACCTGCGGGGAAGTGAGCACCACGAGTGCGGAAGTTGCGAGCGCGAGGGCGCTAACAACAGAGGAGATTCGAAGGCGGAGGGAGCGACCCTGGGTCTTCGAGGCGGATGTATGTGTGATCACGGGCGGATACTCACACACGATCGGCTACGAGAAGCTTTCAAACAGGTGTGGCGTGGGTGTCGTTTTGGTAACGGCTCGTTGGTAGCAGCTTGCCCCTGTCGGGGGCGCTCGCTAGAGTTCGAACAAATGTTCGAAAAATCAGAGCACCAGAAATCGGAGATCTTCCTAGCCGGAGGCGAACCGATCGAATTTATTTATAACGGCCAGCGCTTCCGTATTCACACTGTTCTTTCTTCATGGCGTGAATCTGGCGGTTGGTGGAATCGCGCCAGCGATGGACTCTTCCGCCCTGACGATGGATCGCGAGCGCTCTGGCGCGTTGAAGCAGCCCCTATTGGCGTCATGAAAACTTTTGAGATTGAACGTATCGAAGAGCTTGGCCACTGGCGGATCCGTCCCACATCTCGACCCGCATAACTCATCTTTCGTCACATGAGCTTTACTCACTTACATCTATCTAGTGGTTTCTCATTTAAATACGGAACCACTCTTCCTCATCTTCTTGTAGAACAAGCTCGCGAGTTCGGTATGAGTTCTTTAGCGCTCACCGATCGGGATGGTTTATCTGGCGCAATTCGATTTACCCAGAGTTGTTTAGATAATGACATTACTCCAATTCTTGGAGTTGATATGAGCTATGACAACCAATCGCGAATTACCTTGCTCGCAACCTCTGGTCGTGGCTGGTCTTCATTAGTCCGAGTTATCACTGAATTAAAAAAATATGGGCGCACTTGTGATCTTACTTTTCTACAGAACAACTCTCATCTCACCCAGAATCTTTTAGCCTTACATGGCCCTGATTCTGAGATAGGGCGAGCGCTTACTTCCCGTCGTTATGACAAAGCGCTATTTATTTATAACTCCACTGAAGATTTATTTTTAGATCAAGCTATCGAGTGCGTTTCTCATCTAGCCCCTGGAGATGGTCCGCGATCTACGACCCATGCCGCTCGGATGTTGGGCTTTGCCCGTGATCACGATCTGCCAGCTCTGCTCACCAATGCAGCTCGGATGCGCTTTCGTGACGATGCTCCTATCGCTGATGTTCTTGATGCCACGCGCCATTTACTGCCACTTCATAAGAGCGTAGTTGAGAGGAAAAATGCTGAAGCGTTTCTCAAATCCTCAGAAGAGATGGAGTTACTTGGCGAAAAAATAGCGCTTGCTGCTGGCGAACGTCACGCAAAGCGCTTACTGGCTACTACTCGGGAATGGGCAGACCGCGCTGCTTTATCTCCAGTCCACGACATTGGTATTGGATCTATTCATCTTCCCGAACCCCATGTTGTCGGCGCGACATCGCACCAGGAACTCACCTCCCAACTTCGTCAGCGTTCGATATCTGGAGTTCATTGGCGCTATGGCGAATTTCGTAGCGATGTGAAAGAACGTCTTGATAAAGAACTCGCCATTATTGAAAGCCTGGGTTATGAATCATATTTCTTAACCGTTGCTGACATAACCGATCGCGCTCGCTCTAGTGGTATTCGGGTTGCAGCCCGGGGTAGTGGTGCAGGTTCGCTGGTCTGTCATCTCTTAGGAATCTCTGGCGTGGAGCCACTCTCACTTGGTTTATTGATGGAACGTTTCTGCTCACCACTTCGCAAAGCGCTACCTGATATTGATATCGATGTTGAATCGGCTCGCCGCTTAGAAATCTATGACCAGGTCTTCGCTGCATATCAAGAGCGATGTGCAACAGTTGCCATGTTTGATACTTATCGTGCGCGCCATGCAATCCGTGATGTCGGAGCTGCGCTATCTCTTCCGCCCATGGAGATTGATCTCGTCGCAAAATCTCTGCCACATATCCGCGCTCGTAATATCTCTCAATCACTCGAGAATCTTCCTGAGTTACGTAACCTCAATCTCACTTCACCGACCTGGAAGATGGCGATTGGCCTTGCCCAACGCCTCGATGGGCTTCCACGGAATTTAGCGATGCATCCTTGCGCCGTTGTGATCTCTGATGGCGGTTTATATGACCGCGCGCCTATTGAAAATAATGCCAGTAATTATCCAATGGTCCAATGGGATAAAGATGATGTGGAAGCTATTGGACTTTTAAAGCTCGACATTCTCGGGGTTCGTATGCAATCTGCCCTGGCATATGCCACATCTGAAATCGAGCGCACAACTGGAACTGGAATTGATCTTGATGCCATCGCTCTTGATGACTCTAAAACATTTGAATTAATTCAATCCACCCAAACTTTGGGGCTCTTTCAAATTGAAAGCCCTGGCCAACGTGAATTAGTTGGAAAGTTTGCCCCTGAAACATTTACTGACCTAATTATTGATATCTCACTCTTTAGGCCGGGACCAGTTAAAAGCGACATGATCACGCCATTTCTCAACGCCCGCCAAGGCTGGAAACCGCGCGAGATATTTCACCCTGATCTCTATGAGATTCTCGACGATACCGAAGGCGTTGTTGTCTTCCACGAACAGGTTATTGAAATTATCGCGACCCTAGGTGGAATCTCACTTGCCGAAGCAGATGAAAAGCGTCGCGCGTTAGGAAGTAAAGAAGGTCAACAAGAAGTCTGTGATTGGTTCTTTCCTGCCGCGACATCACGCGGCTATTCACTCGAAATTATCACCAAGGTCTGGGATGTACTGCGAGCTTTTGCATCCTTTGGATTCTGCAAAGCTCATGCTGCAGCTTTTGCACTTCCTACCTACCAATCAGCATGGTTGAAAACTCATTACCCCGCAGCTTTTCTCACTGGAGTTCTTACCCACGAACCTGGCATGTATCCCAAGCGATTAATACTTGATGAAGCGCGTCGTTCTGGTCTGACTATTGCACCTCTTGATATCAATCTCTCTGATCGAACCTATCGGGTTGAAGGAGAAAGCCAGGAAAAAATCCGACTATCTCTCACAGATATCAGCGGTATCAGTCAGAACGAAGTTGATGCCATCATCGCCCATCGCCCATACATCGACCTTGCTGATTTTGTTCATCGCAGTGGAGTAAGCAGGCCTACCTGTGAAGCACTTCTTATGGTGGGAGCATTTGATTCAATCTCTGCAACAGATCTCAATCACCGCGATTTACTGCTTCATCTCAACGATTTATATAAATGGTCACGCTCCTCACCGAAGGCGCTCTCTGCGGTCAGTGGTTCACAACTCACCTTTGGCTTTACCCCTCCACTATCAAAAACAGGGCTACCTGATTTGAAGGCCCATGAACGAGTAAAGAATGAGATTGAGTTCTTGGGGATGGATATCTCGCATCACATGATTGAGTTTTATTCTGAATTTCTCAATGAAATTGGAGCTGTGAGATCAAGTGATTTACTTTCGCAACGCTCACAATCATCAGTTCTTGTCGCTGGAGTCAAAGTCGCTCTCCAAACCCCGCCTGTTCGTTCCGGAAAAAGAGTTATGTTCTTAACTCTCGACGATGGATATGGATGTAGTGATGCAACCTTCTTTGAAGATATGCAACGCTCCTGCGCCGAAACCCTCTACAACTCACGGCTCTTATTGGTGCGAGGCGAGATTCGCAGAACCGGACCACGCGGTGTTTCGATACGCGCCACAGGGGCATGGGAATTATCAGCTGCATATGAGAAGTGGCGTAATGTCGCGGTCTGTGAGTGATGAGATGCGAGAACACTCCACAATTTTGCATGTCGATATGGATGCCTTTTTTGCATCGGTATCCGAACTCGATTACCCGCAATATCGCGGCAAGCCCCTTGTCGTGGGAGCCGGCGCACGCGGGGTTGTCTTATCCGCTAATTACTCAGCTAGAAAATTTGGAATTAGAGCGGCGATGCCAGTAGCGCGAGCTCAACGAATGGCACCAACCGCAGTATTTATTCCACCTGATCATGAACGATATTCCGAAGTTTCTCGCCGCGTTATGGAAATCTTCTTTGAATTCACGCCTTACGTAGAGCCGCTATCGCTCGATGAAGCATTCTTAGATGTCACCGGTTCGCGCCGGCTATTTGGTACTGGTCGTGAGATTGCAACATCAATCCGAAAGAAAGTTTTTGAACAAGAGAAGATAACCTGTTCGGTAGGAATAGCAACCACAAAATTTATCGCCAAACTCGCATCAGGTCGTTGTAAGCCCGATGGAATGCTAGAGATAGCACATGATCGAGTTCTGACATTTCTACATCCACTTCCTGTTAGTGAAATCTGGGGAGTAGGCCCAAAAACTAATGAAGAGCTTCAACGATTGGGATTACGAACTGTTGCAGATATCGCAAATACTCCACTTGAAACTTTAAAGCGGGCCTTGGGCGAGAGCGCAGGTGTTTCACTTTATGAATTAGCGTGGGCGCGCGATTATCGAGAAGTAGTGCCTGACGCGCCAGAAAAAAGCATTAGCGCCGCCGAGACATTTTCTTATGATCTCGACGATAGGGAAGAAATTTTCCGTGAACTTCTTCGATTGACAGAGCGAGCTTCACATCGTTTAAGAAAGCGAGAGTTACGGAGCAAAACAATTGGACTCAAGGTTCGCTTCTCAGATTTCTCGAATCTAACTCGAGCTAAAACACTTCCTCTTCCCATCAACGGCACCCATGAGATTTATGAGATCGCAAAGGAGCTATATCTGGCACTCAAAATTGATGGCGCTCGCATCCGCCTGCTTGGGGTCTCGCTGGAAAATCTCTCTGATGAAACCGGAGCGGTAGAACAACTTGAACTAGGAGAGCGTGAAGTGGGATGGAGAGAAGCCCAAAGCGCTATTGATCGCGCTATCGAGAGGTTCGGGAGAGGATCGGTACGCCCCGCCAGACTCGTGGAAGAGGCGGAAGATGAAAGTGATGAATACCCAAGTGAAACCCCAGATAATTCCTAGCGGGCGTTCTGCTTCTCGACTTTCCACATTACTTCCGCTCTACTATTGTGGGCGCTATGCCACTTTCAGAGCATGAAAAGCGTCTTTTGGCGGAGATGGAAGAAGCTCTCGCTGCTGATGACCCACGCCTGATTTCGACCTTTAGTGGCAAGACCCCAAGTCGCTCCAGAGTGGTTGCCGGCTTTGGCCTGATAGTCCTTGGAATTTTCGTACTTTTCGGAGGGCTCATCTCTCAAACCCCACCACTTGGAATTGCTGGCTTTGTTCTGGCTCTTGTGGGCGCCGTCCTTGCAATCTCCAATTTGGGAGGGCTTATGAATGGCGCAATCTCCAAAATGAACGCCCCAAAGAACCCTAAGAGTGGCAAGTGGAGCTCAAAGTTTGAAGAGCGATGGGATCGCCGAAACCTCGAGGAGTAACGTGAAGCGCAACTAGCGCCAAACCCATGCCCGCCCCAGAGGCGGGTTTTTTTATGCCCAAAATCAGAGCGCCACAAGTGGAGGGTTCCCTCTTTGCCTCAGCAGGAAAATGGGGAGAGGTGGTTGAAAATGGAGTAAAAGGGAGTAAAGTGGGGAATTAAGCAGAACGGGGGTTCTGCGGCAAGCGAAAGAAGTTTGTAAGGGGGAGGTTCACATGTTTCTCGGCACCCATGAACCTCGTCTTGATGACAAAGGCCGATTGATACTTCCAGCGAAATTTAGAGATGAATTGGCATCTGGTCTTGTCATAACAAAAGGCCAAGAGAGATGTTTATTCGTTTTTCCTACAACTGAATTTGCTCGCATTACAGATCAGCTAAAACAAGCGCCACTCACTGCAAAAGCAGCACGCGATTACATGCGCGTGATGTTTGCAGGTGCGCACGATGAAATTCCAGATAAGCAAGGTCGCGTAACAATTCCAAGTGGACTTCGCGAGTATGCAGATTTAGAAAAAGAGTGCGTTGTTATTGGTGCAAATACCCGCGTTGAAATCTGGGATGCAAAAGCTTGGAAGAGCTACCTCAAAGATCGCGAAAAAGGTTTTGCCGATGTTTCAGAGGAGGTATTCCCAGGCCTGTTCTAAGCAGGCCGAAATCACACTCTCTTCTGTGGCCACCGCCGACCTTCACTTAAACGGCGCCCCTTCCCCGGTGCCGTTTATCCCCCAGATCCGTCGGCCGGCGGTGACCAGAGCAGAGAGCAGAAGTAAAGAAGAGAAGTAAAAAGCAGAAATAGAGATGAAGAAATAGAAGAAGAGAGTGAGGGGAAGATGCAAATAGAACACACATCAGTGTTACTAGAACGTTGTATCACTCTTCTTGCTCCATCTATTCAAAAATCAAAATCTCCAATAGTCGTCGATGCCACATTAGGACTTGGCGGACATTCACTTGCGCTACTAGAGAAGTTTCCTCAGTTGCGCGTTGTGGGTTTAGATCGAGATAAAACCGCAATTAGCAAAGCAAACCAAAGACTTGCACCATTTTCAGATCGCATCACAGTGATCCATGCGGTGTATGACGAGATGCCTAAAGTCCTTGACTCGCTCGGCATTTCAAATGTTGATGGAATTCTCTTTGATCTTGGCGTCTCTTCGATGCAATTAGATAACTCTGAGCGTGGCTTCTCCTACTCTCAGAGCGCACCGCTGGATATGCGGATGGATCAGTCTCAAGGATTGTCCGCGCAAGAGGTGCTAGAGAGTTATTCTCGTAACGACTTAATTCGCGTAATTCGCGAATATGGCGAGGAACGCTTCGCTTCACGCATCGTCGATAACATCATTGCAGCCAGAGAGTCCAGCAAACTTCACTCAACAACAGATCTTGCAGAAATTGTAAAACAGAGCATCCCTGCTCCGGCGCGACGCGTTGGGGGAAATCCAGCAAAGCGAACTTTCCAAGCACTTCGCATTGAAGTGAATCAAGAACTCGCTGTCTTGGAGCGAGCTATTCCTAGAGCGATGGACCGACTCAATGTTGGCGGTCGTCTTGTGGTGATGTCATTCCAATCTCTAGAAGACAAGATTGTAAAGCGCTATTTCTCTGCAGCAACGGAATCAATGACTCCTATTGGTTTGCCAGTTGAGATCGCATCTTTGGCAGCCAAGTTCCAACTAGTTTTCCGCGGCAGTGAGAAAGCAAGTGAAGAAGAGATAAATAAGAATTCTCGTGCGCAATCCGTCAGGCTACGTGCGATAGAGCGGGTGGCAAGCTAATGGCTCTATCCGCTCTCGCACCTGCTTTTGAACGGTCACGAAAAACTGTTGTGCGTAAATCAACCCAAGTTGTATTGCGCCTCGTGCCTGAACTTCGCCCGGTTCCAGGAGAGCAAGCAAGCAATCGAACTTTCTACGGAGTGATCGCAGCAATTTTGATTGCCGGTTTATTGGGATTATTGGGCATCAACATTCTTTTGGGTAACGATGCCGTTCGGATTCGCGAGCTCAAATTGGAAGCTATCGCAATCAATGAAGAGCGCGAAGCTGCCTTACTTGAAGTTGCGACGCTTTCTACCTCAGAAGCTCTCGCCGAAAAAGCGCTGTCTTTAGGGATGGTTCCTAGCGGCTCACCTGACTTTCTAGATATATCAATTGCAAATGAAGAAGCGGTTGCTGCTAATCCTGTAAAGAAGCCAGTCAAGAAGGATGGGCAACCATGACCCACTTTTCATTGGTAGAACGTCGCATCCGTTATGTTGTTGCAATCTCTCTCGTTTTATTAGTGGCTTTTGCAGTTCGACTTGTTGATGTGCAAGCCGTGCGCGCTGCAGGTTATGCCAACCGGGCAGATATGGAACTTGCGAAGAAATCAATCATCATGGCGCCACGAGGTGCCATCACCGATATCAATGGAGTCGAATTTGCTCGTAGCGTCAGCGCTTACCGCATTCTGGCTGATCAAGCGATCATCGATTATCCAAAGAAGCTCGCAGAAGTCGCAGCTCCAATTCTTGATCTCAATCAAGAGTGGCTAGAACAAGAACTTACTGGCACTCGTCGCTATGTAGTGATTAGCCAATCTGTGAAGCCAGCAGTGTGGAGAAAGCTAGAAGCCGCAATTGAAAGCTATAACTCAAAGGTATCTGAAGAGAAGAACGGTTATGCCAAGAGATTGGCAGGCTTTTTCGCAGAGCGAATTTATGTCCGTGAGTATCCAGAGGGTGAATTAGGCGCTGCGGTCAT
Organism: Candidatus Nanopelagicaceae bacterium; assembly: GCA_036752125.1. GTDB lineage: Bacteria > Actinomycetota > Actinomycetes > Nanopelagicales > Nanopelagicaceae > MAG-120802. The sequence continues at coordinate 20,868 of DAIOTH010000007.1, read as the reverse complement.
TGGATTTATCAATCGCGCTGGAAGTGGAGCTGCTGGACTTGAGTACAGCATGAATTCCACTCTATCTGGAGTTGATGGCGCATATACCTACGCAAATGCGGGCGGAACAATAATTCCTGGCACACAAAAAATTACATCGGAAGCAATACGTGGAAACACCATTAGATTAACAATTGATAGAGATGTGCAATGGGTGGCACAGGAAGCAATCCGCACCGCGGTAAAGAGTTCAAGAGCCCTCTCTGGAACCGTTATTGTGATGGATCCAAAGAGTGGCGAAGTGCTAGCTCATGCGACATATCCTTCGTTCCAGCCAGGTAATACCAAAGGTGTAGATCCGTATCGTTGGAAAAATCCTTCTGTACAAGAAGTTTATGAACCAGGTTCAACTGGAAAAGTAATCACAATCGCTTCAGCTATCGAAGAGGGCAAGATTTCTCCTGAGACAGTTTTGACAATCCCATACAAACTCAAGAGATCAAATAAAGTTTTCAGCGATCATGAGCCACACCCAACTCAGCGATTAACGCTGTCGGGCGCTCTTGCAGTTTCAAGTAATACTGGTGCAATAAAAGTGGGGGAGATGCTCTCCAACGACAAACTCCACTCTTACCTGAAGAAATTTGGCATCGCCGAAAAACCAGGATCTGGACTACCAGGCGAAGAGAGCGGAAAACTACTCGATGTTAAAGATTGGTCGGGAACTACTGCTCCGACGGTTGCGTTCGGTCAAGGTTATTCCGTAACCGCGATGCAGGCGACTTCAGTATTTGCCACCATTGCAAATGATGGTGTTCGAGTAACGCCAACAGTGATTGCAGGTATAAGCGATGCTGCCGGAAGATATACACCGGCAAATAAACAGAAGTCAGTTCGCGTGATTAGCGCTGCTACTGCACAGAAGATGCGATTGATGATGGAGAGCGTTGTATCAGCCTCCGGAACAGCTCCAGCGGCTGCAATACCCGGTTATCGAGTAGCTGGTAAAACAGGAACCGCACAACGCGTTGATGATTCGTGTGGCTGCTATCGGGGATACACCGCATCATTTATTGGTTTTGCTCCCGCTGATAAACCTGAATACGTGGTGTCAGTAACGATCCAAGATCCGAAAGGATTCCACTGGGGCGGATATCTTGGAGGTCCAGTTTTCAAAAAAGTTATGAGTTTTGTGCTGAAAGATCAACATATTCCTCCAACCAAACCGGCGGAATTTATGTATGTCCTCAATGAAAAAGATCTGAAAGCTCGCCAGGCATCGCAAGCTGCTCAAAGTAAGAGTCAGAATCAAACTCGAGTACAGAGCAATGACTGAATTTCGGAGATTTGAACCCCACCAAAAAACGTTAGGCGATATCGCATCTTTTCTAGGAATTCAGATTGACGAAGTATCATCAAAAATCCGCATCACCGGAATAACCAGTAACTCCGCCAATGTCCACGATGGCGATATTTTTCTAGCGTTACCAGGGGCGAAGACCCATGGCGGCGCATTCCTGACATCCGCTGTGGAGCGTGGTGCGAGGGCGGTTCTCACTGACAACGCAGGTCGTGACCTTTCCTCCGGTCATACATCTGCAATCCCCGTGTTAGTAGTTCCGAATCCACGCTCCCAGGCCGGATACCTTGCAAGTTGGTTCCACAATTCACCGAGCTCTGATTTATTTCTAGCTGGAATTACAGGCACTAATGGCAAGACCACAACCACTTATTTACTTCATCAAATCTGGCAACAGTCTCGCTTTGATTCAGGTCTGATAGGCACAGTGGGAATAACTATCGGCAACGAGAGTTTTCCGGCAACACACACAACCCCTGAATCGGATGTTTTGCAAAATATTCTTTCCGTGATGCAGGAGCGTCATCTTCGTGCAGTAGCGATGGAAGTCAGTAGCCATGCTCTCGCTCTCCATCGAGTTGATGGAACTCATTTCAGGGCTTCTGGTTTCACCAATCTCAGCCATGATCATCTTGATTTCCATAAAGACATGGAGAGTTACTACCTTGCAAAACGCGCACTCTTCGCACCGGAGCTATCAGACCATGCATTTGTAAACATTGATGACGCTTACGGGAAGCGATTGAATAAGGAAGTTTCAATTCCAGTTTCGACACTGTCACGTTCAGACAAGAAAGCGAACTGGTACTACGAATCCATAACTCCAAGCTCGAGTGGTTTTGATATACGCATTAGGGGAGAGGGTGGAGTCCTCATTGATGGCGCCATACATCTCAACGGAGAACATAATCTTGATAACTTGCTCCTGGCGGTAGCAATTGCAATCTATAGCGGAGTTGAACCGCATGCCATCGCAAATGGGTTATCTCATCTCACTGGCGCTCCGGGAAGACTTGAAAAAGTCGAATCTGGTCAGAACTTTGCGGCTCTCGTTGACTATGCGCACACTCCAGATGCAGTGGAGAAAGTCTTAAGTTCTTTGAGAAACTCCACAGTAAAACGAATCATTGGCGTTCTTGGTTGCGGTGGCGATAGGGACTCAGTAAAGCGCCCGTTGATGGGTCAGGCGTTATACAAAGGATGTGACCAAGCGATATTTACGAGTGACAATCCTCGCTCTGAAGATCCAGAAAGCATTCTCAAAGAGATGACATCTGGAATCAATCTAGATGATAAGACTCATGTGATCGTTGATCGCAGAGCTGCCATCGAGTACGCAGTTTCCATCGCAGAAAAGGGAGATGTAGTTATCGTTCTGGGCAAAGGACATGAAACTGGCCAAGAGATAAAGGGCGAGAAATTTCCTTTTAGTGATCAAGATGAATTACGTCTCGCAATTGAGGCGCAATCATGATCGCCATGACTCTCTCGGAGATTGCAAGAATCATGTCTGGGGTGGCGCATGGGGAAGCAAAGATAGATGACTCAGCTCAATTTCAATTTGATTCTCGTCAAGTAAACAAAGGTGATGTTTTTATTGCTCTCAAGGGTGAGAATGCCGATGGACATGAATTCGTTGGTGATGCGATCCGCCGTGGAGCGGTCATCTCGATAGTCAGTAAGCCGGTCGAAGGACCTCACATTCTGGTTAAGGACGTCATTAACTCCTTAGGAAGCCTCGCCCATCATGTGCGATCGGCGATCCCAAACCTTAAAGTTATCGGAATTACTGGATCACAAGGCAAAACAACAACTAAAGATATGTTGTATTCAATATTGAAAGCTGAAGGCGAGACGGTTGCAGCACAAGGCTCATTCAATAATGATCTTGGCGTACCGATTACATTGTTGCGATGCAAAGAGTCAACTAAATTCTGCATCGCAGAGATGGGTGCGCGACATGGCGGAGACATTTTGGCGCTTACAAAGATTGCTCAACCCAATGTTGGAGCAGTTCTCAAAGTTGGCAACGCCCATATTGGTGAGTTTGGTTCTCAAGAGAAAATTGCAGCAACAAAAGGCGAGTTAATTGCTGGACTAGCTTCGGGGGCCACAGCAGTTCTTGGAACTTATGATCGTTTCACCCCAGTGATGCCTGTGCCTGCTGGCGTGAAGAAATTTACCTTTGGGGAGAGCCATGACTGTGACATCCGCGCTGCTGATATTGAATTTCGTGGCGGATATGCTCACTTTGATTTAGTCACTCCCGAAGCCCGTGAAGCGGTGGAACTTCGAGTGATTGGACTGCACCAAATAGCCAATGCTCTGGCAGCAGCATCAATCGCTTACTCACTTGGGGTCTCTACAACTCATATTTCCTCAGCTTTATCTACCCACGAAAGTTTAAGTAAGTGGCGTATGGAGATCCATGAGGGCAACGAAATGTTGCTGATTAACGATTCCTACAATGCCAATCCTGAAAGCATGGAGTCTGCACTTCGTACATTGGTGCTACTCACCCAAGAGCGTGGCGGGCGTTCGTGGGCATTTCTAGGAAAGATGCATGAACTCGGCACTGAGTCACGTGCGATGCATCGCGCTATCGGAGCCCTGGCAATTGAAATCGGGGTTGATCACCTCGTTTCGATTGGTACGTCTGATTATTTGGTCGACTTGCCGAGTTCAAGTACCACGACGCATTACTTTGACTCCGTGAGCACCGCTCAATCGCTACTCAATGAGTTGGAACCAGGCGACGTTATTTTGGTGAAGGCATCTCGCGCCGAACATTTAGAAGTTTTAGCCGAGCATATTGAAAGCGGCTGGTCTAAGAACTCAGTTGAAACAGAAGAAGGAGAAAAAGCGTGAGAGGTATATTGATTTCAGGTGCTGTGGCATTCCTCTTCAGTTTCTTCGTGACTCCAGCATTTATAAAGTTTCTTGCCCGTCGCGGATACGGACAACAAATTCGCGATGATGGCCCTAAGACACATCACGTGAAGCGCGGAACACCAACTATGGGTGGAATCGTCCTCATTCTTGCAACTGTAATTGGTTATTTGACATCACATCTCGTCACTGGGGTTGTTATGACAACCTCAGCTCTACTAGTTATTGGATTGATTGTCGGACTTGGGTTTGTTGGGTATATCGATGACTGGTTAAAAGTTGTGAAGCAACGATCATTAGGTCTTCGAGCGCGCGAAAAACTACTTGGCCAAGCACTTGTGGCTGGAGTATTTGGAGTGCTTGCCACGCGATTTCCAGATGATGCGGGGCTCACGCCGATGTCTGAGTACCTCTCGACGGTGCGCGATACCTCAATCAAATTGGGTGTTGGGATCGTTGTTATATGGGCAATATTTATGGTTCTTGGCACAAGCAACGGTGTAAATCTCACTGATGGCTTAGATGGACTCGCAACTGGCGCGGCAGTCATGTCATTTCTTGCCTTTGTACTGATTGGCGTATGGAAGTTTGGTCAACGTTGCGAAGTTGCTGCGACTACAAATTGCTACACGGTTCGAGATCCCCTTGATCTTGCAGTGCTCGCTGCAGCGCTGGCTGGAGCGTGCGGTGGATTCTTGTGGTGGAATGCTTCACCTGCTCGAATCTTTATGGGTGATACCGGCTCACTTGCTCTTGGTGGTGGACTTGCTGGTTTGGCGATGACGCTACGAACCGAACTTCTCTTGATTCCGTTGGGCGGACTCTTTGTCATCATTACTCTCTCAGTAATTATTCAAACTACATACTTCAAACTCAGCGGCGGAAAGAGAGTTTTCAAAATGGCGCCGCTGCAACATCACTTTGAATTACTCGGTTGGGGCGAAGTAACAATTGTCATTCGCTTCTGGATTATTGCGGGACTCTGCGTTGCTGCAGGACTTGGACTCTTCTACGCCCAATGGGTGGTTGCGTGACAGATTCCTTTACCTCATCGTTGCGCGGAGCTCAATGCATCGTCTTTGGCGCTGGCGTAACAGGCGCACCCACAATCTCATTTCTTAGAAAGAGTGGTGCCGAGGTTTATGCAGTAGATGAAAAATTGAGTGCCGATGGAGTCCTCAACTCTTTGGATTCCATCAATCTTTCGAAAATTTCCTTTGCTGTTGTTTCACCTGGGTGGCGCACCGATAACCCTCTCATCACAGCAGTTCGTGAAGCTGGCATCGAATTGATGAGCGAGATCGATCTTGCCTGGCGCGTAAAACAAGTATTCGCACCTGATCAACGTTGGCTAGCGCTGACTGGAACAAATGGCAAAACCACAGCAGTGCAAATGGCAGAAGCGATGATGGTCGAATCTGGAATCCAAGCCATTGCCTGCGGAAATGTTGGTTTTACGGCGATCGAAGCGGTGACCAACTCAAAAGCACAGGTCTTAATGCTGGAACTTTCCTCTTTTCAACTGGAGTGGAGTGAGGAAGCAGAGTTTGAGAGCGTTGCAATTCTCAACATTGCAGAGGACCATATTGATTGGCATCAAAATTTTGATAATTATGCAAAAGCTAAATTTAAAATCGCAGAACGAGCTAAAACTGTCATTCTCAATAGCCATGACGCAGAGATCGTGAATCGAGCAAAAAATTTGCCTCACCAAGTGATTTGGTTCTCACTTAATACTCCCGCGCCTCACCAAATCGGATTAGTGGAAAATCTTGTTGTCGATCGCGCTTTCATTTCCGATGAAGCCGAAGCTCTCTTTGAATTGAGCGACGTTACGCCAGCGGTTCCCCATAATGTGCTCAACGCCATGGCAGCCGCAGGCCTCGCTCGTTCTATTGGTGCACAAGCCGATGCGATTGCAACTGCGCTGAGAAATTTCAAACTCGATCATCATCGATTGGAAGTGGTTGCCCAGCGCGATGGAATCACATGGATTGATGACTCTAAGGCCACAAATCCTCACGCTGCAATCGCGGCGCTCCAATCACAACTCAGTGCAATTTGGATTGCAGGTGGACTTGCAAAAGGTGCCGCAATGGATGAACTCATTCAACGGTGCAAAGATCGAATCAAGGTTGCGATTTTGGTTGGTCAGGATGCACCGATTATTGAAGCGGCGCTTCGTAAGTATGCCCCGGAGATTCAGATTGCTTCCATAGATCCTGGACTCAAGGGCTTTGAGGTAATGCAACGCGCCGTAGCGCTCGCACATATGCAGGCTAAATCGGGAGACACCGTACTTTTAGCCCCAGCCTGCGCGTCCATGGATCAATTTAAGAATTATGCAGAACGCGGCGATTTATTTGCAAAAGCAGTGAAGGAGAAGTTAAGTGAGTAATTCCAAGGCACTCTTCTCGCGACCTGCATCCGCGTACTACTTGATCTTGGGCTCAGTTATTGCACTCTCAGCGCTGGGACTTGTCATGGTGCTGAGCGCCTCCTCTGTAAAAGCGCTCAATGAATCAGGAAACTCTTTTGCCTATGTGCTTAGGCAGACACTTTTCTTGTCCTTATCCGTAGTTATCGCATGGGTGGCAATGAAGTTACGAGCTGAATTATGGAAACCCATTGCTCGCACCGCACTTCTATTTTCGTGTGCTCTTCTTATCTTGCCCCAGATTCCTGGGATCGGAAAAACGGTTGGTGGAAATACAAACTGGATCGGGATTGGAAGTTTCACCATTCAGCCAAGTGAGTTTGCCAAAATTGGAATTATTTTGTGGTGTGCTCTACGACTGCGAATTCATGATCAGGCCGCGAGCCAAGACCAACCAAGTAATGCAGCAAAGCTGGTAGTTCCAGGAATCGCTCTGGTTATGGCCCTCATTCTTCTAGGGCGAGATCTAGGAACTGCGGTAGTTGTCGCGGGCATTGTGGGTGGGACTCTCTTTATTGCTGGAATTCCCATGAGGGTCTTTGCAATTCTCGGAAGTGGAATTGGAGTGGCATTTGCCTTTTTGGTTCTTACATCGAGCAATCGTATGAACCGCTTTTCTGCTTTCTTCAATCCATTTGCTGAAGAGAATTACAAAGGAGTCGGTTGGCAACAAGCGCACAGCATTATGGGGTTAGCTTCAGGAGGACCACTGGGCACTGGGCTTGGTAGCAGTAAACAGAAATGGGGAAATCTTCCAGAAGCGCATACCGATTTCATCTTCTCGGTTATCGGCGAAGAGTTGGGCTTGTTAGGTACCTTGGCTGTCTTGACGCTCTTCGGACTTCTCATTCTTGGCATCTTTCGCGTTGCGCTGCGAGCAGATAATTCATTTGAGCGGTACACCTGCGCAGGGATTGGATGTTGGTTTGCAGTTCAGGTAATTCTTAACATCGGAACTGTTATAAGCGTTATCCCAGTCGTGGGTGTGACTTTGCCATTTATTTCCTATGGCGGTTCATCTTTACTTGCAACATTTATCGCAATCGGATTTGTTTTGGGCGTATTGCGCCGCGATCCTGCAATTGCTGCAGAGATTCGCGAGCGTAAAGCGGTGCGGACTGCGAGAGGATAAGCCTCATGGCGCACAGAGTCCTCTTAGCTGGTGGAGGAACTGCGGGGCATATCGAGCCCGCACTTGCAGTTGCGGATGCACTCACATCAAAAAGAGCTGATTTAACCTGTGAATTTCTAGGAACAGATGGAGCGCTTGAGACTCTACTGGTTCCAAAGCGTGGATATCGCTTACGTACTATTCCCAAAGTTGTTCTGCCACGAAAACTTTCAGTGCAATTAATTCTCTTTCCTTTTCAATTAACGCGTTCGTTGATATCTGCGCTACGTCAACTGGGCAATGCGGATCTGCTGATTGGATTTGGAGGCTATGTCTCTGCACCTGCATATCTTGCGGCGGCGCTCAAGAAAATTCCGATAGTTATCCATGAAGCAAATGCCAAACCCGGGTGGGCAAATCGTTTAGGTAGGCACTTCGCCACAGTAGTCGCTGTTAATTTTGAAGGAGTACGACATCAATGGTCGAGCGCGGTCCTCACTGGAATGCCCATTCGCCAATCCATTTCCAGCCTCGCTCAGATGCAAGACAAATCCAGCTTTAGAAAACTTCATTTCGAGACTTGGGGATTTGATACTTCGAAACCACTGGTTGCAATTTTTGGAGGTTCTCAAGGTTCACAACATATAAATAAGGTGATTGAAGAGTTTATTGCGCAAGGAAGTGAGACTCAGATTATTCATGCCGTTGGAGTGAACAACAAACTTCCAGAGGCTCGCACTGGATATCTCCCTGTTCCGTATTTCCATGACATGGCTGCAATTTATGGCTCAGCAGATTTACTCATTACTCGCAGTGGCGCCGTTACCTGCTCAGAATTGGCGACGGTGGGTAAGTTCTCAATCCTGGTTCCGCTACCACATGGCAATGGTGAGCAATTTGATAATGCTCGCGCTTTAGTAGATCAAGGCGCAGCGATATCGATACCAAATGATGAATTTAGCGCCGCTTGGTTACAAAAAAATCTCTCAGGCGCACTCCAGCAAGCAAAAAATTTCCATTCCCACGATTCAGGTTTAAATATTCACGCTGCCGAACGTATTGCAGATATTGCTCTTTCTGTACTTGAAGCTGGGGTCAAAAAATGAGTCGCGACTGGAAGTCCACTAAGGCGCATTTTGTAGGAATTGGTGGCTCTGGAATGAGCGGCATCGCTCGGATTATGGCGGCTAAGGGCGTTGCAGTATCTGGCTCGGACATACATGACTCATCGAGCCTTTCCGGACTGCGCACGTTGGGAATTACAACTTTTGTTGGCCATTCTGCCGCGCACATTTCCGACGCCACTATGGTGATTCGTTCTAGCGCGATTCCTGATTCAAATGTAGAGATTAAGGAAGCTCGCAGCCGTGGTATCCAAATTTTGGAACGAGCAGCAGCGCTAGCTGAATTACTTGCGGATAAAAAGTCTGTTGCAATTGCAGGAACTCATGGAAAGACCACAACCACTTCGATGTTGACTGTTGCGCTGCAACATTGTGGATTTGATCCATCTTTTGCAATCGGGGCAACAGTGAGAAACTCAGGAACCAATGCGCACCATGGCGCAGGGGATACCTTCATTGTGGAAGCCGATGAATCTGATGGGTCTTTCATCGCTTATAAACCCTTTGGCGCTGTTATTACCAATATTGAGTTAGATCATGTTGATAACTTCAAGAGCATTGATGAGATTGATGCTCTCTTCCTTAGATTTGTCGAGACAATTCAGCCCCAAGGATTTTTAGTTCTCTGCATTGATGATCCTGGAGTACAACGACTTTTAGGCTCCCTTTCCAACACAGTGAAACAGAGTCTTAACATCATGACTTACGGATGCGATTCCATGGCTGATGTGAAATTGGATCGAATCTTTGTTGCCGCAAAGAGTGCAACAGCAAGAGTGACTCTAAAAGGGCGCGTACTAGGTGATATGGAATTGGCAATTTCTGGTCGACATAACGTACTCAACGCTGCGGCAGCCCTTGCAGCTGCAATATCGCTGGGAGCAAATCCAAGCGAAGTCCTTTCTGGACTCACGCTCTTTACTGGAGCTCGACGTCGATTTGAAGTGAAGGGTGTGGTTCGTGGCGTAACAGTCGTAGATGACTACGGCCATCATCCAACTGAAATCCATGCCACTTTAGAATTGGCACGAACTTTCGCAGAATCAGGCCGCGTACTCACCATCTTTCAACCACATCGATACTCCAGAACTCAAGCTTTTTCGGATGCTTTCGCAAAGTCATTGGCAGCGGCAGATCACACATATTTGCTTGAGATTTATCCCGCAAGCGAGAAAGCAATTCCTGGCGTTACTTCAAGTCTTATTGCATCAAAGATGAATAGTGAAAACGTGACCTATGAACCTTCAATGCCAACTGTCGTGGAGATGGTTTCGAAAGAGGCTCAACCAGGAGATGTCATCATAACTTTAGGTGCGGGAGATGTGAGCTCGCTAGGAAAACTCATTATCGAAGCTTTGGAAGCATAAACAAACCTTATGCGAAAGCTCAAGCATCAATTTCTGCCTAAACCAATTCTCGTTTTTAGTCTCTTGATCTTGGTAGGCGCGGCATATCTCTTGGGGTGGAGCAAGATTTTTGTAGTGGAGAAAATCGTTGTTGCTTCTCAAGATAAAGATGTTGTTAAAGAAATTACTATGAAAATTGCTCAACCTCCATCGGTAGTCAAAATTGGCCAACCCCTGGCGCGGGTAGATCGTCGAGAGATAGCTTCACGACTTCGCGAATTGTTATGGGTTGATAATGTTGAACTTGATCGAAAAATTTTCACCGGAGAAGTACTTATCAAAGTGATTCCAAGAAGCCCGATCGCGCGACTAGTTTCCACCAATAGCAACAATGTGGAGAGCGTTGGATTTATGAGTAAAGATCTCGACTTCTTCTACTTGCCTCGCCAAGCGGTTCAACAGGCCATCGCCACGGGAGAGACCAATTGGGGCGATATCCCAGAATTGAACTTTTCGGGGGAGATTGCAAGCTCCACAAATGCAGAACGCGAAGATATCCGGGAGCTGATTAGAACGTTATCGACGCAGGGATACGGAATTCGTGGGATAACCGTGAAAAGTCCCACGGAATTCAGTAGTTCCATCATGAGAGATACCCGTAAGTTGGATATTTATTGGGGAAGTGTCAAAGAACTTCCGTTGAAAATAGAAGTGATGGAGCGTCTATTGGATCTAAAAGAAAATAAACGAGTGAAATCAATCAATCTCTCAAATCCTGTTGCTCCAATTGTGAAGTAGAAATCTCTTTCTAAGAAAAAATAAAAATCGTGTCGGTGATTGCCACGACCCTCGCCCACGCCTACTTTTGCGCGCACAGATTAGAGAAACTCTAAGTCTAAAGTTGAGAATTAGGGTTCGAAGAGAGGCGACACAGTGGCAACACCACAGAATTATTTAGCAGTCATCAAAGTAGTTGGAATTGGTGGCGGTGGAGTTAATGCAGTTAATCGAATGATTGATGCTGGATTAAAAGGCGTTGAATTCATTGCAATTAACACTGATGCACAAGCGCTTCTCATGAGTGATGCTGATGTGAAATTAGATATTGGTAGAAAATTAACTCGCGGTCTCGGCGCAGGTGCTGCACCTGAAATTGGAAAGCAAGCAGCGATTGATCACACTGAAGAAATTGAAGAAGTACTTCGTGGATCTGACATGGTTTTTGTTACCGCTGGAGAAGGTGGCGGTACTGGCACAGGTGGCGCACCAATCGTTGCGAAGATTGCAAAAGAACTTGGCGCACTAACTGTCGGCGTTGTAACCCGTCCATTTAGCTTTGAAGGAAAACGTCGCGCAACTCAAGCTGAAGAAGGAATTGAAAATCTCCGCAAAGAAGTAGATACCCTCATCGTCATTCCAAATGATCGCTTACTCTCAATCTCTGATCGCTCAATCTCTGCGCCAGAAGCATTTAAGACCGCTGATCAAGTTCTTTTGTCGGGTGTTCAAGGAATTACAGATCTCATCACAACACCTGGCCTAATAAATCTTGATTTTGCAGATGTTAAGAGCGTTATGGATGGCGCGGGATCTGCGCTGATGGGAATTGGCTCGGCTCGTGGCGAAGCTCGCGCAACTCGCGCTGCCGAACTTGCGATTTCATCGCCACTTCTTGAAGCATCAATAGATGGTGCCCATGGCGTCCTACTCTCTATTGCAGGTGGATCAGACCTTGGTCTCTTCGAAATCAGTGAAGCGGCCGAACTTGTTGCTAAGTGCGCACATCCTGATGCGAACATCATCTTTGGAACTGTTATTGATGATGCACTTGGTGATGAAGTTCGCGTCACCGTTATTGCTGCAGGTTTTGACGGAGGAGCTCCTAAGAAGGTTTCAGTCCCCGTCATCTCGACTGCAACACTTAATGGCCAAGCCGATCCAATTCCTGCCAATGATCCGATTGCAGTTGCGATGGAAGCACCCGCTGCGCCCGCTCGTCGCCGCATTACATTTGAAGAACTCGTCGCCGAAGACGAAATTGATATTCCAGACTTCATGAAGTAAATCCCACATTCATGTCGAGGTCGCTATTTACCTCGCGCGAAGGTGGCGTGAGCTCTGCTCCCTATGAGAGTTTCAATCTCGCGACGCATGTGGGTGATAACGCCGAGGCTGTCTTGGAGAATCGAAAAATTCTCGCAACGCAATTCGGCCTTCCCATAGAGAGCTTCTTCTTCATGAATCAAGTACATGGTCGAGATGTTGCAGTCATTGATGAGAGATCAAATCCTGCTCAAATCCCAACTGTTGACGCACTTTTCACTCGTCGGAGAGGTATTGCCCTCGTTACCTTAATTGCAGATTGCATCCCGCTACTTCTCCACTCAGATAGTGCGGTAGCGGCCGTGCATGTTGGCCGCCAAGGGTTAATCAAGGGAGTGTTTGAAGAAACCATAGAAGTATTTATATCTCATGGCATTTCACCACAAGAGATTCGTGCGGAGCTTGGACCATCCATTTGCGGACGCTGCTATGAAGTTGACGGTGCGATGTTTAGTGAAGTCACCAAACAGATTCCAGCGACTACCGCCGAGAATTCCTGTCTAAATCTCGAATCCGGTTTGATCTCACTTCTAACGGAGCTGGGTATTACCTGGAGCTCGACGAATAAGTGCACCTTGCACGACGCCGAATATTTCTCCTATCGTCGAGATGGTGTTACGGGACGCCAGGCAGGAGTTATTTCACTATGACATCTGCTCGAGAAGGAGAGATTTCACAATCTCTCGCATTAATTCGCAGAGAGATTCCTAAACATGTCACGCTGATTGTTGTTACAAAAACCTTTCCAGCAAGCGATGTTCAAATTCTCTATGGCCTTGGGGAGCGCCACTTCGGAGAGAATCGTGACTCAGAAGGTTCCGAGAAATCCGCTCTGCTACCAGATGATGCGCAATGGCACTTTCAGGGCGCAATTCAAAGCAACAAACTTCGCTCTATTGTTAGTTGGAGTGATTACATTCACTCTCTCGATGAAATTCGACATGCAGAGAAGATTTCTTCGCTCGCCGAAGAGATGAATAAAAAGCAAAGTTGCTTTATTCAAGTAAATCTAGATGCTGATCGAATTCATGAAAATCGTAGTGGAATAAAAACTTCGGAACTTCCCAAATTTGCCCACGACCTCGCGCAATTCCCTGGTATCAATCTCGTGGGAGTTATGGGGGTAGGACCACTCAATAGCGATCCCAGACCAGCTTTTGCAGAACTCCAAAGCGCAAGCCAGGTGCTTCAAAAAGTGGTTCCTGGAGCCAGTTTTATATCCGGGGGTATGAGTGGGGATTTCCAGATTGCTATGGAATATGGCGCGACACATATCCGAATTGGTAGTTCAATACTCGGCTCTCGCTAGCTACCACTCTAAAATTTCGCTATGTCTAATGCATTGAGAAGAATGACCAACTACCTCGGTCTCACAGAAGATGACGGCACTGCACAAGAAGCTGTTGCTGTCCGCCCCAAGGTTGCTCCGGTCAAACGTCCAACCCCAACGTTAAGTGTCGCTCCTCAACTACCTGTCGCTCCTGCGCAACATATTCAGGAAGCCGCACCTATTGATCGCATCGTGACGATCACTCCTCGCTTCTACAGCGAAGCGCGCGCAATCGGTGAGTTTTATCGCGAAGGAAATCCTGTCATCATGAACCTCAGCGATATGGAAGAGTCTGAAAGAAAACGTCTTATTGATTTTGCTTCGGGTCTTGTCTTTGGACATGCAGGAACTATTGAGCGCGTAACTTCAAAAGTTTTTCTCCTCTCGCCACCAAATGTGATGGTGAGTTCAGAAGATAAAACTGCGGCAGCAAATGCCAGCCTCTTTAATCAGAGCTAGTTAATACTTTCAGTGATTAATCTCAGCGATTGGGTCGTCCTTGCCCTCAATCTCTTTTTGATTGCTCTATTCGCGCGTTTAATTCTGGATTACGTTCGAATGTTTCGTCCTTCATGGCGTCCACGCGGCATCATCCTCCCGCTGGCTGAAATTATTTATATGATTACGGACAAGCCCCTTGGGTTTGTACGTCGCTTTATTCCACCACTGCGCATGGGTCCTGTCGCGCTTGATCTCTCATTTATTGTTCTCTTCTTCGGCACACAGATTCTCATCGCATTCATCGCCTAATTTTCTCGAAACTATTCCAGCACCGCTCATCCTCACATAGACTGCGGAACATGGAACGCACCGCTGCGCTTGAGTTAGATGCGCAAGATCCGCTTCGCGAATATAAAAATCGTTTCGTCATCACCGATCCTGATATGTGTTATCTCGATGGTAATTCTCTTGGTCGATTGCCACACGCCACAGTAAAAGCCATCAACGATTTCCTCACCCATGAATGGGGCCCGGAAGTAGTTGCGGGCTGGGGGCATTGGGTAGATGAAGCACAATCAGTAGGAGATCTCATTGGCCGCAGTGCGCTGGGGGCAGCTTCCGGACAAGTTCTTGCTTGTGACACTACTTCTGTAAATTTCTATCAACTCGCTTCAGCTGCAATTCGCGCCAGACCTGATCGCAAAACCATCATCATCGATGCTGCAAACTTCCCGACTGATCGTTACATAATGCAAGGCCTTGCCGAGCAATATGGATTGAAGCTGATAACTATCGATAACGAAAATCCAGCAATCTCAGAGCATGAATTAATCACCCCAGAAATTCTAAAAAAATATATGTCAGATGATGTCGCGCTCGTGAGCTTAGAAGTTGTGCAATATCGCTCTGGAGCACGGCAGGACATCAAAGCAATTAATGATTTAGTAAAGAGTTATGGCGCGCTCATGTTGTGGGATGCCGCCCATGCTGTTGGTTCTGTAGTGATGGACTTTGATAAAAATGGAGTTGATCTTGCGGTGGGATGTACCTACAAGTACGGAAACTCGGGTCCTGGTGCTCCTGCCTGGCTTTACGTATCAAAGCAGATGCAGAAAGAACTTCACGTACCAATTCAGGGCTGGTTCGCACAACGAAATCAATTTGCAATGGGCCCTATTTTCGACAGAGAAGAGAGCATCCGCGGATTTCAAATTGCAAGTCCTTCGTTGATGGGGCTACGTTGCATTAAATCCTCATTCGAAATGATTGAAGAAGCAGGAATTTCTGAGATTGAAAAGAAAGCTGCTCAAGGCACGGCGATGATGATTGAACTTTATGAAAAGTGGCTCGCTCCGCTGGGTTTCACTCTCAATACGCCACGAAACCATAATCAACGAGGCGGTCATATCTCACTCGTCCATCCAGATGCCGAGAAGATTGCAGTAGCGCTTAGGCAATTTGCAAATGTCATCCCGGATTACCGAGTTCCCAATTCCATTCGCGTCGCTATCTCGCCACTTGCGACCTCGTACGTTGAAGTATTTGATGGATTCCAGCGCCTGCGCGATTTAGTGAGTTCACGACAATACGAGAAAGTTTCGACAGGAAGCTCTCGAGTCACATGAGCGGAAATCATGATGCTGCGCTGACCTACAGCTCCTATCTCAAAGTCGATGAATTACTGAAACTCCAGCAACCCCTCTCTGAAGGTCCGGAACACGACGAGTTACTTTTCATCGTTATTCATCAAACCTATGAGCTCTGGTTTAAGCAATTGATTCATGAATTCCAAGCTGCGCAACGCTCTCTTGAATCAGGGGATACTCACTATTCACTCTCCATACTGGGTCGCATCCGCACCATTATGAAAATTTGTGTCGCTCAAATCGACATCTTAGAAACAATGACTCCACTCCAATTTAACTCTTTTAGAGATCGCCTCGGCGCTTCAAGTGGATTCCAATCTGCACAATTCCGTGAAGTGGAAGCAATTCTTGGTCGTCGCGATACTCGGGCGGCATCACATCTGCTCGCAGAGGATAAAGCTCGCGTTGAAAAATTAATGAACTCGCGCTCGCTCTGGGACAGTGCACTTAAATTTGTTCACTCGCGAGGGTTTGCAATCCCTGATCAAGTGTTAGGGCGAGATTTTTCGCAACCCTATGAAGCAAACTCTGATGTTCAATCATCGCTATTAGAACTTCATCGCAATGACCCAGAAGGGTCCCTCATCTGCGAACGCCTCGTTGATATAGATGAAGGGCTTCAAGAGTGGCGCTATCGTCATGTAAAGATGGTTGAACGAACTATTGGACATAAGACTGGTACTGGTGGTTCAAGCGGAGCAGATTACTTAGCTTCGACCTTGTTCAAACCAGTATTCCCAGATCTTTGGGAGATTAGAAGTAAGTTTTAGGACTTTTTGAGTTGGAGCGTTAATCCCAACTCTTCGTCACTAGGTTTTAGCGCGGAATCTCGCTCAAAAGAAAGCGCCAATACTTCTTCGCTAATCCAACTCTTACCGCTTTCGATAGCGGCAGATGATTCATCATCAGAATTCCACTTAACGTGGATGCGATCGCTAACATCGAAGCCGGATGATTTGCGTGCATCCTGGATAGCTCTGATTGCTTCTCGAACAATTCCCTTGGATATGAGCTCAGGGGTTAACTCAAGATCGAGAGCAACGCTTTCGCCTGAATGCGAGGCAACCGCCCAGCCAGTGCGAGGAGTTTCGGTAATCACAAGATCTTCTTCGGTGACTTCTGCGATGGCGCCATCACCGTAGGGCAGTGAGAACTTTCCATGAGTGCGGATTTCGGAGACCAGGGCAGGTGCATCTGAAGCGGCGATGACTTTTGCAATTGCTTGGACATCACCACCAAATTTGGCTCCGAGAGTTCGGAAGTTAGCTTTGATTGAAATATCTACCAGCCCTGATCCTGCACTTGCAAGATCATCGAGCTTTTCAACATTGAGTTCATCTGCAATTTGATCCCGGAGTTCCGTGGACAGTGACTTCCATGAAGGAGCTGCAATAAGGGCACGGGAGAGAGGTTGGCGAATCTTTACCTGTGATTGTGCGCGAGAGGCGCGGCCAAGCTCCACAAGCCTGCGGGTCAACGCAACATCTTTGGAGAGTTGTGCATCAATTGCATTCTTATCGGCCGCTGGGAAATCAGCGAGATGGACTGAGGTTGGCGAATTTGGTTCAACTACCCGAATAAGTTTTTGCCATACATGTTCGGTGATAAAGGGAACCATGGGCGCCATTAATAGAGTTACGGTTTTAAGACAGTGATGAAGTGTTGAGAGCGCTGCAGCATCGCCATCCCAGAATCTGCGGCGGGAACGACGGACATACCAATTAGATAAATCATCAACAAAGGTGGCAAGTGCTGTGCCGGCTGTTTGAGAATCAAAATCATTGAGAGCTGCATCCACTGTGGAGATGAGTTGATTGAGTTCGCTGATGATCCAACGGTCCATCATGGAAAGCTTCGACGCATCACTTATGGGTTGTGGGAGGTAGTTTGCAGCGGATGCATAGAGAGATAGGAATGAGACGGTATTCCAATAAGTAAGTAGTGTCTTTCTGACAACTTCAGAGATTGCATCATGGCCAACGCGACGTGCGCTCCATGGTGAACCTGCAGCGAGCATGTACCAACGCACGGCATCTGCTCCATGTTGATCCATAAGGGCCATCGGTTCGAGAACATTTCCAAGGTGCTTGCTCATCTTGCGACCATCTTTATCAAGGATGTGGCCAAGACAGAGCACGGTTTTGTAGGAAGATTTATCGAATACCAGCGTTCCAATCGCCATTAATGTATAGAACCAACCACGTGTCTGATCGATTGCTTCGCAGATAAAGTCAGCAGGATATGCCTCATTAAATTTCTCGACTGAGCCTTCTTTGTGGGGATAGCCCCATTGTGCAAAAGGCATAGCACCTGAGTCATACCAGCAGTCAATAACTTCTGGCGTGCGAATCATGGTGGCAGAACATTCTTTACAGTTGAAATTAATGTCATCGACATAAGGGCGATGCAGTTCTAAATTTGTGAGATCGCGACCAGCCCTGTCTTGTAATTCTTTTCTAGAACCAAAAGATTCTTCATGCGCATTTTCGCAGCGCCAGATTGGAAGCGGAGTTCCCCAATAACGATTACGTGATAGCGCCCAATCAATATTGTTATTGAGCCAATCTCCGAAACGACCAGTCTTAATTGTCTCTGGATGCCAATCGGTTGCCGCATTCTCTCGAAGTAGTGCATCTTTGATTTTTGTGGTGCGGATATACCAAGAAGGTTGTGCGTAGTAAATGAGTGGTGTGTGACATCTCCAGCAATGAGGATAAGTATGTTCATATTGCTGGTGACGATAGAGACGACCTGAACTCTTCAACTCTTTAACAAGTGGCTTATCAGCTTCCTTAAAGAAGAGCCCACCTACAAGCTGCACGCTCTCTTCGAAGTGGCCATTGGGCAAGATGGGATTGATAACTGGAAGGTTGTATCGGCGGCAGCTGGCTAGGTCATCAGCGCCAAATGCCGGTGATTGGTGAACTAAGCCAGTTCCATCTTCTGTGGTTACATAATCAGCAAGAATTACAAAGTGCGCATCTGGAATTTCGACATAGTTGAAAGGACGTGAATAAGAAGTACGTTCTAGATCACGGCCCTTAACTTTCTTAAGAATTTCATAGCCATCACCTACAACTGAGAGTAGGGGTTCGGCCAGAACGAGAACTTCACTCTTGGAGTCTTCACTCTCTTTTGTGCGCACTGCCACGTAGTCAACGTCGGGATGAACTGCAATCGCAGTATTTGAAACCAGCGTCCACGGAGTTGTCGTCCAGACTAGGAGAGATGCTCCGAGTTTCTCTAAATCTCCAGAAGTAACTGGGAAACGAACATAGACCGATGGATCTTTAACAGTTTCATAACCCTGAGCTAATTCATGATCCGAGAGTCCAGTTCCACATCGGGGGCAATAAGGCGCTACTCGATGATCTTGGACAAGAAGTCCTTTTTTATGAATCTGCGCGAGCGACCACCAAACGCTTTCAATATATTCATCTGACATCGTCCAATATGCTTCATCGAAATCCACCCAGAAGCCCATGCGCTCTGTCATGGCGGTAAATGCATCAACGTGACGTTGTACTGATTCACGACACTTATCGTTAAAGGCAGCAATGCCATACTTTTCAATATCGCCTTTGCCAGAAAAGCCAAGTTCTTTTTCGACCGCAATTTCTACAGGTAGTCCGTGGCAATCCCATCCCGCTTTGCGAATGACGTGCTTACCTTTCATTGTGTGAAAGCGGGGAAAGACATCTTTAAAAACTCGCGCTTCAATGTGGTGAGTGCCAGGCATTCCATTTGCAGTCGGAGGACCTTCATAAAACGTCCATGATTCGCCACCAGCTCTTGTGCGCACGCTGGTGTGAAAAATATCTTGGGTTTGCCAGAATGAGAGAATCTCGCGCTCAATTGCAGGTAGATCAATTGCTGGAGCAAGCGCTACATATGGCGACTTTTCAGCCATAAAAAAATCCCTCCCATAAAGTGAACTTATGGAGGGGCGATCGTGATTGACCGCGGTACCACCCGCCTTGCAGCGTTAGCTGCCACTTAACTTTCTTACCGTTGGTTCTTAATGAGCCTTGACCCACTTCTTCCAACTCGCTCACAGGTGATTGCCTGGTCAGTGCGAATGTTTATGTAAGGCGGCAAGTCTAACGCATCGCGGGGCGAGTGGCTTTTATCCCTGCTAACCCTTAGCCTTCGCCGTTGTGGCATTGAAAAAGAAACTCTCCTCAGCTGTGGCGAAATTTAAAAAGAAGCCTGCAACCAAGGCGAATGTTAAGAAGGCTCCCGCAAAGAAAACTACGCCGAAGAAATCGCCAGCGAAGAAGGCAGTCACCAAGAAAGCACCAGTAAAAAAAGCGGCAGTAAAAAAGGCTCCCGCAAAGAAGGCTCCAGTAAAAAAGGCGCCGGTTAAGCCAGTTCTTGCCAAGAAAGCGCCGGCCAAGAAACCTACTGAGATTATCAAGGGTGCACATAAGACAGCGCTCACAAGTTCGACAGCTAAAGGTGGAGCAACGACCATCTCGGTTTACAAACCCGAAGCAGAAGTGAGCGACATCGTTGTTGTTGAAGAAAAACGACTTGTACTTCCACCTCCTGTGCGCAAGCCAAAACCAGGAAAGAAGGCGCCGTCTCTGAAGCCAATTAAGGCTGCTCCGGCTCCATTTGTAAGTGAGGGAGAGGAAAACTGGACTGCGACAGAATTAAAATCAATTCGCAGCGAACTTGCTAAAGACCTCGTTCGATTGAAGAAAGAATTGGAAGAGATCGAATCCGAGATGGATGATTTGATTGAAGCCTCAGGCGTTGGGGCCGGCGATGATCAAGCCGACGCTGGCGCGAAGACATTCGAGCGCGAACATGAAATTTCTTTGGTCTACAACGCGCGAGATATGGTCTTGCAAACTGAGCGCGCCCTCGATCGCATCGATACCAAGACATACGGTCGTTGTGAAGATTGCGGAAGCGCTATCGGCAAAGCGCGTCTTCAAGTATTTCCACGTGCAACTCTCTGCATGTTATGCAAACAGAAGGAAGAGCGCCGATAACGTCGTCACGTGCAGAGCGCGCGCGACGACTTTTCATTACTTTTGCAACTCTGATATTTGCCATTGATTTAATTACTAAGAATTGGGCTGTTGACTACCTTC
>DAIOTH010000006.1:0-29268 GCA_036752125.1 Candidatus Nanopelagicaceae bacterium | reverse complement strand
AGGTACGGGTGCGCTCCGATTCCGGGCCTTACAGCCGTTGGCAGGGCACAACCAAACCACCCTTTCGGGCAGAAGGAGAAACCTAGACCCCTTTGCTCCCATGGTCAAATCGCCCTCGCGGGACCCTTTCCAGGGACACACAAGCGCTGAAAAACCTTGAAAAATAAGGGTTTTTAGCTTCTTAGGGAAGTTCTTGCTCGACTACTCGGCCTGGTGTTGAAGTCCGATTTCGTAGCGAGAAGCGAAGAATAACGCTGTTTTTTGAGGGTGGCAAATCCGCGAACGGCGGAAATGAGGCGGTTTTTAAGCCAATTCAGGAAGTGATCTCTACAGCTGCAAGATCGCGCTTTCCTTTTCGGAGAACCATGAAGCGACCATGCAAAAGATCGTTCTCCGAAGGCGCAAAATCTTCACCTGAAATCTTTTCGTTGTTGAGATATGCCCCGCCCTCTTTAACAACGCGGCGCGCAGCAGATTTAGAGTCCACAACTCCCGATGCAGTAATCAAATCAACCCAGGTTGGAATCGATTCACCGCGTTTAATGGTGGTTCGTGGCAACTCAGAGAGCGCTGACTCGAGAGTTTCACTATCGAGCTCTCGAATTTCAGCCTGACCGAAGAGAGCTTTTGCCGCATTCTCAACTTTCACTGTTGTTGATTCGCCATGGATCATTGAGGTTACCTCGCGCGCCAAGGCACGATGCGCTTCACGCGCTCCCGGATTTGTTTTGAGCGAATCAAAGAGCGCATTGAGTTCGTCGTGCGACTTAAATGAAAAACTTCTGAGCAATTGTTCAACATCTCGATCATCGGAGTTTAAAAAGAACTGGAAGAAAGCATATGGCGATGTCATCGTTGGATCGAGCCAGATAGAACCACTGGCAGTTTTACCAAATTTCGTACCATCAGCCTTTGTAATGAGTGGCAGAGTGAGAGCGTGTGCAGATTTACCTTCGACGCGACGAATCAAATCAATACCCGCAACGATATTTCCCCATTGATCGCTACCTCCAATTTGAATGAAACATTGATTGCGGCGACTTAATTCAAGAAAATCAAAAGCTTGAAGTACTTGGTAAGAAAATTCTGTGTAAGAAATTCCTCCCGCTTCAAGGCGCGCCGATACTGATTCGCGAGCCAACATCTGATTGACGCTGAAATGCTTTCCGATATCACGAAGGAACTGAATGGCAGAAACAGGTTTGGTCCAATCTAGATTATTAGCCAAAACCGCTGAATTCTTGCCGCTGAAATCCAAAATACTTTCTAGTTGCTTACGGATTTTTCCAACCCATTCCTCAACAACGTCAACTTCATTGAGAGTACGTTCAGAATTTCGTCCACTTGGGTCCCCCACGAGTCCAGTTGCTCCACCGACAAGAGCGATGGGTTTATGACCTGCGAGTTGAAAGCGACGTAAGACTGTAAATGCAGCAAGATTTCCCAGATGCATACTTGGCGCCGTTGGATCTACTCCTAAGTAAAGAGCGCGCGATCCGCCGTTGAGAAAAGTTTCGAGCTCGGAACGATCGGTTGTTTGGGCGATGGAATTGCGCCATTGCAAATCATCTAGAAGCGCGCTGGTCATTGGTCCATCATGCCCGAAAAGCGCTTCCGCTCGCTGGCTACCCATGCCGAGTTCGCGGCGATTTTCTCTTTGAGGTTCGAAAGTTGTTTGCGCACACTGGCTGGCGCGGTTCCATTAGAAGTTGTTCGAGCCGCTATAGCGCCATATACATTAAGAGTTTCGCGGACCTCGGCAGTAAGTTTGGGATGAATCGCCAAAAGTTCTTGATCCGATAGTTCATGTAAATCAATTTTCTTCTCTTCACAAACTTTTACGCATGCTCCTGCTGCTTCATGAGCAATAGAGAATGGGACGGAGCGCTTTACTAAGAAATCAGCAATTTCGGTTGCCAATGAATACCCGAGCGGTGCCGCAGCTTTCATCTTCTCTTCATTAAATTGCGTGGTAGCGACCATTCCAGAAATCGCAGGTAGTAACAACAATAAATTCTCGACTGAATCAAATACCGGCTCTTTATCTTCTTGCAGGTCGCGGTTATAGGCAAAGGCAAGGCCTTTCATAACGGTGAGTAACCCAGTCATGTTGCCGATAAAACGTCCTGACTTTCCACGTGCTAATTCAGCAGCATCAGCATTCTTTTTCTGAGGCATGATGGATGAGCCCGTGGAGTAAGCGTCATCAAGTCTGGCCCAACCAAACTCCGTACTGCTCCAAAGCGTCCACTCCTCCCCTATGCGCGAGATATGAACGCCAATGAGAGCAATAATGAAAAGGGCTTCGGCTGCAAAGTCGCGATCCATAACTGCATCAATGCTGTTCTCAATGACACCGCTAAACCCAAGGCTCTCTGCTGTCTTTTCTGGATCAATTGGTAGGGACGAACCTGAGAGTGCGCCCGCGCCTAGGGGCGAGAAATTAGTTCGTTTGAGCCAATCGTGAATTCGCGAGATATCGCGAGAAAAAGCATGTGCATGCTTAGCAAGTTCATGGCCAAATGAGACAGGTTGCGCATGTTGAAGATGCGTGAAACCAGGAGCAACTGCGTCAACATACTTTTCAGCAAGCTGAGAGACGGAACTTTGCAAAACTAAAAGTTGTGATGCAATCTCAATCATGTGGTCGATTAAGTAAAGCCGGAAATCAGTTGCAACCTGGTCATTTCTAGAACGGCCGGCGCGAATTGCTCCTCCAGTTTCACCTAACTTCTCCTTCAAGCCACGTTCCAGGGCTGAATGAACATCTTCATCGGTCTCAATTGCAGCGAAAGTCCCATTGGCAACTTCTTTTTGAAGTTCACGTATCGCCCCGGTGAGTTTCTTTCCCGTTTCCGCATCGATAATTTTCTTCTCTTGCAGAATGGCAACATGCGCGAGGGAACTTCGAAGATCGTACGGGGCTAACCGCCAATCAAAATGGACGCTACGCGAGAGCGCGAACATTGATTCTTCAGGCTGAGATGAGAACCTTCCTCCCCAGAGCGCCATCATCGTCTCGCTTTCTGTTTACGCGAACTTGCAGTTAATTTCTTAGGCAACTTCTTAGTCAAATTCTTAGTCAAATTCTTAGTCAATGCAGAGCCAATGAAATCACGGAGTTGTTCCGCTAAGGCTCTGCCACCAGTAGCGTTTCTTGAGATGACAAGCACGGTGTCATCGCCAGCGATAGTTCCGATAATCGCTGAAAGTTCTCCGGATTGAGATGCTCGATCAAGAGCGCTTGCTAATAATTGAGCTCCTCCTGGAGGGGTCTTGACCACCACAAGATTGCCGCTGGCGGTAATACTTAACACCAATTCATCTGAGACCCGCGCCATTCGAGCAAGTGGCTCTATTTCGGAGTTCATCAGTTGATAACGCATCACGCCACCAGCATCTTTACCTCGAACCGCACCAACGTCGTCGAGATCTCTGCTTGCTGTTGCTTGAGTGACGTCAATTCCTTCGTCAGCTAATAAATCAACTAAATCTCCTTGCGAATGGACAAGTCCCTGATTGACGTAAGAAATTACAAGTGCGCGACGCGCATTAGAAGAGATCCCACCTTTTTTAGCCACCGAACACCTCTTCACATACTTCATTAAAAGCCGATACAAAGCTCATGATTTGGCGATCAGAAACAATATAAGCAGGAGCAATTCGAATTACATCTTCACTTGCTGCATTGACGAGAAAGCCTCGTTTCAAAAGCGCCGCTGCAACATCCTTGGCTTTTGCTTGATTTAGCACGATCCCTATCAACAATCCCTTACCTCGTACCTTGGAGACACCGCGTATCGGAGAGAGGAGATTTCGAAGTAACGCTCCTTTAACCAAATTCAGCGATAAATATTTATGTTTTTCTATTTCTTCAATCGTTGCTAAAGCCGCGGCAGAAGCGATTGGGTTACCGCCAAATGTGGTGCCATGGCTTCCTGGAGTGAGGAGATCTGAAGTCTTTCCTAGAGCAATCATTGCGCCGAGGGGCAATCCACCACCCAATCCCTTGGCAAGAGTAATCACATCAGGAATGATTCCTTCATCTTCGTAGCCAAACCATTGTCCTGTTCGACCCATACCAGTTTGAACTGCATCAATAACGAGTAACGCACCTTTTGCTGAACAGATCTCTCGAGCTGCTTTCAAATACCCCGTAGGCGGAACCACTACTCCTGCTTCACCCATGATTGGTTCAAGAATTACCATCGCGGTGCGCTTCGTAACTGCTCGCCTTAAGGCTTTGATATCTCCGTATGGAATATGCCGCACTCCCGGCAATAACGGTTTAAATGGATCACGTTTTGAAGGTTGTCCGGTTAAAGAAAGAGCTCCCATGGTCCTACCGTGGAATGCGCCAGTTGCGGCAACGATTCTCTTACGTCCTGTAAGTCTTGAAATCTTAAGCGCTGCTTCGTTGGCTTCTGCGCCCGAGTTACAGAAAAAAATTCGCGCCGACTTGTCACCTGTCATCTTCTGCAATTTTTCCGCTAACAGTAGCGCCGGCTCATGGGCATAAAAATTGCTCACGTGACTGAGGGTTTTGCTCTGTTTAACAATTGCGCTCGTGATTTCTGGATTGTTGTGACCGAGAATGTTGGTCGCTATCCCGCCCAGAAAATCAAGATATTTCTTGCCTTCCACATCCCAGACTTCAATGCCCTTGCCTCGATCTAGCCCGACCGTTGGAGTTCCGTAATTGGACTGCATGAGTGCTGTCCACTGTGCGGCGATCTTTTTATTGGAGGATTTCTTTAACGCTTTACCCATGTTCCACCTTTTCCGGCAAGTGCGTCGGTAAATGCATCCAACGATGTGCCATCCATGATTCGCGCCGATGCCGCACCTGATTCAACAGCATTGATGGCAGCTTCTACTTTGGGAACCATGCCATCAGCGAATGTCATACTTTTCAAAGTGGAGACTTCGATTTCAGAAATGAGTGAAGTTTTATCAGGCCAATTTGAATAAATTCCTGGGACGTCAGTCATGAAAAGCATCTGTGTGGCACGGAGTGCACCAGCGATTGCTCCGGCAGCAATGTCTGCATTGATATTAAGGGCTTGCCC
The DNA here is from genome assembly GCA_036752125.1 of Candidatus Nanopelagicaceae bacterium. GTDB lineage: Bacteria > Actinomycetota > Actinomycetes > Nanopelagicales > Nanopelagicaceae > MAG-120802. The sequence goes on along the minus strand of DAIOTH010000006.1, from coordinate 24,199 downwards.
ATTCGCATCATTTGCAACAGGAGATATGACCGGCAAGTAGCCCATATCCAATAAGTCATTAATGATTTTAGGATTAACTCTCACAACTTCTCCAACAAGTCCAAGTTGATCTAGATCTCTGGGTTTCACTTCGAGCAATCCATCATCACTTCCTGTAATTCCCACAGCTGGCAACCCTGCTGCTCGTAGCGAGCGAACCACAGAGCGAAGTACGGTTCCTGTAAGCACCATTTCAACGACATGCATGACTTCTGGAGTTGTTATACGGAATCCATTTACTGATTTTTTTTCGATTCCTCGAACTTTCAACTCAGCGTCAATATGTGGGCCACCGCCATGAACGATGACGAACTTCTCACCGCTTTTGAATTGATTAGCAATCTCATTCATCCATGCTTGCGAGTTCTCTCCCATGGCATGGCCACCAAATTTGATAACAATCATGTGGCGTAGGCCGAGTTCTCGTGAACGTAATCTGCTGTTAAGTCATTGGTCCAGATGGTGGCCATGGCGCTTCCCATGTGCAAATCAATGACAATCTCAATCAACTCATTCTTCATATTCACTAAGTCGCGAGACTGACCGGGTGAGCTAGCCTCACAGACCTTAACCCCGTTAAGTGTTACATCGATATTGTGTGGGTCTAGAACTGCATTGGTAGTACCAATCGCGGCCAGAATCCTCCCCCAATTGGGATCTTCACCATGCAGTGCACACTTGAGGAGATTATTACGTGCACACGCTCTGCCTATTTCTACGGCGTCGCGTTCACTCTTCGCATTTACAGTTGTGATGGAAATGATTTTTGAATGGCCTTCAGCATCAGCGATCAGTTGACGCGCGAGACTATCTGCAACCTTAGTTACCGCAATCTGCAAATCACTCTCTGAAAGCGTGACGCCTGAGGCGCCCGATGACATAAAAATTACTGTGTCATTGGTTGACGTGCATCCGTCAGAATCGATGCGGTTAAAGGTCCTATCTATTGCATCTTTGAAAATTTCAATCGCACTATGAGTTTCAACAATCGCGTCAGTCATTATTACTGAGAGCATTGTGGCAAGTGCCGGAGCTAACATTCCCGCGCCTTTTGCGATTCCAACAAATTTGGTTCCATTAATTTCGAAGGTTTCAATCTTTGGTTTTGAATCCGTGGTCATTATTCCGCTTGCAACATCAAGCAAACTTTCAGGAGATAAGTTCTGGCACGCGTTATCAATTCCTTGCAATAGTGCATCCATAGGTAGTCGCACACCTATTAAGCCTGTTGAGCAAATACCTACGTCGCCTGACGAGATACCAAGAACCTCCGCTACTTTTTCTGCTGACTTATGGGTATCTGCAAAACCATCTGGTCCGGTACACGCATTTGCTCCACCACTGTTGAGAAGCACCGCTGCCATTGTTTGATCTTTGATAACTTGTCGAGTCCATGTCACGGGAGCAGCTACAACTTGATTGCTGGTGAAGACCGCAGTTGCAAATAGTTGCGGCCCATCATTAACGATAAGAGTTAGGTCTTTCGCTCCAGAACTCTTTATCCCTGCAGAAACGCCTGCGCCTCGAAAACCTAACGGGAGTGATTGCTTCATTGCCCAATACCCATTGCATCGAGTCCGAGCGTCTCATCAAGACCTGCCATGATGTTTGCGTTTTGGAGAGCCTGCCCTGCAGCACCTTTACCTAAGTTATCAATCGCGACCGATACAACCAGTCGTGATGTGTGCGTATCCACCGCTATCTGCAGATGAGCAGCGTTCGAACCAATCAAAGATGATGTCTCTGGGAGCAAACCAGGCTCGAGAAGTTTTACAAAAGGCTCATTCGAATATGCATCGGCATAGAGCTTGCGAAGAGTTTTTTCATCAAGATTTGTTTTGGCAGTTACTGTCGCCAAAATACCTCTAGGCATCGGTGCAAGAATTGGCGTGAAAGAGACTTTTACTTGCGCGCCAGCAATATCTTCAAGGGTTTCTTCAATTTCTGGAGTGTGTTGATGAACTCCTCCGAATTTGTACGATGTTAGGGAATTCATTATTTCGCTACCGCTTAGATTAACTTTTGCGGTACGTCCTGCCCCTGTAGTACCACTGGCTGCAACAACTACTATGTCTGATCCATTAATACCGCCGCCGCGCACTGCAGGAGCGGCTGCAAGTGCGATTGCGGTGGCATAACAACCTGGATTTGCAACTCTTGCGGCGGCTGCAATCGCAGAGCGTTTTCCAGGTAGTTCAGGTAGGGCATAGAGCCAATTTCCAGCGTAGCTATCGTTGTAATACTTCTTCCAAGAAGTGGCACTCTTCAATCTGAAATCTGCTCCAAGATCTACGACCTTGACTTGGTCCCCAATTTCCTTAATGATCGATGCAGATTCACCATGGGGTAACGCCAAAAAAACTAAATCGCACCTATTTATTTCACTTGATGCTGTACTCGAAAATGTTTGGCCGGAATAGGCGCTCAAATGTGAGTGAATCGATGTGATCTTCTCCCCTGCGTTGGAGCCCGCTGCAATGTAGATAGTCTCAAAGGCAGGATGCTTTGCTAAGAGTCGCAAAAGCTCACCGCCCGCGTAGCCACTCGCGCCTACGACTCCTATTTTCATAGGGCGAGACTAGGGCATTTTGTATATCTATGCAAATTTATGCATATTTATACATTTAGGACCGAATCTGCGCTCCACAGCGCGCCACCGCACTTGCTCCGGCTGACTCTCGAAGGGCTGAAACTTCATCTGAAGTGAGTGTTCGATTAGGCGCACGGAAAACTAGAGAGAAGGCTAGAGAAACTTGAGATTCACCCTCCTTCTGGAATCGATCAAAGAGTTGAATACTTTCTAGCAAATCCCCTGCGCCTTCCCTCAATGCCGCTTCCACTTCTTGCGCTGAAACTTTCTGATCAACATAAAGCGAGATATCTTGAATTGCAGCAGGCATGGTGTTGACAGGAATTGCCTGCACGGCTTGAGTAAAAGGAATTCCATCAACGATGAGAGCAAAAGCGACAGTTCTTTCAGGAAGTCCTAAAGCGGTTGTGATGCGTGGATGAACTTCGCCGGCATGAGCAACTGGCTGCCCGTTTACTCTGAACTCTGCACAACGTCCCGGATGCCACGGCGCAAGTTCTACATTGTGAACGGTAAATTGATTACCTGTTTCAGAAATCAACTCTGCAGTTAAATCAACTACATCGCTCCATTCAACAGACCTACCCTTGCCCCACCAGCCAGAACTCGAAATCTCGCCAGCAATAACCCCACCGATATGCAGCGCTTGCTTTGGAACGCTCTCATAGATTTTCTTGACCTGCGTAGCGGTAGGACGTTTAGCCGTACTAATGACCCCGGCACTTGCAAGTTTCTCTGTATTTCTAAAGATAGCGCCAGTTTCAAAAAGCGCTACAGATTTTTCGCCGCGCGATAAATTGCGCGCCGCAGCAGCAAGAAGACCAGGAGTTAGGTGGGTACGCAAGTAAGGGAACTCATCAGACATTGGGTTTGCAATTTTAAAAGTCTTTGCTCGATCACCAGTAAATCCAAAGAGCTCCATCTGCGAACTACTGACAAATGGATAATTGTGTACTTCAACAAGCCCTCGATTTGCCAACTTCAGGGCCAGCGCACGTTTACGTAGCTGTAATTGAGTAAGTCCACTTCTTCCATTTTTTGAGAGTTTGACTGAGGGCAGAATTGATGGAATCCGGTCATATCCAAAGTAACGTGCTACCTCTTCGGCTAAATCAGGGAGATCATGGAGATCTGGACGCCAAGAAGGCAGAAGCACGTTCCATTTCTTGCCACTCTTTTTCACAGCACATCCAATGCTGGTGAGAGCCTTCTGAAGTTCTTTATCTGAATAAGTTGTGCCAATCAGATTTGAAACTTCTTGTGCAGATATCGAAGTGTTGCGCTTAGCAATTGGCGAAATCTTAGAGGATGTGCCGACATAAATTGCACCCGCGAGTTCTATAAGCAGATGCGCAGCACGAGCTGAAGCAACTTCAGCCAGTGCAGGATCTACCCCTCGTTCAAAACGACGTGAAGCTTCTGAGCTGAGAATGTGGCGACGAGAATTTTGCGCAATAGCTACGGAATCAAAATGTGCAGCTTCAAGGGCAATAGATACTGTGAACTCTGTGACTTCTGATTCAAGTCCACCCATAGTTCCAGCTAGCGCAAGTGGTTTTTTATCATCAGCTATCAGCAGATCCTCTTTATTCAATTTACGCTTCTGATTGTCTAGAGTGACGATTTCTTTGAATTTTCCTGCACGTTGCACTCTTAAACTTCCAGAGATCTTCGCTGCATCAAAGGCATGAAGTGGTTGACCCAATTCCAACATCACATAATTTGTAATATCGACTGCGATTGATATTGGTCGCATCCCAGCTTGAACTAGTCGACGAGCCATCCAGGAAGGTGTCGGACTTAAAGGGTTAACGTCAGTGAGCGAACGGAGATAGATTCGAGATGCTCCAGATTTATCACTTAAAAGTACCGGCGTGATCTTTCCGCGTTTCTTTTTACGTTCTAAAGTGGAGATAAGTGCCTTCGAATTAATATCTTTGAATGGTGCTCCTAGCGCCATGGCTAATTCGCGCGCGGCTCCCCTAACGCTCATTGCATAACCGCGATCTGGATTGACCGCAATATCAATAATTGGATCATTCGCCCCAAGTACATCAAGTGCGGCAGCCCCAACCTTGAGGCTCTTCTCTTGCAAAACAATGATGCCGTTGTGATCCTCGCCAAGTCCGAGTTCGCGCGCTGAACAGATCATTCCGTTACTCGTCTTGCCGTAAGTTTCGCGCGCTGAGATTGCAAAGTTTCCAGGCAATATTGCGCCCGGAAGTGCTACCACAACATAATCTCCTTCTGAGAAATTAGTTGCTCCGCAAATTACATATCTAGTGCTCTTCTCGCCGCAATCTAAACCTACGTAGCGAATCGGTTTCTTGTGTCCAACTAGTTCTTCAATCGAGAGAACTTTGCCAACAACCAATGGCCCTTTGATGGAATCAGCTGGATTTTCAACGCCTTCTACTTCGAAACCAACTTTGACAAATGCCGCAACAATTTTTTCAACAGTGATGTTCTTGGGAAAAGTCACGAATTCAGCGAGCCACGATAAAGGGAGTTTCATCGCGCACCTGTGCCGAATTGACGTGAAAAACGGACATCACCCTCAACGATGTCGTGCATATCGTTGATGCCATGTTTCACCATTAACGTGCGCTCAAGTCCCATTCCAAATGCAAAACCTGTGTAAATGTCCGTATCAATTCCACAAGCTTCCAAAACCTTGCGGTTCACCATTCCACAACCGCCCCATTCAATCCATCGACCGTTGTAGAAGAAATCTACTTCCGCACTTGGTTCGGTGAAAGGGAAAAATGAGGGGCGTATCCGCGTCGTAACTCCAGGTCCGAACATTTTTGCCGCGAAGTGATCAAGGGTTCCTTTGAGGTGAGCCATGGTGATTCCTTTATCAATCACGAGACCCTCAACTTGATTAAAAACTGGAGTATGCGTCGCATCGAGTTCATCGGCGCGATATGTGCGCCCAGGACAAATAACATAAATCGGCGGTTCATTTTCAAGCATGGTGCGAATCTGAACCGGTGACGTGTGGGTTCGCATAACAAGTCCTGATGAAAGTGGCTCGATAAAGAATGTGTCTTGCATGGTGCGAGCAGGATGATCAGCTGGAATGTTAAGTGCATCAAAATTTAGCCATGAGGATTCAAGTTCTGGACCTTCTTGAACTGTGTACCCCATTCCAACAAAGAGATCAGAGATTTCATTACTGAGAATGGTGAGTGGATGTAGCGCTCCACGCAGATTGCGATTTGTAGGAAGCGTGACATCAACCTTTTCGTTAATGAGGACTGTGCTATCACGCTCGTGTGTTAAAACTTTTTCTCTATCATCAAAAGCTTGGTTTATGTTGGCGCGGGCTGTTCCAATAACTTTGCCCATTGCGGCACGCTCTTCGACAGGAAGTTGACCCAGCCCTTGATTAGCACGTGCAATCGGTGAGCGATCGCCAACGTGGCTGATCTTCACTTCTCGGAGATCATCAAGTGAAGTCGCTGCCGAGATAGCGGAGAGAGCCTCAGCCTTGATTTTCTCGATTTCTGCGTGATCTAACAACACTGCGAAATTCTACTAATTGACGCCCTGATTCGCCGTTATTTTCGAGCTGCCGATACGGCGTACATAACGACTGAGGCTGCTGTGGCCAAATTAAGGCTCTCTGCCTTGCCATTTATGGGGATAGCGACACGCTTTGCTTGTAATTGGTTTGGAATTCCACGAGCTTCATTTCCAAAAATCCAAATAGCGCTTGAAGAACTGGATTCTTGCGCTGCAGCGAGAAGATCTAAGTTTGCATCTGCATCAGTGGCATAGAGCTCAAAACTATTGTTCCTTGCAGAATCCAACAACGCTTCAATTGTTACATCTTCAAAAATTGGTATGTGCCAATGTGATCCAGCGCTCGATCGAACTACCTTCGGACTGTAGACATCAACGCTCTTGTCGGAAAAGAGAACACCGTCAAATCCAAAGGCATCTGCTGCGCGAATCACAGTTCCAGCGTTTCCTGGATCCTGAATCTCCCAAAAATATGCCAACTTCATTCCGTTTTTCTTCACTGCAAAGAATTCATCGAGGGAATTGTTTGGAATCTTTGCAATTGCAAGTAAACCTTGAGGGGTTACGGTGTCAGTCATGGCTTTCATCACTTCAGGAGATACTTCTTGTATGTCAATTTGTACATCAACGCTTGATACCGGGCCCAATTTTTCAAGCCCATCGGCGGTGGCATATAAAGTCTTGATTTGAAGTGGAGCGTTATCGATGAGTTCACGGATATTCTGCAAACTCTCAACAACATATGTATGGGATTCGCGACGCGCCTTAACGCCTCTAGAACCTAAAAGAGCCTTCACTGCCTCGACATGAGGCGAATGAAGGCTCGTAATCATCGCTTACGGCGAATGACTTTAGGAAACTTTTACGTTCTTACGTGCTACTTCGACCAAAGCTGCGAATGCAACTGGATCGTTTGTAGCAAGATCCGAGAGAACTCGGCGATCCACTTCAACGCCAGCTGCCTTCAGGCCTTGAATGAAACGGTTATAAGTCATTCCATTCGCGCGAGTTGCAGCATTGATACGTGTAATCCAAAGTTGGCGGAAATCGCCTTTCTTATCCTTGCGATCATTAAACGCGTAGACAAGTGAGTGTGTTACTTGTTCTTTTGCCTTTGTAAAGAGACGAGAACGCTGACCGCGGTATCCGCTGGCGCGCTCAAGGGTTGTGCGACGCTTCTTTGCCGCATGAACACCACGTTTTACTCTTGCCATGTTTTATCTCCTTACTTCATTCCAAGAAGACGCTTGGCCGAAAATGTATTGCGGTCATTAGCAGTCTGGTCTTTGGATAGGCGACGTGTGAGACGTGAAGATTTGCGCTCAAGGAGGTGGCGCTTGCCAGCGCGCTCGTGCACGATCTTTCCGCTTCCGGTGACGCGGAATGTCTTCTTTGCGCCACTATGTGTCTTCATCTTTGGCATTGCTTTCCTCCTGTAGTTCTAGCTCTTAATTCTCACTCTTAGATTTAGCAGCGCGGGCGCGCTTTGCTTCTGCGAGCGCTTCGCTCTTCTTCTTCACTGGACCAAGCACCATTGTCATGCTGCGGCCTTCGCGCTTCGGAGCGAATTCAACAAATCCAGTCGCGGCAACATCTTCTGCAAGACGTTGTAACAATCTGAACCCCATTTCTGGTCTGGTCTGTTCACGACCTTTAAATTGAACAGTTACCTTCACTTTGTCACCACCGAGTAAGAACTTTTCAATATGGTTCTTCTTCGTTTCGTAATCATGATTCTCAATCTTGAGACCCATTCGAATTTCCTTGACCACAATGTGGGTCTGGTTCTGACGGGCTTCGCGCGCTTTTTGAGCGATCTCGTACTTATATTTTCCGAAGTCCATGATCTTGCAGACTGGTGGATTTGCTTCGGGAGCAATCTCGACAAGATCGAGACCATATTCTTCGGCCATACGAAGCGCTTCATCAATCGCTACGACACCGACTTGCTCGCCAGAAGCACCAATCAAACGAATTTCAGGAACGCGAATTCGATCATTGATACGTGGTTCTGCTGTGCTGATAACTCTTCCCTTCAGATCTGCATGATGGGAGTGCGCCGCACGAAAGAATCGACTTCATCAGAAGTCTTACTATCTTGACCAGCTCACTTAAAAGTGAGGTAGGTGGGAGCGGCTAGCTCCACTTCATGTTGGTCGTTTGACCAAGGCCTTCATAGTACCTCTCGCATGAAAAGCTACAAAATCGGGCTCAAAGTGCGCTGTGATGCTACGAGACCTAGGCTCGTGCCATGGCACAGAATCGCTTTTGGAACCGTCCAAAAGATAACGACGAAAAATTCCAAAGCATCACTGAAGCTGGCTCTGCGCTCTCTGATGATCTACCTGGTCGACAGAAAAAATACTTCATCTCGATGATGATCAGAACTGCCTGCTTTCTTCTCGCGGTATTCACTCCGAGTCCTTATCGCTGGTTCTTTCTAGTTGGCGCCGTGACTCTGCCCTACATCTCTGTAATCGTCGCAAATGGTGGACGCGAAACAATTCGTGGCCAGGCAAAACTTCTTCGTAGTCGTCAGAGAGAGATCGAATAACCCTTAATAGGAATATCGTGAGGTTGATACATCTAGGCTTAGACCCATGCGTCGGTTCCTTGCAGTAACAGCGCTAGCGCTAGCGCTTATCTTCGGTTGCTTCCAAGGTGCGCTCTGGCAATATGATCGTTACCAAGTTCGCCACTCCAATAACGAGCTCATTCGAAATAATGTTGAGAAACTGGAAATTTCAGAGAGTTCATTATCGACTAGCAAAGAGTCTGAAATCGCATGGCGAAAAATTAAATTGATCGGCGTTTTTGATCCAAGTAAAGAATTCCTCATTCGCAACCGCTATCACGAAGGTAAGTACGGCTTCGGAGTCGTGACATTGTTCCGCAGCGAAACCGGAAAGAATTATTGGGTCGATAGAGGTTGGGTAATAGCCGGTAAAGATGCTCAAACTCCTCCAATAGTCCAAAAGATTACAGATGAAAAAGTGCAGATTTTGGCGCATGTAAGGATTCAAGATATTGAATCGCAAGTCCAAGGTAGCGTTTTCGCCATTCCTGGAACAAACTCAACACCGAAGTTAAGTAAATGGAGCGCCGATCAATCTGTCACAACTGAACCGATCTATTTTGATTTAATCTCAAGCTCGAACGAGGCGTTCACCCCGAAAGTTCCTACTCCGCTTCCTGAATTAAGCGATGGCCCGCACCTGGCCTATTCATTCCAATGGGTGCTCTTTATCTTCTTGGTCGCATTCGCTTGGTTCTTGGTGATTCGGGAAGATCGAAAGGGTCAGAACGTAAAACTCTGACGTTGATACAAATCAGCGTAGATTCCATTAAGCGCCAACAGCTCGTCATGGCGACCGCGTTCCTTAATTAGACCATCATCTAAAACCAATATCTGATGTGCAGCTCGAATGGTTGAGAGACGATGAGCAATCACAATGCTGGTGCGATCTTTAAGCGCCGTCGCAAGAGCTTGCTGAACTAGCGCTTCATTCTCTGAATCAAGGTGCGCAGTAGCCTCATCAAGTACGACGATGCGCGGTGCTTTCAATAGAAGTCGCGCAATTGCAAGGCGCTGCTTCTCGCCACCGGATAAACGATGTCCTCGTTCTCCCACAACAGTGTCAAAGCCGTTGGGCAATGAACTGATCAAATCCCAAATTTGTGCTGCGCGGCATGCGCTCTCCATCTCAGATTCAGTTGCATCTGCTTTGGCATATCGAAGATTCGTGGCAATTGAATCGTGGAACATATGGGCATCTTGCGTAACAATTCCGATCGCATCGCGTAAAGACTGAAGTTGAAGATCGCGAATATCGTCGCCATTGATTGAGATTGCCCCATTCGTAACGTCATACAACCTCGGCAAGAGCGCGCTAATTGTTGTTTTTCCAGCGCCTGATGAGCCAACAAGCGCAGTTAAGGTACCGGCCGGAACTTCGAAAGATATTCCTTTGAGAATTTCGCCGCTCTGGATTGTTTCTGGTTTTGCAACCGATTCCAGTGAAGCGAGCGATATTTCTTCTGCTCTCGGATAAGAGAACTTAACATTGGAAAAAGCAATATTGAGCGGGCCAGCTGAAAGAGGCTTTGCTGCTTCTTTATCGCGCACCATGGGAGTGAGATCGAGAACTTCGAAAACTCGCTCAAAGGAAACTAGAGCGGTCATTACATCCACTCGCACATTCGAGAGAGCAGTCAAAGGCCCATATAGGCGGGCCAATAACGCGGTGATAGCCAACAAGGTACCCAGGGTGATCTCTTTATTGATTGTGAGATGCCCGCCGACTCCATATGCAAACGCTGTCGCAACCGCCGCAATTGACGTAAGCGCAATGAAGAAAATGCGATTGAGAAGTGCGATAGATATTCCAATATCGGCAACTTTTCGTGCGCGCGTGGAGAAATATGAATTTTCAACTTTTGGATCTCCATAAAGAGATACCAGGAGCGCGCCCGATACGTTAAATCGTTCAGTCATCGTCGCTGACATTTCGGCATTGAGATTAAAGGAATCACGAGTTAAACGCTGAAGCTTGCGGCCCACCCATTTAGTTGGCAAAAGAAATGCCGGAACAAGAAGTAAGGAAACAATCGTGATCTGCCAGGAGAGAATCAGCATAGTTCCGATTACTAAAACCAAGCTCAACAAATTGCTGATGACACCTGAGAGCGTTGTTGTGAAGGCTTGTTGGGCTCCAATCACATCAGAATTAATTCGAGAGATAAGTGCACCAGTCTGGGTGCGAGTAAAGAATGCAATGGATTGGCGTTGGATATGTTGAAAGACCTGGGTACGCAGATCAAAAATTAAGCCTTCGCCAATTCTTGCTGAGAACCAGCGACCAATCATGTTCACTAGGGCATCGCCCACCGCAATGAGTCCCACGAGTAAAGCTAAACGGGTCACCAGTGAAGAGTTACCAGGGATTACTCCTTCATCGACCAGTCGGCGCAGAAGTAGAGGCGTTGAGACGACCAGCATCGCATCGATGATGACAGTGACGAGGAAAAAGATAAGTGAGCGTTTGTACGGAAGGGCATATCGCGCAATCCGCTTTACAGTTCCAGGTTTAAGTTTTTGATCTTTAACTGATTGATCTTGAGTGAGTGTCCGAAAGGACATCCACATCGCGTGTTGGGACATGGATTTACCTTAATACCTAAAAAGTACTTGCGTTGAAGGATGAATAAATCAGACGGTAAATCCGATGGCGCGGAGTTGCTCGCGACCATCATCAGTGATTTTGTCAGGACCCCACGGCGGCATCCATACCCAATTTATCTTCACATCTGAAACGAGATCTTGAAGCACAGAACGAGTTTGATCTTCAATCACATCTTGCAAAGGACAAGCGGCTGACGTGAGGGTCATATCAAGAACTGCGACATTTGAGTTGTCGATCGAGATATCGTAAATCAAACCTAAATCAACCACATTGATACCAAGTTCGGGATCAATCACATCTTTCATTGCTTCAGTTACATCGTCGAGAGTAGTAGCCATGTGACTTATCCTTTCGTTATTACCTGATATTACTTCGTCATCGATTGGGAGATTGCATCTTTGGTAGCCATCCATCCCAGTAGAGCGCATTTTACTCGAGCCGGGAACTTTGAAACACCGGAAAATGCCACACCATCTCCCAGTACCTCTTCATTTCCAGTATCAGCGCCCTTGCTTTGAATCATGGCCTGGAATGCATCGATGATTGAAAGGGTTTCATCAATCGATTTGCCTCGAACCAGATCGGAGACGACCGAGGTACTTGCTTGGGATATCGAACAGCCAATTCCATCCCACGTAATATCTTGAACAGTTTTGCCATCAGTATGGAGATTTAAAGTAATTTCATCGCCACATGAAGTATTAATGTGCTGAACCTGGATTGTTGGATTTGCTTTAAGTGATTTGTGAAGCGGACGTTTGTAATGCTCCAAAATTACTTCTTGGTAGAGCGAATCTAGTTCCATTAGCGTTCCGCAAAGTATTTTCTAGCGCGTTCTACGCCATCAACGAGGGCAGTAACATCATCGAAATCATTGTAGAGATAGAAGGAGGCGCGCGTTGTGGCTACGGTCTTGAAACGTCTCATAAGCGGCCACGCACAATGATGGCCAGTGCGAACCGCGATTCCATATTGATCAAGCGCTTGGCCGAGATCATGCGGATGAATTCCTTCAACTGCAAATGAAACTACTCCCCCGCGCATTTCCATATCTTTGGGGCCAATAACCGAGAGACCTTTAATCGACTGTAAACCTTCTAGCGCTTTCTGGGTGAGAGCAACTTCGTGTCCATGAATAGCATCCAGCCCCACTCGGTTCAAATAATCAACTGCTGCGCCTAGTCCCACAGCCTGAGCCATATTGGGAACGCCAGCTTCAAATCTCTTCGGTGCGTCGAGATATGTAGCAGATTCCATCGTGACCGTCTCAATCATCGATCCACCAGTAAGAAATGGTGGCATTTCATCAAGAAGTTCTTTCTTTCCCCAGAGAATTCCGACACCTGTTGGTCCAAGCATTTTATGTCCTGAGAAGGCAAGGAAATCAACGTTAAGCGCTTTCACATCCACTCTGTAATGTGGAACAGATTGACAGGCATCGAGTACGAATAGAGCCCCCACTTCATGAGTTCTCTTTATTACATCGTCCAAAGGATTAATAGTTCCAAGTACATTTGATTGATGAGTTAATGCAACAACCTTTGTCCGTGCATCAATTAACTCGTCTAAATTTGAAAAATCAAGTCGACCTTCGTCAGTAACTTTAAACCAGACGAGTTCGGCGCCAGTGCGGCGAGCGAGTTCCTGCCATGGAATGAGATTTGCGTGGTGTTCCATCTCTGAAACCACGATACGATCGCCAGGCTTAATATGAAAACGTGAATCGGGAGCCGCATTTCCTAGGGAATAAGCAATTGCATTAATGCTCTCTGTTGCGGACTTTGTAAAAATTACTTCATCAGTCTCCGCCCCTATGAACTTTGCAACTTTTTCTCGAGCACCTTCATAGAGTTCTGTCGCTTCTTCCGCTAATTGGTGAGCGCCACGATGAACAGCAGCATTGTGATTAATGTAGAAATCACGTTCAGCATCCAGAACCAGATTTGGCTTCTGTGAGGTCGCACCGCTATCTAAGTAGATAAGACGATTATTGCCGCGAATCTGGCGCTTCAGAATTGGGAAGTCAGCTTTAATTGCGGCAATATCCAAGGAAGTCACGTAGATAGGCAATTACGCTTTCACGTACTGCGCATATCCCTTCTCTTCTAAACGATCTGCTAATTCTGGGCCGCCTTCTTCGACAATCTTTCCTCCGGCAAAGACATGCACGAAATCAGGTTTGATGTAGCGAAGAATGCGTGTGTAGTGAGTAATGAGCATGATTCCCAAATTCTGCTCAGCCTTAACTCGATTTACGCCTTCCGACACAATACGAAGCGCATCAACATCGAGACCTGAATCTGTTTCATCAAGGATTGCAATTTTTGGCTTAAGGAGTTCCATCTGAAGAATTTCATGGCGCTTCTTCTCTCCTCCGGAGAAACCTTCATTAACGCTCCGCTCTGAGAACGCTGGATCCATTGCAAGTTTAGACATCGCTTCTTTTACTTCCCCAACCCATGTGCGGACCTTGGGGGCTTCACCACGTAGCGCGGTTGCAGCAGTACGCAAGAAATTAGCTACCGAAACTCCAGGAACTTCTACTGGATATTGCATCGCAAGGAAAAGTCCAGCCTTGGCGCGTTCATCAACGCTCATCTCAAGAACATCTGCGCCATCTAGAGTTACAGATCCTCCGGTGATGGTGTATTTCGGATGTCCTGCGATGGAATATGCAAGAGTGGATTTTCCAGAACCATTTGGACCCATGATTGCGTGTACTTCTCCAGAATTGATGGTCAAATCAACGCCGCGAAGAATTTCTGTCATGCCGCCTTCGGTTTCAACTCCGACTTGCAGGTCTTTAATGACTAGTTGTGACATTCTCTTTTTCTCCTTGGCGTCTTATTTCTGGGAAATCGTGACAGTATCTCCATCACGACGTACTTCAAAGGTTTCGAGAGCTTCGACAGCCGGTGGCGTCATTGCTTCTCCGGTACGCAAATCAAATTCCGCCCCGTGGAGCCAGCATTCAATTTTGTAATTACTGATATCACCTTCCGAGAGCGATGCTTCTGAGTGTGTGCAGATATCAGCGACTGCAAAAACTTCCTCGCCGATTCGCGCGACGCAAACATCTTTATCTCCAAGAGAAATTTTCTGAGGCTTGCCTTCGACCAGGTTTGAAAACTGAATCTGAGTTGATGACATTTACGCACCCACCTTTGCTAGCTGGGCATCAATGCGTGTCATGAGGCGCTCTTCGATTGCCTCATTACCGATCTTGTTAATGATCTCGGTAAAGAAACCGCGGATCACAAGGCGACGAGCATCTGCCATAGGAATGCCTCGCGACATTAAATAGAAGAGTTGCTCGTCATCAAAGCGGCCAGTGGTGCTGGCATGGCCGGCGCCCACAATTTCGCCAGTTTCGATCTCCAAGTTCGGAACTGAATCAGCACGTGCTCCATCAGTAAGCAAGAGATTCTTATTGAGTTCGTAAGTATCGGTTCCTTCAGCGTTTTTGCGAATAAAAACATCGCCGATCCATACGGTGCGAGCTTGATCGCCAGCGAGAACGCCTTTGTAAGTCACGCGAGATTTAGCATTTGGAATTCCATGTTCGACATGGACGCGATGCTCGAGATGTTGTCCATCAGTTGCAAAATAAAGTCCAAGTAACTCTGCGCTTCCTCCCTGGTCTGAATACTCCACGGTTGGAAGTAAGCGAACAAGTGAACCGCCTACTGTGACAGTGATGGAATTAAATGTTGCATCTCGGCCAACGATTGCGTGGTGGCGTCCCAAATGAACCGTAGTGTCATTCCACTCTTGTAGAGAAACGAAGGTGAGATTTGAGCCAGCTTCTAGACGGATCTCTATCTCTTCACCAAGTGTGGCGTTGCCAGAATTTTCAACGATTACAGTTGCTTTTGAATGCGCACCTGCAGTAATGACTGTGCGTGAGAATTCACTTGAGTTACCTGGAGTGCGAGTAAGAATTATTGGTTCCGCAACCACAGCTTCTTTGCCAATTTCAAGATGCGTTACTTCTGCAACGCCAGATCGCACGCGCTGGATGACAGCATCATCGGTTGATGACTTTGCTGGAATTTCAGCAGCCTTCACTTTGCTAATTGTGAAACCTGGTCGGCTAGCGCCGTTCAGTGCGATTGAAATTCGGTCAACAACAGATACTGATGGATCATGAAGTCCGGCGATGCGCTTAAGGGGCGTAAAGCGCCACGCTTCTTCGCGACCGGTAGGAGTTAAATAATTGGTAGGTAGCGCTGACATTAGCCAACCGCTCCTTCCATCTGGAGCTCAATAAGGCGATTGAGTTCGAGCGCATATTCCATGGGTAATTCGCGAGCAATAGGCTCGATAAATCCACGAACAATCATCGCCATCGCTTCATCTTCTGAGAGCCCACGTGACATCAAATAGAAGAGTTGATCATCGCTGACTTTTGAGACTGTGGCTTCATGACCCATCGAGACGTCATCTTCGCGCACATCTACATACGGATAAGTGTCGGAGCGAGAGATAGTGTCGATTAAGAGCGCATCGCACTTAACTGTGCTCTTGGAGTGATGTGCACCTTCTTGTACTTGAACAAGACCGCGGTAAGAGGTTCTCCCGCCGCCGCGAGCAACTGATTTAGAGATGATTGTGGAGGATGTATACGGAGCAGCATGGACCATCTTTGCGCCCGCATCTTGGTGTTGGCCTTCTCCGGCAAATGCAATCGAAAGAGTTTCGCCCTTGGAGTGTGGACCCATCATGAAAACAGCTGGATATTTCATAGTTACCTTGGATCCGATATTTCCATCGATCCATTCCATGGTTGCACCTTCAGCACACGTTGCGCGCTTGGTTACCAAGTTATAAACATTGTTCGACCAGTTCTGGATTGTGGTGTAGCGGACGCGCGCATTTTTGCGGACGATAATTTCAACTACTGCAGAGTGGAGAGAGTCAGATGAGTAGATCGGAGCGGTACAGCCCTCTACGTAATGAACATAAGAACCTTCATCAGCGATGATTAGAGTTCTTTCAAATTGACCCATATTTTCGGTATTAATTCGGAAATAGGCTTGAAGCGGAATCTCGACATGCACACCCTTAGGTACATAGACGAATGATCCGCCAGACCAGACAGCAGTATTCAGCGCTGCGAATTTATTATCGCCAACAGGAATTACGGAGCCGAAAAACTCTTTGAAAATATCTTCATGCTCACGAAGCCCGGTATCGGTATCAAGGAAGATAACGCCTTGCTTCTCGAGATCTTCACGGATTGAGTGATACACAACTTCCGATTCATATTGCGCTGCAACACCTGCGACCAGGCGCTGTTTTTCAGCTTCTGGGATACCGAGACGGTCATAAGTATTCTTAATATCTTCTGGAAGTTCTTCCCATGAAGTCGCTTGTTTTTCGGTGGAGCGAACGAAGTACTTGATGGTGTCAAACTTGATGTCGGAGAGATCCGATCCCCAATTTGGAAGTGGTTTCTTGTCAAAGAGTGAAAGTCCTTTGAGACGAAGATCCAACATCCATTGTGGTTCGCTCTTCTTCGCCGAGATGTCGCGTACGACATCCTCATTCAGACCACGCTTTACATTTGCACCGGCATCATTCTTATCGGACCAGCCGAATTCGTAATTGCCAATGCCTTCTAGTTCGGGGTGCGCTGTCTGGCTCATCGTGTACTCAGCTTTCTCTTCTTCGAAGTGGCGTTCTTAGGTTCGAACTTTTTTACTTTACTGATCTGGGTTGTGCTGGTTTGTCGACCGCTTGTTTGGGGAATAAAGGTTGTGCAGACTCCGTCACCATGAGCAATCGTCGCAAGACGTTGTACATGGGTACCGAGAATCTTTGAAAACGCTGCAGTCTCTTCTTCGCAGAGTTGTGGGAATTCG
Source organism: Candidatus Nanopelagicaceae bacterium (assembly GCA_036752125.1). Lineage (GTDB taxonomy): Bacteria > Actinomycetota > Actinomycetes > Nanopelagicales > Nanopelagicaceae > MAG-120802. The sequence continues at coordinate 6,995 of DAIOTH010000006.1, read as the reverse complement.
GCCGCAACGTGGGCAATCGGACAATGATGTTGGCATAACTCAATACCAATTCCATGTGCATGAGTATTTGCCGCATACCCTTCTTCACTAAGAAATTCCGCAAGCCCGTTGATGGGGTTTTTAGATTTGGAAACTCGACTTTGAGAGCGGCGCACAATTTCATCCGCTCGATGGCGGGCAAAACCAGTTACTAAATGTTCACCGCTATTTGCTGCGATATATTTCAAAGCCGAAACCGCAAGATCATCATATGAATGCTCGAAGCGTTCGCGGCCGGTATCGCTCATAACAAATACCTTGGAAGGGCGACCGCGAGTTCGGGTACTCCGAATGTGTGGTTCTCGCTCTTCAAGAATTCCCTCTTCAACCAAAGAATCTAAATGGCGTCTAATTCCCGCCGGAGTGAGTTGCAATTTCTCGGCCAGAGCTACCGCCGTCGAAGGACCTGATTCCAAGATGGCACGTGCGACCTGGTCGCGGGTGCGGAGGTCTTCGGCAGGAACCATCGATTTCACCATGGTTTTCTCAGGGGATTTCACAACGGAATTGTTGCGTAATTCATGGCGCAACGCCACTTCACCTAGCGCCGCTACGAGGTGATGTGCGCCTTAGGCTCTGCTCCATGGCGAATTCAGCGAGCAAAGCTCTGCTCCGCCTCTCCTCACTCATGGTTTTCACGCAATCGGCAATTGTCGTCACAGGTGGAGCTGTTCGAATTACAGGTTCAGGATTGGGATGTTCAACCTGGCCGGAATGTACTCCTGGTTCATACACGCCAACGCCTGATCAACCTGAAGCACCACTTCACGCTTGGATTGAATTTGGAAATCGGTTGCTTACTTTTGTCCTTCTCCTCAATGCCTTGGCTTTGATGTTTGTGATTCTGAAACAAGGTCAACGTCATTTACGAAAGATGGGCGCCTTTCAAATCATTGGAATTTTGGCGCAAGGAGTACTCGGTGGAATTACCGTCCTTACCGGACTTAATCCCGCAACTGTGGCAGCTCATTTCTTGCTATCCATCGTATTGATTGCAGGAGCGCTCTCTCTTAGACAACGTGCACACGGCAAAACTCCAACAGAGATCACACCCATCCCCCTTGTTAAGAAACTCATGGGTGCGCATTTACTACTGACAGTTGCAGTTCTTGTGATGGGAACAATTGTTACTGGAAGTGGCCCGCATGCGGGAGATTCAACTGCAGAGAGGTTCAATCTCGACTCCAAGATGATGGCATGGATTCATGCCGACTTAGTTATCGCTCTCCTTGGCGTCAGTATCGCGCTTCTGATAGCAATCAAGCTTGGCGAAACGGACGCGGTCAAAGCCACGCTAGGAAGAAAGGCGCAACATTTCTTCTTCGTTGCAATTGCTCAAGGAGCCATTGGATATATTCAATATTTCACCGGACTTCCCGAAATAATTGTTGCCGCCCACCTCATCGGAGCAGTTCTCGTGTGGCTATTCGCATGGAACCTCGCCATTACGGGTAATCTCGCGCGGCGGAGGGGGTAAGTGGTGAATCCACAGTTAAATCTAGAGAAGGCTGAGTGGAACGCTCTTGACGATAAGGCGGTCGCAGTAGCTCGCGCCCTCGCTATGGATGCAGTCCAAAAAGTTGGTAACGGTCATCCCGGAACTGCAATGTCGCTGGCGCCAGTTGCCTACACCTTGTTTCAACGCTTCCTACGCCACGATCCGAAAGATCCGCAATGGATTGGACGAGATCGATTTATTTTGTCATGCGGCCATTCATCTCTTACTTTATATATTCAATTATTTTTTAGTGGTTATGGTCTGTCGCTCGATGATCTGAAAGCGTTTAGAACGTGGGGCTCGCTAACTCCCGGACATCCAGAATTCGGCCACACTGCTGGTGTTGAAACAACTACCGGTCCACTTGGGCAAGGCGTTGCAAATGCAGTTGGCATGGCGATGGCAGCGCGTTACGAACGCGGACTTTTTGATCCTGATTCACCCGCTGGCAAGAGTCCGTTTGATCACAATATTTGGGTAATTTGCAGCGATGGAGATTTGCAAGAAGGCGTAAGCACCGAAGCTTCATCACTAGCCGGCACACAAGAACTTGGAAATCTAAAAGTTATTTATGATGACAATCGCATCTCAATTGAAGGTGACACTCATTATGCATTTACTGAAGATGTAAGCGCGCGCTATCGAGCATATGGTTGGCATGTCATTGACGTCAGCGCGCAAGCAAATGGTGATGTTGATCGAGTCGCACTTGAGCGTGCGATGGATGAAGCGCTTAGCATTACAAATAAACCAACCTTGATTCGTCTCAAGACAGTTATTGCTTGGCCAGCGCCTAAAGCTCGTAACACTGCAAAGTCTCACGGATCAGCTCTTGGGGCTGATGAAGTAGCTGCAACAAAAGTGGAGTTAGGACTGCCTCCCGAAGATTTCTTTTTCCCATCTGATGTTGAAAAACATGTTCGTGAAGTTTCTAAACGTGGTGATGCTCTCCATAGCGAATGGAACAGAATTTTTTCTCAGTGGCAATCCCAGAACCCGGATCGCGCAGCTTTACTTGAGCGGCTAATGAAGCACGAACTTCCTAGTAATTGGGATGCGGCTCTCCCCTCTTTCAGTCCTGATAAGGAAGTAGCCACTCGTAAAGCATCGGGTGACACGATAAATGCTCTGGCACATGCACTTCCCGAGCTATTTGGCGGTTCATCAGATCTCGCAGATAGCAATAACACTACGATCGAAGAAGGCGGTTCATTCCTTCCACCTTCTTCAACTATGAAAGGTGCTCATCCTTATGGCCGCATCGTGCACTTTGGAATACGTGAACATGCGATGGGATCGATTCTTAATGGCATGGCGTTGCATGGACTTATTCGTCCCTTTGGTGGAACCTTCTTAGTATTTAGCGATTACATGCGTGGCGCAGTTCGTCTCTCAGCATTGATGAATCTTCCGGTCACTTACGTCTGGACACATGACTCAATCGGACTTGGAGAAGATGGCCCAACTCACCAACCAATTGAACACATCGCAGCGCTACGTGCGATTCCAAATCTTGACGTTCTCCGTCCGGCTGATGCGAATGAAGTTGTTGCAGGTTGGCGTGAAATTGTGAGACGACGTAAACCCGTTGGAATTCTTCTGTCACGCCAAAATCTCCCCGTAATTGATCGGAACCAATTCGCTTCAACTCAAGGTGTCAGCAAAGGCGCTTACTCACTCAATGATGTGGCCAATCCTGATGTCATTTTGATTGCAACAGGCTCCGAAGTTGGGATTACTCTCCAAGCTGCAGAACTACTAAAGAAAGAGAACATATCTGCTCGGGTAGTAAGCGCCCCATGTCTGGAATGGTTTAACGAGCAAGATGCCGACTATAAGAACTCGGTTCTCCCACATACAGTCAAAGCTCGAGTGAGTATTGAAGCAGGTATCGCGCAAGGATGGCGGGAATATATTGGTGATTACGGAGTCGCAGTTTCCATTGAACACTTTGGAGCATCTGCTTCTGCCTCCGTACTCTTTAAAGAATTTGGATTTACTCCTGAGAAGATTGTCAGCGCTGCAAAAGAAACTATTGCAAAAGTCAGAGCGAGCAAATGAGTACAACACTCAAGGCGGTTTCAGAAGCCGGAACTTCAATCTGGCTTGATGATCTCTCGCGAGAAAGAATGATTCCTGATGGCAAATCTAGAAATCTTGCAAAACTTATTGCAGAAGAGTACGTCGTCGGCGTCACCACAAACCCCGCAATCTTCTCTGCGTCTATCTCTCAATCATCGCTCTATTCAGATGACCTCAAATCCCTGGCTTCTCAAGGACATAGCGCGGAATCAATCATCACAGAACTCACCACGGCTGATGTTGCACAAGCTTGCGATCTCTTCTTGCCCACATATGAAAAGTCAGCAGGTGTAGATGGTCGAGTGAGTATTGAAGTCGATCCCCGTTTAGCTCGAGACACCGCCACCACGATTTCCCAAGCACGCGAATTATGGAACAAAGTGAATCGTCCCAATGTTTTAATAAAAGTCCCTGCAACTATCGAAGGTCTTCCGGCAATTCAAAGGTTGATTGCAGACGGAATAAGCGTCAACGTAACAATAATCTTCTCTGTAGCTCGTTATAAAGCTGTCCTTGATGCATTTATCGCAGGTCTTGAAGAACGTCATAGCAAAGGACTTTCTGTCGCCAACATTCATTCAGTTGCATCATTTTTCGTGAGTCGAGTCGATACCGAAATTGATGCGCGTCTGAAATCTCACTCCAATCAAGATGCGATTTCGCTCTTAGGTAAAGCCGCCATTGCAAATGCCCGATTGGCTTATCAGCACTTCGAATCAGTTTTAGCATCAACTCGATGGAAGAAATTGGAAAGCGCTGGGGCGGCAATCCAGCGACCGTTATGGGCTTCAACGGGAGTTAAGGATCCGGCATATGACCCAACGCAATATGTCATCGATTTAGTGGCGCCGCTAACGGTAAACACGATGCCCGAGCCAACGCTCATTGCCGTTCGCGATCAAGGTACTTTTAAAGGCAACACAGTCGTCGGCAATTATGTCGACTCCCACGATGTAATCGCTCAACTCGCTGCGATAGGAATTGATATCGATGAAGTTGCCACGAAGTTAGAGAACGAAGGTATAGATAAGTTCATCAAACCTTGGTTAGATTTAATCTCTGCTGTCGAGGCTGCATCTCGTCAATGATTAGCATTCAAGGTTTTAGCGCACCCGCAGAAAATCTCCGAGCGCTGAACTTAATAACTGCAAAGTTGGCAGCGAAAGATTCGACTTTATGGGGTTCAGAAGCTCAACCAGAAGCAGCCATTCGTCTCAATTGGATTGATCTTCCAGAAACTTCACGTGATTTGCTGCCTATTCTTGATGCTCTCTCGGCTTGGTCTCGAGAGCTTGGCCATAAAGACTTTGTCTTATGCGGCATGGGCGGATCTTCACTTGCTCCAGAAGTGATTGCTGCGGTTTATAAAAAGAAACTTACTGTTTTAGATTCGACGGATCCTGAACATGTGAAGTCAGTCCTTGGTCGTGATCTTTCGAATACTTGCTTCATTGTTGGATCAAAATCAGGCTCCACAATCGAAACTGCATCTCAGAAGAGCGCCGCAGAATCAGAATTAGTGAAACAAGGTCTTGATCCAAAGAGCCACATGGTTATTGTTACTGACCCTGGCTCTCCTCTTGATAAAGACTCGCGAGAGGCAGGATTGCGCGTCATTAACGCTGATCCAAATGTAGGTGGTCGATTCAGCGCATTGAGCGCATTTGGTTTAACTCCAGCAGCACTCATAGGCGTTGATGTTTCAGTTCTGATTGACGACGCTTATGAAGCTTCACTGAGATTTATAGAGCCAGATTCTTCTGTAGTGCAGGTCGCGGCAACTCTAGCTCAACCAACTTTTGCTTACACCGGCTTCTGTGATTCTGGTTCAACGCTTCCAGGTTTGAGCGACTGGATTGAACAGCTCATTGCTGAATCGACTGGTAAGAATGAAAAGGGCGTACTTCCTATCGTAATTTCAACTCCCACTAATTCTCTTTTTCCCGTCATCACCTTTGATGGCCGAGGTGAATACAACGTCTCAGGAAGCCTAGGCGAGCAATTCATTTTCTGGGAATGGGTTACCGCCCTTCTTGGATATTTGATGAAAGTTGATCCCTTTAATCAGCCAAATGTCACAGAAGCGAAAGAGAAAACTGGTGCACTTTTGGAACGTTGGAAAGGCGCGCAGGTTCATGCCCCTGAGCCGATTTTTGAAACGAGCGCCGTTTCAGTCTTTTCTAGTCATCAAGCTTCTTCCTTAAGTGATTATCTGCGTAACGCAATTTCCCATAAGGATGGATATGTAGCGCTCATGGCCTACCTACATCGCGGTGTGGATGATGAAATTCATCAACTACGCGATATTTTGGAAATCTCCGGAAAGAAGCCCGTCACTTTCGGATGGGGTCCTCGCTTCTTGCATTCGACGGGTCAGTTCCATAAAGGTGGTCCCAAAGTTGGATCATTTATTCAGATAACTGGAGCGACGAGTACCACGTGGCCAATTCAAGGACGAGATTATGGATTTGAAGTGCTCGTGATGGCGCAGGCTCTTGGCGACAATGAAGCGCTTGCAGCGCGCAAATATCCGTTAGTCAGATTTCACTTGAAAGAACGCAGCACCGGTATTGCTGAATTAATTGCCGCTGCAAAAAGACTTTAGTCTTCGTCTTCTCCGCGATGTTTCTTTAAGGCCGCTTCAAGAATCTTTTTTGCTTCGGCTTCAGTTCGACGTTCTTTCACATAAGCCAAGTGAGTCTTATACGGTTCATTTTTGATTGGTGACGGTGGATTGTTCTTATCGCGTCCAGCAGGGAAACCACATCGTGGGCAATCCCATTCGTCAGGCACTACGACCGTTCCATCTTCGGCAAATGATGGTTTAGTTTCATGGCCATTGAGGCACCAATATGAAACTCTAAAGCGTGCAATAGCCTCGCCGCGTTCGGCCTCGCCCATCGGGCCAGCGCCGACACGTGAACCGCGGATTGCGCTTCCACCTGCCATGTATTTCTCCCTTTAACTTCGAATTAACTACGAGCCAAAAATTACTTAAGAACTAAACCTAAAGCTATGACAGATGCAAACCAGATTCCACCAACAACGATGGTGATGCGATCCAAATTCTTTTCAACGACAGAAGATCCGCCGTATGTGGACGACATTCCTCCACCAAAGAGATCGGAGAGGCCGCTGCCTTTTCCTTTATGAAGCAGAACAAGCAGGATCATCAAGATGCTGGTGAGTACCAGCAGGATTGAGAGCGCTAAAGCCACGAATTACTCCTTGGGACGTTGTGAGAGGCGAATACTACCTAAAGACAGGGCCAAGTACTGCATGCTTTCCATGAACTCCATGTTGAGCCCAAACTTTGAGCCTAAACTTTGAGCCTAAAGAACGCGATGGAATTTACAGATTCGGGCGAATTCTTCTG
>DAIOTH010000005.1:0-34115 GCA_036752125.1 Candidatus Nanopelagicaceae bacterium | reverse complement strand
GGCAAAACTCAGAAACAAGTCAAGAAACTTATCGCTGGCCCAGGCGTCTATATCTGCGACGAATGTATTGATCTCTGTAATGAAATCATTGAAGATGAATTAAGCGAAGCATCGTCTGAAGGCCTAAAAGAACTTCCCAAACCACAGGAAATTTACGATTTTCTAGATCAATATGTAATCGGCCAAGATCGCGCAAAGAAATCACTCTCCGTCGCGGTATATAACCACTACAAGAGAATTAAATCTGGCGATCGCCACCGCGAGGACGGCGTTGAACTTTCGAAGAGCAACATTCTTTTGCTTGGCCCAACAGGTTGCGGAAAAACTCTTCTAGCCCAGACCCTGGCCCGTATGCTCAACGTTCCATTTGCAATTGCAGATGCAACTGCTCTCACCGAAGCTGGATACGTTGGTGAAGATGTTGAAAATATTCTGCTCAAGTTGATTCAAGCGGCTGATTTTGATGTGAAGAAAGCAGAAACTGGAATCATCTATATTGATGAAATCGATAAGGTGGCACGAAAGAGCGAGAACCCTTCCATCACACGTGACGTTTCTGGCGAAGGCGTACAACAAGCGCTATTAAAGATTTTGGAAGGCACAACTGCATCTGTTCCGCCACAAGGCGGACGTAAACATCCGCACCAAGAATTTATTCAAATCGATACCACCAACGTTCTATTTATTGTGGGTGGCGCATTTGCTGGTCTTGAGAAGATTATTGAAGGACGTAAAGGCAAAGCCGGTGTTGGATTTAACGCCACACTTCAGACCGAAAAAGACAAGCAAACCAACGATCCATTTGCAGATGTCATGCCAGAAGATCTATTGAAATTCGGCATGATTCCTGAATTCATTGGCCGCCTTCCCATCGTTACTTCGGTTGAAAACCTTGATCGCGCTGCACTTCTACAAATCCTTACCGAGCCAAAAAATGCTTTAGTACGTCAATATCAGCACCTCTTTGAGATGGATGATGTCGAATTTGAAATCACAAAGGAAGCTCTTGAAGTAATCGCCGACCAAGCTATCGCGCGAGGCACAGGTGCACGAGGTCTGCGAGCCATCATGGAAGAAGTTCTACTTCCTGTGATGTACGAAGTGCCAAGCAAGAAAGAAATTGGCAAGGTGCTCGTCACTCCAGAAGTGATTACCGCAAAGGCGGCGCCGACATATCTTGAGCGCGGACCAAATAGCGTTAAGCGTTCTGCAAAACGTGGAGAAGAAAAGACCGCGTAATCATCGGTAGTATCTCGCCTTATGTCAGAGCTGCCTTCGCAATTTTCTCCTAGCGAGATTGAAGGTCCGCTCTACCAAAAATGGCTTGATGCAGGATATTTCAAAGCTGATTCACAATCTTCAAAGAAACCTTTCTCAATAGTAATTCCTCCACCAAATGTCACCGGCAGCCTTCACATCGGCCACGCGCTGGATCACACAATTCAAGATCTGTTAACACGTATGAAGCGGATGAAAGGTTATGAAACTCTCTGGCTTCCTGGAATGGATCATGCGGGAATCGCAACCCAAAACGTTGTAGAAAAACAATTAGCAGCTCAAGGAAAATCTCGTCACGATCTTGGTCGTGAAGAATTTGTTAAAAAAGTTTGGACTTGGAAAGCAGAATCTGGCGGCGCAATTCTTGGCCAGATGAAACGCCTTGGCGATAGCGTTGATTGGAGCCGGGAACGCTTCACTATGGATGAAGGACTCTCCGAAGCGGTCCTCACGATCTTCAAGCGCCTTTACGACTCAGACCTCATTTATCGAGCAGAGAAGATTATTAACTGGTGCCCACGTTGCTTAACAGCGCTCTCGGATATCGAAGTAGACCATAGCGATGATGCTGGCGAATTTGTTCAAGTTCGTTATGGCGATGACGAATTAAATATCACGGTAGCCACTACACGTCCTGAAACAATGTTGGGAGACGGCGCCGTTGCTGTACACCCTAGCGATGAACGCTACAAGCACATGATTGGCAAGTCAGTGCTGCTTCCACTAGTAAACCGAATGATTCCTATCATTGCCGACGAGTTAGTAGAACCAGAATTTGGTACTGGCGCTGTGAAAGTTACTGCGGCTCATGACCCTAATGACTTTGAGATGGGAATGCGCCATAACGTTCCACTCATTGTGATTATGAATGAACATGGCGTCATGGATGGCACGGGCACAGAATTTGATGGCATGGATCGCTTTGATGCGCGAAAAGCTGTTGTCGAAAAATTACGGAGTATGGGTCGTATTGTTTCCGAGAAGCGCCCATATATTCATGCCGTTGGACATTGTTCCCGCTGCGATACCACGGTCGAACCTCGACTTTCTAAACAATGGTTTGTGAAAGTTGCGCCACTTGCAAAAGCGGCGGGTGATGCAGTTCGTGATGGAAAAGTAAAAATTGATCCCGTTTCTATGGAACCAAGATATTTTGAATGGGTCGACAATATGCATGATTGGTGTATCTCTCGCCAACTTTGGTGGGGTCATCGCATTCCTGTTTGGTACGGACCAAATGGCGAAGTAGTTGTGGTGGGACCGGGAGAAAGCGCTCCTGCAGGCTACGAACAAGATCCAGATGTTCTTGATACGTGGTTCTCATCTGCACTCTGGCCTTTTTCAACTTTAGGTTGGCCTAACAACACCGATGATTTGAAGAAGTTCTATCCAACAAGTGTCTTAGTAACGGGATACGACATTCTCTTCTTCTGGGTTGTTCGCATGATGTTATTTGGCCTCTTCGCGATGGATGGAGTTCCTCCATTTAAAGTGATTGCACTTCACGGCTTGGTACGCGATAAACATGGTAAGAAGATGAGTAAATCGCGCGGCAACACTGTTGATCCGCTTGAGTTTATGGATAAGTACGGTTCAGATGCGCTCCGCTTTACTTTAGCGCGCGGCGCAAATCCCGGAACTGATCAAGCACTTGCCGAAGAATGGATTGCCGGCGCTCGAAACTTTGCAACAAAAGTTTGGAACGCTTCACGTTTTGCAATGATGAACGGCGCGACAGTTTCAGGCCCACTTCCAGATCGCGCTTCACTCAACCACATCGATCGCTGGATTTTGAGCCGTCTTGATTCAACAATAAATAAAGCTGATCAACTCTTTGAAACATTTGAATTTGCTAAAGGTTGTGAAGAGATCTATCACTTTGCTTGGGATGAAGTTTGTGATTGGTATCTCGAGTTAATCAAAGACACTTTTGCGAAAGGTGGAGTCGAAGCAGAAAAAACTCGTCGCGTGCTCGGACATGTCCTTGATCAACTACTTCGTCTCATGCATCCAACAATGCCGTTCCTCACTGAGGCGCTATGGACAGCACTTACTTCGGGTGAGTCACTTGTGATTGCCGAATGGCCAACTGCAAAGGTCGCAGAGCAAGATGAAGAGGCACTTGGCGTAGTTGAAGATATGCAACGTCTCATTACTGAGATTCGCCGCTTTAGAAGCGACCAAGGCATTAAAACTTCGGCACGGGTTGTGGCACAGATCGATGGCCTCAAAGGCGCGCTCGCTGATTATGAAGCGGCACTTCGCTTTTTGGTGCGCCTTGATGCACCAGGGGATTCCTTTAAACCCAGCGCCAAGATTGAAGTGGGCGATTTTGTAGTTCATTTCGACTTAACTGGAAGCATTGATGTTAAAGCCGAACGTGCGCGTCTAACAAAAGATCTTGAGGCTATTAAGAAGGATCAAGATACAGCTCGAGTAAAACTAGAAAACGAAAATTTTATGGCGAAAGCTCCGATGGATGTTGTGAAAACAATCCGTGATCGAATGGAATTTTGCGAAACAGAAATAGTACGTATCAACGCGCTACTTGCGGCGTTACCTAAAGAATAACAATGACGAGCAAGGATGACTTAGAGCGTCTTGATGCAATAGAGAAAGCGCTCCTTAATCGTTGGCCAGAAACAAGGATTGCACCGACGCTTGATCGAATTGCAGCTCTTGCGGATGCACTTGGCTCACCTCAACTTTCCTATCCCACAATTCACATTGCCGGAACAAATGGAAAGACAACAACCACTCGACTTATTGATTCATTGTGCTTCCAGCTAGGCATGCGCACAGGTCGCTTTACTAGCCCGCATCTCGAAAGTTTCCTAGAGCGAATTTCAATCAATGGCGAACCAATTTCACCTGAAGGAATGATCGCAACTTATAACGATATCGCACTGTATTTAGATCTCATTGACTCACGAATGCCAAACAAACTCTCATTCTTTGAATCTATGTGCGCCTTGGCATTTGTTGCCTTTGCAGAATTTCCAGTAGATGTTGGCATCTTCGAATGTGGGATGGGTGGAGAGTGGGACTCCACAAATGTCATCAACGCCGATGTCTCAGTCATCACTCCAATTGGATTTGATCATATGGAGTACTTAGGCGATACCCTTGAGAAGATTGCACTAACCAAGTCAGGAATTATTAAAGAGGGTTCATTCGCTGTTCTAGCTCGTCAAGAACCAGAAGTTGCCCAAGTTTTAATGCATAAATCCGCTCAAGTAGATGCGACCCCCATTAGAGAAGGTATTGAGTACGCCGTTAAGAATCGAGCACTGGCAGTTGGAGGACAGCTCATCTCGATTGCGGGCGTCTACGGTGAGTACAACGATCTCTTTCTTCCACTGCACGGTGCACATCAAGCTGCCAACGCCGCAACAGCTATTGCTGCAGTTGAGGTTTTCGCAGGGGAGAGCAAATTGGATGAAGAGGTAGTTCGTGAAGCGCTAATAAATGCCACCTCTCCTGGTCGGTGTGAAATTATCATGCGTAATCCCACCGTAATCATCGATGCAGCTCATAATCCTCATGGCGCTCAATCATTAAAGAAAACTATCTCCGAAGAGTTTGACTTTGAATCGATCATCGGAGTCGTTGCTCCAATGGGAGATAAGGATGTTGATGGAATTCTGGAAGAGCTAGAGAGCGTGATAGGCCGCTTAATTGTCTCCAAGAATTCCTCTCATCGCGCTGCTGAATTATCAGAACTGAAATCAATTGCAGATGGAATTTTTGGAAATGATCGGGTAACTGCAATTGAGTCACTTCAAGAAGCACTTGTTAAAGCAATAGAACAAGCAAAGTTGGATAATGGAGTAAGCGATTCAAACACAGCAGTTCTTGTCGCAGGCTCTGTGGTTACCGCCGGTGAGGCTCGCGGAATTATTAGACGTCTGAAGGAGAAACGTTAATGAAGATGTTGGCGCGTAGCGTTCTCGTTATGGAAATTTTTATTATGGGCTTTGCGCTACTTCTAGCAAAAGATCTTCCCAGTACGAATGGACTCATTTTTGGTGGAGTCATCGCACTTCTTGCTTTTCTGGCAGCGGGATCTTTAAAGCGGAAGACAGGTTGGATCCTGGGTTGGATAGTTCAAATTCTGATGGTTTCTTACGGCTTTGTTGTTTTCACAATGTTCTTCCTTGGGGCGATATTCCTTGGATTGTGGGTTGCCGCCATTGTGGTGGGTCGTAAGGGTGAGGCTGCCAGGGCGGCTTTTAACGAGGGTCGCGAAGGTAAAAATTCACAATAGACTTACCCCGTGACTAACTCGACTTCCTCAGCTCAACGCACGCTAATTTTGGTTAAGCCAGATGGTGTGCGTCGTGGACTTGTTGGCGAAGTTATTGCTCGCGTAGAACGAAAAGGTTATTCAGTTTCTGCACTGCGCATGTTGACTGCAGATAAGTCAATGCTTGAAGCGCACTACGCAGAACATAAAGGAAAGCCCTTTTACGAACCACTAATGGAGTTCATGCTCTCTGGACCAATTGTTGCCATGATTGCAGAAGGTGAGAGAGTGATTGAAGGTTTCCGTTCTCTTGCTGGCGCAACTGATCCAACAGTTGCTGCCCCTGGTTCTATTCGTGGTGATCTTGCGCGCGATCAAGGCACTCGAGTTGTTCAAAACATTGTTCATGGTTCTGATTCGGTTGAGTCCGCAGAACGTGAAATCAAGATTTTCTTCCCCAACCTGTAAGGAGTAATAGAAATGGCAAACCAAGCTAACCGTTGGACATTCTTAGGTCGCGATATGGCGATCGACCTTGGTACTGCAAATACCTTGGTTTATGTTCGAGGTAAAGGCATTGTGCTTAACGAGCCAAGCGTGGTTGCTGTTAATCAAGAAACTGGCGCAGTCCTCGCAGTTGGAACTGAAGCAAAGAAAATGATTGGCCGTACTCCTGGCAGCATTGTGGCTATCCGCCCACTCAAAGACGGCGTTATCGCAGACTTTGATACGACTGCTTTGATGATTAAGTACTTCATCCGCCAGGTTCACAAGCGCACTTACCTTGCAAAACCTCGTATTGTCATCTGCGTTCCATCGGGTATTACTGGCGTTGAACAGCGCGCTGTTAAAGATGCGGGATACGAAGCCGGCGCACGCAAGGTTTACATCATTGAAGAGCCAATGGCAGCAGCAATTGGTGCTGGTCTTCCAATTCATGAGCCGACCGGCAATATGGTTGTAGATATTGGCGGCGGAACCACAGAAGTGGCTGTTATTTCCTTGGGTGGAATTGTTTCTGCTCTTTCAATTCGCGTTGGTGGAGATGAGTTAGACCACGCGATTATGAACTGGGTCAAGAAAGAATTTTCTCTCATGCTTGGCGAGCGCACTGCTGAAGAAATAAAGATGGCGATTGGTTCTGCTTATCCACTACGCGATGAACCTGATGCCGAGATTCGCGGACGCGATCTTGCGACTGGACTTCCAAAAACAATCGTTGTGTCATCAGAAGATATTCGCAAAGCGCTCGAAGAACCTGTCAATGCAATTGTTAATGCAGTGAAGAACACTCTGGATAAAACTCCTCCAGAACTTGCTGCTGACCTCATGGATCGTGGAATTGTTCTTACAGGTGGAGGAGCGCTTCTCAAAGGTCTTGATGAAAGGCTGCGCCACGAAACAGGTATGCCAATTCATGTTTCTGAGCGTCCACTTCAAGCCGTCGTTGAAGGTTCAGGCAAGTGCGTTGAAGAATTCGAAGCGCTAGAGAAGGTTTTAATCTCCGAGCCTCGCCGATAGGTAATTTATGGCGAATCGTGGAACCAATAGAACGCGACTCTTATGGGTTTCGCTCTTGGTCACTTCTCTATTTCTAATTACTCTCGATTTGCGTGGAGTAAGTTTAATTTCGTCAATTCGAAGCGGAACTCAAAGTTTCTTAGCGCCCGTTCAGCGCGCTGGAAGTAATTTCCTCTCGCCTATCAGCAATCTATTTGAAGACATTACAAATTTGGGGCGCACGAAATCTAAGATTGACGCGCTAAAAGCAGAGAATGAAGAACTCAAAAGCCAAATAATCCTCAATGAAAATGTCGTAGGTGAGCTGGAACAACTTAAAGGCGTTCTAGATCTTGCAGGCAAAGCGCGCTACAAAGTTGTATCTGCTCGGGTCATTAGTAAAGGCGGCACTGGAACATTTGGAGAAACCATTGTGCTGGACTCTGGTTCGAACTCGGGAATTAAGCGAGATATGACAGTCATCGCAGCTGGCGGGCTTGTCGGAGTCGTAAAGTCAACAACTGCAACTTCTGCTGTCGTTTTATTGATGAGCGATCCATCGTTCCGCATAGGAGTTCGTGTAGCAGGCAGTCAAGATATGGGCATTTTGTCTGGAGAAGGCGAAGGTAAATTCTCGTTGCGAATGCTTAGTGCAACCGGACAGATTAAAGCAGGCGATGTATTACTTTCCCGCGGAAGTTCAGGAGATAAACCATTTGTTCCTGGTGTACCAGTCGGAAAGGTAATCACTGTAGACAATGCAACTGGTCAACTTACAAAGCAAGGAAGAGTTCTTGGTTTTGTTGATCTCAACGCGCTTGGAGTCGTAAGTGTTGTGCTTGAAAGCATCAGTGGAAATCCGGGGGATTCACTCGTTCCGCAAGCGCCACGTCCTGCGCCTACGGTCACAGTTTTTGTTACTCCCACCCCAACTCCTAGCGAGTAAAAACGTGACCCTCAATCGTTTACCGGCAATTTTCGGTATTTATTTTTTCTTATTCATTACACAGGAAGCTGTCCTTAATCGAATTAACTTTTTTATCGGAGGGTTTTCGCTCTACTTAGCTTTCTTCATGGCATGGATAATGCAAGAAGAGCGCAATAGCGCTGTCACTACCGGATTTATAGCTGGATTCATCCTTGATTTATCGCCAACTCTTGAAGCACCTTTTGGTTTATGGACTCTAGTGTTAACAGGTATGAGTTACATTCTTGCCACAAACGTAAGAGCAGCACTTGATTCCGAATTAAGCCCCGTCGTCATGACAGTGGTCACGGTGGTTGGAAGCTCGGTAGCACTCCTTCTTTTCTTATTGTTTGGCGCAATACTTGGCCAAGATGTTGGCTCTGGTTCGTATGTATCGCAAGAAATTCTTGGTAATGCGATGTGGGCACTCTTACTTTCGCCTTTATATGTTCCTATAACTATTGCGCTCTATCGAGCCACGCTTACTGCGAGGAACCGATAAATGCGCAATCGCTCGCAACTCAGCCTCTTAGTTGTCCAAGTATTTGTTGCATCACTCATGATTGCGCTGGTTGGTCGACTCTTCTATCTTCAAATTGCAGATGGTCCGAGATATCAAGAGGCAGCGCTAGATATTCAGAGTAGAGATATTGTCACTCCAGCACTTCGTGGCCTGATTGTTGATAATGAGGGAAACCTTCTTGCCACAAATAAAGCTGGCTTGATGGTCACAGCCGATCGGTCTGTTCTTGATAAGCAAGACGATAAAGGTCAATCAGTTCTCGCTCGCGTCGCGGAGATATTGAAGCTCAATTACAACGATATCTATGCACGCACCAGACTTTGTGGCGAACTTGCTAAAGGTGATCGCAATGGCTGTTGGAATGGAAATCGTTATCAGCCAATTCCCATCACCAAAGAGGCCACTCAAAATCAAGTTCTGACAATTCTTGAACAATCTGATCTTTTCCCGGGAATCGGTGCAGAACCAGTTTCAATTCGTTTTTATCCTGGATATGCGGGTGAACGTGGAACTCATGTTCTGGGTTACCTCGGCCCAATTACTGAAGCTGATCTCAACAATGAAGAGGGAAAGCGTTACTATAGAAATGAACTAATTGGTAAAGCTGGAATTGAAGTTGTTTACGACGACGCTATGCGGGGCAAGGCTGGAGTAAAAACTGTCATTGTTGACCGGAAAGAAGCGGTAACCCAAGAGTCGCGAAATACACCATCGGTTCCTGGTAATCACGTAATTCTCAATATCAACGCAAAACTTCAATCGGCTGTGGAACAAGAATTAAAGAATTCAGTTTTGCGGGCGCGCGGAATGGGCTATCGCGGCGATTCAGGTGCTGCAATTGTTCTTGACGCAAAGACTGGCGGCGTCTTAGCTATGGCTTCCTATCCTGATTACGATTTAAATATTTGGGAAAATGGAATTACTGTTAAACAAGCAAAAGATTTATATAGCCAGAAGAGTGGAGTTCCGGCTCTTTCGCGCGCGATTCAAGGAACGTTTGCTCCCGCATCCACATTCAAAGTTGTCTCACTTGCTGCCGCAGTAGATGCGGGCTATAGCTTGAAAGACACTTATCTTTGCCCTGCAGAAGTGCAAATTGGTAATCGAACATTCCGAAACTTTGATAGCAAAGCCGCAGGACGAATCAATTTAACTACTGCGATGGCAATTTCGTGCGACTCAATTTGGTATCAGATTGCATATGATGAATGGGTTCGCGATGGGGGATTGAAGCCCAAGAGTTCACCGAATGACTATTTCTTCAATTCTGCCTCAGGTTTTGGGGTTGGAAAGAAGACAGGCATTGATCTTCCTTCAGAACTTCAAGGACGGCTTCCTAATCGAGATTGGAAGGCTAACTGGTATGAGAAAAATAAGGATTTCTATTGCAACTACGAAAAGCGCGCAAAGAAATCTCAGCTCACTGCGTATTTGATTGAACTTGCTCGAGAAAACTGTCTCGACGGAGACAAAGTTCGTGCAGGTGACATGGTGAATTTTTCTATCGGTCAAGGTGATACTTTAATGACTCCACTTCAATTAGCCGTGATGTACTCTGCCATCGCCAATGGTGGAAAATTGGTTGTTCCACAAATTGCTAAGGCGATTGTCGAGCCGAGTGGAAGAGTTTTAAAGAATTTCACACCTCAAACGAGTGGAACGTTACCAATTAAGAAGAGCACTCTTAAATTCTTGCAGAACTCGCTCCGTGCAGTTGTAACTTCTGGAACAGCTAGAGGCGCCTTTGCTGGAGTCGGAGTTGAAATAAGTGGTAAGACTGGAACGGGTCAGGTTTTTGGTCGAAATCTTGACGGCTCTAGTAAAGATGACACCTCTTGGTTTGCATCTTATGCGCCAAGCAAAGATCCACAATATGTGGTTGTAATGATGGTTAGTCAGGGAGGTTTCGGAGCAAGCACGAGCGGAGTTGGTGTAAGAAAAATTTACGAACATATCTTCGGCACCAACGGTCAAGTAGCGATATTTCCAAACGGACTACCAACAAAACTTCCGAAAATTGATGCATCAAAAGGTTCGATATCGTGACAATATCTTTTAACCGACACGGCAAGGAGAAATCTGGACTCTTCTCAGGTGCTGACCGCATCATGAATACAGCAGTGCTGTTGCTGCTCTTCATCGGAATAATCTTGGTTTATGCCGCCACGCGCGATTGGTTTGCATCAAACGGGCTCGATCCTGAGTATTACCTTAAGCGTCAGATTGTTAATGTAATTATTGGTATAGCGCTCGCGTATGGAACGACGCTCATTGATTACCGCTTATTGCGGGCTTATACGCCAATTGTTTGGGGTGTAGGTGTTCTTGGCCTCATCGCAGTTCTCATTCCAGGAGTTGGCTCAACTGTCAACGGTGCCAAGTCGTGGATTTCATTCCCAGGTGGATTTCAAATTCAACCTGCAGAGTTGGCGAAAATTTCAATAATTGTTGGGATGGCACTCATTCTCTCAGAACGAATTGCGGGAGAAGATGAGCCAACAGATAGACAAGTTTTGCAATCTCTTGCGGTAGCAGCAGTGCCTGTCTTGTTAATTGTTGCGCAGCCAGATCTTGGTACGGTTTTGATCATTGCTGCTTGCGTTATAACTATGATTGCTGTTTCAGGAGCGCGGCTACGTTGGGTAATTGGATTGTTGATTGTTGGCGTTACTGGAGCTTATTTGGCTGTTGCAAGTGGAGAAGTTAGTCAATATCAATTAAACCGCCTCCGTTCCTTTGTTGACCCTTCCGCAGATCCACAAGCGAGTGGTTACCAGTTACGTCAGGCGCGTATCACGATTGGTTCCGGAGGATTGTTTGGCAAAGGCTTATTTGATGGTCCTCAAACAAATGGTCGATTTGTACCTGAACAACACACAGACTTTATTTTTACTGTTGCTGGCGAAGAGATTGGCTTCTTAGGATCTGGCCTAATTTTAATTCTTTACAGCATAATTTTGATGAGGGCATTTGCGATTGCTAGAAACACTAATGACTTGTTTGGTCGGATGGTTTGCGTTGGCGTTATTGCTTGGTTCTCATTCCAGATATTTGAAAATATCGGCATGACGATGGGACTAATGCCTATGACTGGCGTTCCTCTACCTTTCCTCTCTTATGGTGGCTCAAGCATGTTTGCGAACATGATTGGAATTGGATTACTTCAAAACGTCTATCAACGAACCCGTTAAACTCTGGGAATACGCGGGAATTAGGCGGAGAACCTCTTCTTCTGCCATACTTCTCAGGTTCGAATCGCCTCACATTCTTGAGGTCGCCAGGACCGCTCTCTAGGTGCGGTCGGCTGATCCAGATAAAGGCGCCACCAGAAGATTTTTAAGCATATGTCCGCAAGGGCATCAAAAAAGGATTTGATCGTATGGCTGATGAGCCAAAAAAAGTGCGTAAGCGCGCTGTGAAGAAAAGTTCAGGTAAAGCTTCTGCTGATTCGTCGGCAAATGAAGCTCCAACAAAAGAGAAGAAGTCGAAAACTGCGGGTGTAATTCCTGCTCCTATCTTCCAAGCAGCTCCAGTTGTAGCTGCTGCTCCTAAGGCGCGTACAGAGAAAAAACCTGCCGCCCAGAAACCAGTCACCAGAAGTAGCGAAGTCGTCTCTGATTCTGAATCTGAAAATGACAATCGCCGCCGCCGTCGCCGCAGAGGTGGACGGGGTCGTCGCCGTTCAGAAAAAGAAGGCGGAGAACAAACTTCTCAAGAAAGTTCTAAATCTCCTGTCGTTGATGAAGAATCACCAACCTCGGTTGGATTTAAGAAACGCCGTCGCCGTCGCCGATCAGGCTCGGATGGAGTCACACCTGGTGAAGTAGTTGAAGAAGATGGCGTCGTTGCCGTTGTAAAAGTTCGTGAAGCGCGCCCTGCGCAAGAACGCCCAGTTAGAGACAGAAAGAATTTCGATCGGAACGATCGTGGTAATCGCAATGATCGTCGTTTCAGAGATCGCGATAGAGATCGTGACCGCGGACGTGACCGCGGACGATACGGAGAATATCGAGAGAATCGCCGACGCGGAACAATTCTTACCGACGCAGAATTTTTGGCACGTCGAGAATCAGTTGATCGTGAGATGTTAGTTCGCCAACAAGGTGATCGCACTCAGATTGCAATATTGGAAGACAATGTTCTCGTTGAGCACTACGTTAATCGAAATAGCAATATTTCATATGTAGGTAACGTTTATCTTGGAAAAGTTCAGAACGTACTTCCTTCAATGGAAGCTGCCTTCGTTGATATCGGTAAAGGTCGTAACGCAGTTCTCTATGCCGGTGAAGTGAATTGGGATGCTGCAGGTCTTACAGATAATCAGGAGCGCAAGATTGAGCGCGTTCTTAAGACTGGCCAATCAGTTCTAGTTCAAGTAACAAAGGATCCCATCGGTCAAAAAGGTGCACGCCTCACCAGCCAGATTTCTCTTCCTGGACGTTACTTGGTTTACGTACCTGGTGGAGGAATGAGCGGAATCTCTCGTCGACTTCCTGATTCTGAACGCGCTCGCCTAAAAGACATTCTCAAAGGTCTTATCACTGATGAAGAAGGCGTTATCGTCCGAACTGCTGCAGAAGGCGCATCTGATGAAGAGCTAACACGCGATGTTGTTCGTCTCAAAGCGCAATGGGAAGATATAAAAAAGAAATCTGAAAACACCAGCACTAATGCCCCCACTTTGCTTTATGGCGAGCCAGATCTAACGGTTCGCGTAATCCGCGATATCTTCAATGAAGATTTCCGCAAACTTACCGTTCAAGGTAATGGCGCGTGGGAAGATATTAATAATTATCTCGGCCACATCGCCCCTGAACTCATTGCCAAGATTGAAAAGTGGAGTGGAGCAAAAGATCTCTTCACTGAAAATCGTGTGGATGAACAACTCGCTAAGGCTCTTGATCGTAAGGTTTATCTTCCTTCGGGTGGTTCGCTTGTCATCGATCGCACTGAAGCCATGGTTGTAATTGATGTCAACACTGGAAAATTCATTGGTAAAGGCGGAAATCTAGAAGAGACAGTTACTAAGAACAATCTAGAAGCGGCAGAAGAAATTGCTCGCCAGCTTAGATTGCGCGACTTAGGTGGAATTATCGTTATCGACTTCATCGATATGATTTTGGAATCCAATCGCGAGCAAGTTCTCCGACGTTTAGTCGAATGCCTTGGCCGCGATCGCACTAAACATCAAGTTGCTGAAGTAACCTCACTCGGCCTTGTTCAAATGACTCGTAAGCGCGTTGGCCAAGGTTTGATTGAAGCTTTCTCGACTACATGTGAAAGCTGTGGTGGACGCGGAATCCATGTTCATATGGAACCTGTAAATAAAAAGAGCCTTGATCGCGAAATCGCTCCCACTTTTGAAAACAAGAGTGAGGAGGATTCTGAGGTCGAAGAAGCCGCTGATTCGCAGACTCCTTCGGATGAGCCCTCAACTGAGACCGAAGAAAAAGACGGTAAACCGCGTTTTGGTCGCCGCCGCCGCAGGGCATCCAGCTCTGGGGTAGTGACCGCCTAACTCAGTTTGACCCTACCTAGGCTCAATCCGTAACCTAGGCCCCTGCTCGCGAGCAAGGTTCATCAAGAACTTTCGCTCCGCAAGCTATTAAAGAAAGCATCGGAAGGACAATCGTGTACGCAATTGTTAAGGCTGGCGGACGCCAGGAAAAAGTCGCTGTTGGCGATACCGTCTTTGTAGATCGTATCGATGCAGCTGCCGGCTCAACCGTTAGTTTCCCTGCGCTCCTTGTCGTTGATGGCGCTGCTGTCACATCCGATCCAAAAGTTCTCTCTGGCGTAAAAGTAACTGGCGAAATTGTTGAAGAGGTTAAGGGTCCAAAGATCCATATTCTTCGTTACAAGAGCAAGACTGGTTATCGTCGCCGTCAAGGTTTTCGTTCAAAGAACACTCGCGTGAAAATCACTGCGATTAACGGTGTGAAGTAAGGGGCTGAAAAAACATGGCATCCAAAAAAGGCGTCTCCTCAACCCGTAATGGTCGCGATTCCAATCCGCAATTTCTTGGTATCAAGCGCTTCGGTGGTCAGGTAGTCAACAGCGGCGAGATTCTCGTACGTCAACGTGGCACAAAGTTCCACCCAGGAAAGAATGTAGGAATCGGTAAGGACGACACTCTCTTTGCACTTGCTTCAGGTGCGGTTGAGTTTTCAAGCGCTCGTGGTCGTCGCGTCGTAAATATCGTTCCGGTTTCCTAACACAACGGACTTAATAAATTGCGGGTCCGTATCTACGGGCCCGTTTTTTATTTCTACTAGCGAAAGGAGAGTTAAGTAATGGCAACATTCGTTGATCGCGTAACTCTCCATGCCTCCGCAGGCAAAGGTGGAGATGGTTGTGTATCTGTTCACCGCGAGAAGTTTGTTCCACTCGGTGGTCCAGATGGTGGCAGTGGTGGTCGTGGTGGCGATGTAATTCTTGTCGTAGATTCAAGCGTTACAACTCTGCTCGACTTTCATCACTCACCACACCGCAACGCAAGTTCTGGTCGTCAAGGTTATGGGGCGCTCAAGAATGGACCAGATGGAGAAGATCTGATTCTTGGTGTTCCCAACGGAACAGTTGTGATGACTAAAGATGGTCGAATTCTTGCTGACTTAGTTGGAAATGGAACTCGATTTGTTGCCGCAAAAGGCGGCGTTGGCGGTTTAGGAAATAACGCTCTCGCATCATCGCGTCGTCGCGCACCTGGTTTTGCTCTTCTTGGTGAACCGGGAGAAAAGCGCACACTCATTCTGGAACTCAAATCTGTTGCAGACATTGGATTAATTGGTTATCCCAGCGCTGGAAAGTCTTCACTTGTTGCAGCTATTTCTGCAGCGCGACCAAAGATTGCTGATTATCCATTTACGACGTTGGCTCCAAATCTTGGCGTTGTTCAGGCTGGAGATTCACGCTTTACCGTTGCTGATGTTCCCGGACTTATTCCTGGCGCATCTGAAGGTAAAGGACTTGGCTTGCAATTCCTTCGTCACGTAGAACGTTGTGCTGCACTCGTGCACGTGCTTGATTGTGGAACTCTTGAGAGCGACCGTGATCCAATCAAAGATTTCGACATCATTGAAAATGAGCTGAAGATGTATGCCGAAGATTTAAGCGATCGTCCACGAATTGTGGCGCTCAATAAAGTTGACCTTCCCGATGGAAAAGCGATGGCAGATATGGTGGAGCCGGCACTTCGTGAACGTGGATACGAGGTCTATCAAATTTCGGCGGCTGCTCGTATTGGTCTTGAACCACTGCTTTATGCAATGTCGAAACTTGTTCAGGAATATCGCACTCGCCAAACTCAAGAAGAGAAAGCGCGAATTGTTCTACGCCCAACACCAATTGATGATGCCGGATTTAAAGTTTCTGCAAATGAAGATGGTTCATTCACAGTGATAGGTGCGAGACCAGAACGTTGGGTTCACCAGACAAATTTCAGTAATGCAGAGGCAGTCGGTTACCTTGCAGATCGATTGGCAAGTCTTGGGGTCGAAAAGGAATTATTTAAGCTGGGCGCAAAACAAGGTGATGAAGTCCGAATCGGAATCGGCGATGACGCCGTTGTATTTGATTGGGAACCAACGATCGAAGCTGGCGCCGAATTACTTTCTGGTCCTCGCGGTGATGACATGCGTATTCCGCGTGGTTGGGAGAAATACGACGAAGAGGCTATTGATCAGCTCGATGACGATGAATTAGCACAACAGTGGGAGTACAAAGCTGTTGATCCCACAAACCCTCAGATTGAGAGTAGTTCAGAAAAGGAGTCGACATGACACGTGATGAAGTTATTCAAGCGCGTCGTATCGTCATAAAGATCGGCTCTTCATCGCTTACCGGTAAAGATGGCGCTGGCCTTGATAACGCTGCCGTTTCAACGCTGGTTGATGCCGTTGCACAATTAAAGAAAGCTGGAAAAGAAGTCATAGTTGTTTCATCAGGAGCGATTGCTGCTGGTCTAGCACCTCTCGGGCTCAATTCCAGACCACAAGATCTTGCGACCCAACAGGCTGCAGCTTCGGTTGGTCAAGGTCTCTTGATTCATAGCTACACGGAATCTTTCCGTCGCTATTCAATAACTGCTTCGCAAGTACTCCTCACAATTGAAGACATTGTTCGTCGTTCGCACTATCAAAATGCACAGCGCACGCTCTTTAAACTTCTCCAACTTGGTGTTGTTCCTATTATTAATGAAAATGACTCGGTCGGTACCCAAGAAATCCGCTTCGGAGATAATGATCGAATTGCCGCACTTGTTTCACATCTCGTTGGCGCCGATTTATTGGTATTAGTCTCGGATGTCGATGCTCTTTATGACGCTCCACCTTCACAAGCTTCAGCTAAGAAAATTCTGCGTGTTGAAAGTATTGATGACGTAGCTGGCGCAGATATTGGCGGAGCGGGTTCAAAGGTTGGCAGCGGGGGAATGGTCACAAAAATTGAAGCAGCCCGAATCGCAACAGGTGCAGGCATTCCAATGTTGCTAACTTCGCTCGCAAAAGTATCGACTTCTCTAAACGGAATTGAAGAAGGAACTCTCTTTGTTGCTGCGACTTCAAAGAAATCCTCACGTCTGCTCTGGTTAGCGCATGCTGCAACGCCACGTGGCCGACTGATTCTCGATGATGGCGCGGTGACAGCTCTCAAGGAACGTGGAGTTTCTTTGCTCCCTGCTGGAGTTACTGGAGTAACTGGAGAATTTAGCTCTGGAGATACTGTTGAAATTGCAGCAGGTAATGGAACAGTTATCGCACGTGGACTGGTCGCATTTGATTCGGAAGAGATACCAATGATGTTGGGACGTTCTACAAAAGATCTAGCAAGAGAGCTTGGCCCAGAATATGAACGGGAATTAGTCCATCGCGATGACATGGTGCTGTTATGAGTAATGACAAATTGATTGCTGACCTTGCTGGAACAGCTCGCAAAGCTGCACGAACTCTTGTTGCAGCTAGCTACGAAGATCGAAAGAGCGCCCTACTTGCAATTGCAGATTCGCTCATAGCTCGCCAACCCGAAATCATCGCTGCTAATAACGAAGATATGGAACGCGGCAAAGCTAACGGATTGAACTCCCAACTTCTTGATCGATTGATGCTCAATGAAAATCGAATCCAAGGCATCGCTGGTGGCGCACGTAAAGTTGCAGCGCTTCCCAATCCACTTGGAAATGTACTGCGCCAACGCACACTTGAAAACGGTTTAACGTTAACGCAAGTAACGGTTCCGTTTGGCGTAATTGGAATGGTTTATGAAGCTCGCCCTAACGTTACGGTCGATGCAGCAGTCATTCTTCTTATGTCGGGAAATGCCGCACTTCTCCGTGGTTCATCTTCCGCTGAGAAGAGTAATGAAGTTCTAGTTAAGGTCATGCGTGAGGCGCTCGCAAAAACCGCAATATCTCCTGATGTCATTCAACTCATCCCTTCACATGATCGAGATACAACTCGTGCGCTGCTTAATGCTCGAGGCAAAGTTGACCTTGTTATTCCACGTGGTAGCGCATCTTTAATTCGTATGGTGGTAGATGAATCTACGGTCCCCACAATCGAGACTGGTGCTGGGGTTTGCCATGTTTATGTTGATGAAAAGGCAGATCTAGAGAAAGCGCTACCAATTCTTATAAATTCAAAGACTCACCGCCCAAGCGTATGTAATGCGGCCGAAACTCTCTTAGTTCATGAAAAAGTAAAAGATTCATTTCTTCCAGTCGCTCTCAAGGCTCTTCATAGCGCGAGCGTTAAATTGCATTGCGATGAAGATTCCTTACGAATTGCTAAGGAATTAAATATTCCTGCTGAGAAGGCAACCGAAGAAAGTTGGAGCACGGAATACGGCGTATTGGAAATGAATGTTGCAGTCGTTCCCAATCTTCTTGCTGCTTCTGATCACATATTGAAATATGGCACGAACCATACGGAAGCAATCGTTACTGAGTCTCAGGAAAGTGCTGATCAATTCATCGCGCTCTCTGATTGCGCAGCAGTTATGGTCAATGCCTCTACTCGATTTACAGATGGAGAAGAGATGGGCTTCGGTGCAGAAATTGGAATCTCTAACCAGAAGCTTCATGCGCGTGGACCTATGGGGCTCGAGCAAATGACCACGACCACATGGATAGTGAGAGGGGACGGCCAGATCCGAAAGTAATTCGCGCAGAATGCGAAGCACTCGGTAAGGTGACCTTTATGTCGAACATTTCCCGCGATGATGTTGCAAATTTAGCCAAGCTCGCGCGTATCGACCTCTCGGAAGATGAACTCAGCCATCTTGCGAAAGAACTTGCAGTCATTTTGGATGCAGTTGCTCGGGTTCAAGAAGTTGCAGGTGCAGATGTACCCCCTACTTCACATCCACTTCCGCTAAAGAATGTTTTCCGCGTTGATGAGGTGCGCCCAAGTTTGACGCCCGAAGAAGCGTTATCTGGCGCTCCAGCACAAGAAGAGCAACGCTTTAAAGTTCCACAAATTTTGGGTGAAGAGTAATGATAAAAAAGTCTGCTTCGGAAATGGCATCCGCGCTTAGTGCCGGAGAAATTACCAGCGTTGAATTAACTCAGGCGCACCTTGATCAGATTGCAAGAGTAGATCGAGATGTTCATGCTTTTCTCCATGTTGATACCGATGGCGCAATCGCTCAAGCTCGCGCTGTCGATGAAAAGCGTAAGTCAGGCGAGAAGGTTTCTCCACTTGCTGGTGTACCGCTTGCACTAAAAGATGTATTAGTCCAAAAGGGAATTCCCACTACTTGCGGTTCGAAAATGCTTGAAGGTTGGCGTCCACCGTATGACTCCACAGTTGTTACCCGCTTGAAAGAAAATGGAATTGTCATTCTCGGTAAGACAAATATGGATGAGTTTGCAATGGGTTCATCTACCGAAAATTCTGCATATGGTCCGACCCATAATCCTTGGGATCTATCGCGTATTCCTGGAGGTTCGGGAGGTGGATCATCCGCCGCACTCGCAGCATTTGAAGCGCCGCTAGCAATTGGAACTGATACTGGTGGATCAATACGTCAGCCAGCTGCAGTCACCGGAACTGTAGGAGTTAAACCAACTTATGGCGGAGTTTCGCGCTACGGACTCGTTGCTTTCTCTTCTTCGCTCGATCAAGCCGGACCATGCGCTCGCACAGTTCTTGATGCTGCTTATCTTCATGAAGCGATTGGCGGTTATGACCGCATGGATTCCACCTCAATTAACGAGCCAGTTCCTCCAGTAGTTGCAGCTGCAAAAGATGGAAACGTTAAAGGAATGAAGATTGGCGTTATCAAGGAACTTCAGGGCGATGGATACCAACCTGGAGTCTTGAAGCTCTTTAATCAATCACTAGAAATCCTTGCATCTCTTGGCGCGGAAATTGTTGAAGTCTCATGCAAGTACTTTGATTATGCGCTCGCTGCATATTACTTAATTGCGCCGAGTGAATGTTCTTCAAACCTCGCTCGATTTGATGCGATGCGTTACGGAATTCGTGTAGGTGAAGGATCTGCGGAAGAAGTTATGAACGCTACTCGCCAGCTTGGCTTTGGACGCGAAGTTAAGCGCCGCATAATTCTCGGAACATACGCGTTATCTAGTGGTTACTACGATGCCTATTACGGAAGTGCACAGAAAGTTCGAACACTTATCTCGCGCGACTTCGAAAACGCATTCACAAAAGCTGATGTGCTTGTTTCGCCGACTGCTCCAACCACAGCGTTCAAGATTGGGGAGAAAGCAAATGACCCGATCGCGATGTATCTAAACGACATCGCCACAATCCCAACAAACTTAGCGGGTATTGGAGGAATGTCAGTTCCTTCTGGCTTAGCGGAAGAAGACGACTTGCCTGCTGGGTTCCAAATCATGGCTCCGGCGATGAAAGATGATCGTATGTACAAAGTTGGATCTGCACTTGAAGCAGCGCTTCTCGCAAAGTGGGGTAAACCAATTCTCGATAACGCTCCCGCGTTAGGAGCCAAGTAATGGCTCTTTCGTATAACGATGTGATTGCAAAGTACGAACCAGTTCTCGGCTTAGAAGTTCACGTTGAACTCGGGACTGAGTCCAAGATGTTCTGCGGATGTAACACAGTATTCGGCGCTGCTCCCAATACTCAAACTTGCCCGGTCTGTTTAGGTTTACCGGGGGCGCTACCAGTCGTCAACGCAAAAGCCATTGATTACACAATCGCCATTGGATTAGCGCTCAATTGTTCGATCGCTCCATACAGTCGCTTTGCACGTAAGAACTATTTTTATCCAGATATGCCTAAGAATTTTCAGACCTCACAGTACGACGAGCCTATTTGTGTCAATGGCTATCTTGATGTGACCGTAGATACTGAAGAAGGACCAAAAGATTTCCGAATTGAAATCGAACGCGTACATATGGAAGAGGACACTGGCAAGTCTCTACACATGGGCGGTTCAACTGGACGTATTCATGGAGCTGATTACTCGTTATTGGATTACAACCGCGCGGGAATTCCGTTGGTTGAAATTGTTACCAAGGTTGTTACTGGCACGGGAAAATATGCTCCAGAAGTAGCCCGCGCTTACGTCTCTGAACTTCGCGACATTCTTCGCGGCCTTGGTGTTAGCGATGTAAAAATGGAACAAGGATCCTTGCGCTGTGATGCCAACGTTTCCTTACGGTTAATTGGAAGTGAAAAACTTGGAACGCGAAGTGAGACGAAGAATGTAAATTCACTACGTTCAGTGGAACGAGCAGTGCGAGGTGAAATGATCCGCCACGCTGAGCTCCTTAATAAAGGTGAACGCGTTACTCAAGAAACACGTCACTTCCATGAAGATACTGGCCTGACTACTCCTGGTCGTTCAAAAGAACAAGCTGAGGATTATCGCTACTTCCCAGAACCAGATTTGGTTCCAGTTGCTCCATCTTCTGAGTTGGTTGAGAAAATCCGAGCATCGCTCCCCGAAAAACCTTCAGTGCGCCGTAAGAAGTTACAAGAAGAGTGGCAAGTTCCTGAAAAGGAAATGGCTGCCATGATCAACGCAGATGTTCTCGATTTAGTTGAAGAGACTGTGAAATTGGGGGCCGATCCGACACGAGCTCGCGGTTGGTGGCTTGGAGAAATTGCTCGTATTGCCAACGAAAAAGCAGTCGCAGCCTCAGAGCTACCAATTAACCCTCAGGATGTCGCTGAAATTGTGGCTCTCATCGCTCAAGGAGATCTCACAGATAAATTAGCGCGCCAAGTAGTTGAAGGCGTTATTAACGGCGAGGGACGTCCCGCAGAAATTATCGAAAAGCGCGGCATTAAAGTTGTTTCCGATGATTCTGCATTGATGGCCGCAATTGAAAAGGCGATTGCTGCTCAACCAGATGTTGCAGAAAAAGTTCGCGGTGGACATATCCCTGCTGCCGGAGCCCTCATCGGCGCCATAATGAAGGAAACTAAAGGACAAGCCGACGCCGCAAAAGTTCGCGAACTACTTCTGAAGCATCTCGGACAAGCATAAGTAGAATTCTTGCTATGACCAATAAAAACTCTAATCCCATGAAACCTCGTTCCGGAGTTGTAACTGATGGGATGGAGCGAGCTCCACAACGCGGCATGCTCCGCGCAGTTGGAATGAAAGATGAAGATTGGGTCAAGCCACAAATTGGGATTGCTTCTTCGTGGAATGAAATCACTCCATGTAATCTCTCGCTCGATCGTTTAGCAAAAGCTTCTAAGCAAGGCGTCATTGATGCTGGTGGATTTCCGATGCAATTTGGAACTATCTCCGTGTCTGATGGAATTTCGATGGGCCATGAAGGAATGCACTTCTCTCTAGTCTCTCGCGAGATAATTGCCGACTCGGTTGAGACTGTTATGCAAGCCGAACGTTTAGATGGAATGGTTACTTTTGCAGGTTGCGACAAATCTCTTCCTGGAATGATGATGGCGGCAGCGCGCCTTGATGTTGCAAGCGTCTTTGTTTATGCAGGTTCAACTCTTCCCGGACAAGTTGATGGCAAAGATGTCACGATCATCGATGCCTTTGAAGCGGTTGGAGCATGTGCACGTGGACTGATTTCACAATCAGAAGTCGACAAGATTGAGCGAGCTATCTGCCCCGGCGAAGGCGCATGCGGCGGTATGTACACCGCAAATACGATGGCAACGATTGGCGAAGCCATCGGACTTTCACTACCGGGCTCTGCTGCGCCACCTGCTGTAGATCGCCGACGTGATACTTACGCAGTTAAATCTGGAGCTGCTGTCGTTGAGTTGATTCGCCAAGGCATCACCACTCGCCAAATTCTCACCAAACGCGCCTTTGAAAATGCGATTACTTCGCTCATGGCTCTTGGTGGCTCAACAAATGCTGTGCTTCATCTTTTGGCAATTGCACATGAAGCAAAAGTTGATTTAACACTCGCAGATTTCCATCGTATTGGTTCAAAAGTTCCACTCCTCGGAGATCTGAAACCCTTCGGACGCTTTGTCATGAGCGATGTAGATAAAGTTGGTGGAATTCCAGTAATTCTTAAAGCCCTTCTTGACGCAGGTTTGCTCCATGGTGATTGTTTAACAGTCACTGGAAAGACAATGGCCGAGAATCTCGCCGAGATAAATCCACCTGATCCTGATGGTGAAATTCTGAAAGCAACAAGTAATCCGATGGCTACCACCG
Organism: Candidatus Nanopelagicaceae bacterium; assembly: GCA_036752125.1. Taxonomy (GTDB): domain Bacteria; phylum Actinomycetota; class Actinomycetes; order Nanopelagicales; family Nanopelagicaceae; genus MAG-120802. The sequence continues at coordinate 10,964 of DAIOTH010000005.1, read as the reverse complement.
GAGGCATCACAATTCTTGGTGGTTCACTTGCACCTGATGGTGCGGTCACCAAAGTTGCAGGTGTTGGTGTTGAAGTATTTGAAGGTCCAGCTAGAGTTTTTGAACGCGAGCAATCTGCGATGCAAGCGCTGGAAGATGGAACCATTCAAGCTGGCGATGTTGTTGTCATTCGTTATGAAGGTCCAAAAGGTGGACCAGGAATGCGTGAGATGTTGATGATCACGGGGGCAATCAAAGGCGCTGGTCTTGGAAAGTCAGTTCTTCTTCTCACTGATGGACGATTTTCTGGTGGCACTACTGGATTATGTGTTGGCCACATTGCTCCGGAAGCAGTCGATGGCGGACCGATTGCATTTGTAAAAGACGGAGATCGCATCCGAATCGATACCAAGAATCGCACTTTAGATTTATTAGTTGATGAGAGAGAACTTGAAATTCGTCGCGCATCCTTTAAGCCAGTACCTCATAAGTTCACAAGTGGGGTCCTCGGAAAGTTCGTGAAACTCGTTGGTTCTGCCTCGAAAGGTGCGGTCTGCGAGTAAACGGGATTTTTCACCCGTTCATATTGTGAGATAGGTATCTCAGGGGTTGACTCATACTTTTTGCGAGGGGATAATTTCACCCATGTCAGCGCTCACCTCATCTGTATCAGTACTTGTATCAGTCGTGGTGATTCGCTGCGCGTGAACTAAATCCAAGTTCACGCGCACCCTCAGGAAACTGAGGGTTTTTGCATTAGTAGGGGATAAATAGGAAGTGAGAGGAGTTGAACATGAGTAATCAGATCACAGGAGCACAGTCTCTCGTGAAAGCGTTAGAACAAGCTGGCGTCGATGTCATGTTCGGAATTCCTGGCGGAGCAATTCTTCCGGCCTACGACCCAATTTATGATTCAAAGATTCGCCACATTCTTGTTCGACATGAACAAGGCGCGGGACACGCAGCTACTGGTTACGCCCAAGTCACTGGCCGTGCCGGAGTTTGTATTGCGACGTCAGGACCTGGAGCTACCAACTTAGTTACACCACTTGCCGATGCACAGATGGATTCAGTCCCCGTCGTTGCCATCACCGGTCAAGTTCCTTCAGCTGCAATTGGAACTGACGCATTCCAAGAGGCGGATATCCGCGGCGTTACGATGCCCATTACTAAACACAATTATCTGGTAACAGATCCTCGAGAGATTCCAAAAGCGATTGCGGAAGCTTTTTACATCGCCAATTCCGGACGGCCCGGTCCAGTTCTTGTTGATATTGCCAAAGATGCTCTCCAGAAAATGACGGATTACAACTACCCAACTTCTCTCAATCTCTTAGGTTACAAGCCGCAGGTAGAACCAAACTCCCAATCGATTCGTGATGCGGCAGCTCTCATTGCTCAATCCGTTAAACCAGTGTTCTACATTGGTGGCGGTGTAATCAAAGCCAATGCTTCGAAAGATTTATTGAAATTAGCTGAAATTGTTGGTGCGCCTGTTGTTACCACTCTCATGGCGCGCGGCGCTTTTCCCGATAGCCATCATCAACATCTTGGTATGCCAGGAATGCATGGAACTGTAGCTGCAGTAACCGCGCTACAGAAAGCTGATTTACTTATTACTTTAGGCGCTCGATTCGATGATCGCGTAACCGGAAAACTCTCCACATTCGCAGTAAATGCCAAGATTATTCATGCCGATATTGATCCCGCAGAAATCGGAAAGAATCGCTATGCAGATGTTCCTGTTATTGGCGATCTCGGTCCAACGATTCGCGCACTCATTCCCGCAGTTGAAGCAGAATTTAAGAAAAATAAACCAGATCTCACAACGTGGTGGCGCCAGATGGGATCACTTCGCGAGAAGTATCCACTCGGTTATAACGAACCTTCTGATGGTTCTCTATCTCCACAATATGTAATTGAAAGAATTGGTGCAATTACCGGACCTGATGGAATCTATGTTGCCGGAGTAGGACAACACCAGATGTGGGCTTCGCAGTTTGTTAAGTATGAAAAGCCACGCACTTGGTTGAATTCAGGCGGCCTTGGAACGATGGGTTACGCCGTTCCCGCAGCCATGGGCGCAAAAGTTGGCGCACCGGATACTCCAGTGTGGGCTATAGATGGTGACGGATGTTTCCAGATGACAAATCAAGAATTGGTCACATGTGCTCTGAACAATATTCCTATCAAGGTTGCGGTAATTAACAATGAAAGTTTGGGAATGGTTCGTCAATGGCAGACTCTGTTTTATCAACAGCGCTATTCAAATACAGATTTACATTCCAAGCGCATTCCTGACTTTGCAAAACTTGCAGAAGCGATGGGTTGTGTTGGCTTACGTTGTGACTCGAAGAGCGATGTAGACAAGATCATCAAGGAAGCAAATGCCATCAATGATGCACCTGTAGTTGTAGATTTCAATGTTCATCGCGATGCGATGGTCTGGCCAATGGTTGCAGCTGGAACTTCAAATGATGACATCATGATCGCCAAAGAGATGGCGCCAGACTGGGATTCTCAGGAGTTATAGCCATGGCCCAACACACACTTTCTGTTCTCGTTGAAAATAGCCCGGGTGTTCTTGCTCGAGTTGCATCGCTCTTCTCTCGTCGTGGTTACAACATTGATTCACTCGCAGTAGGACCTACTGAGAACCCAGCAATTTCCCGTATGACTATCGTTTTGAATCTAGAAGGACATGCGCTCGATCAGGTAAGCGCCCAACTCTTCAAACTGGTAAATGTCATTGGTATCCAGGAAATGAAGTCTGATGATTCACGTCAACGTGAATTACTCATGGTTAAAGTAAAGAATTCTCCACAAAATCGCGATGCTATTGCCGCTCTTGTGGCGCAATATAAAGGCGAGATTGTTGGAGAGACATCTGCCTCACTCACTATTGAGAGCGTTGGAAGCAGTAAAGATCTTGCTGCACTTCTCGCTGAACTCAATAAGTTTGGCGTAAAGGAACTCGTTCAATCAGGTCTCATCGCTATCGAAAATGGCGATGTCACGTTGGTAGAACGAACTTTGATGGAAACTGGACTAGCCTCATCTGAGTCGCATAGCCAGACTGAGGACTACCAAAACTAACGAGAAAGCTGGAACGAACGTGGCAACTATTTATCATGACGAAGATGCAGATCTTTCGGTAATCCAAGGCCGAAAAGTTGCGGTCATCGGTTACGGTTCACAAGGACATGCGCATGCGCTTAATCTGCGTGATAGCGGCGTTGATGTCAGAGTCGGACTTGCAGAAGGTTCAAAGTCACGTGCCAAAGCTGAAGAAGAAGGGCTAAGAGTTCTCTCGGTAGCGGATGCTGTAAAAGAAGCAACCGTCATCATGCTTCTTGCACCCGATCATAAGCAGCGCCATATTTATAAAGAGTCGATTGAGCCGAACCTCAAAGCAGGGGATGCTCTCTTCTTTGGACATGGATTTAATATTCGTTTTGGATATATCAAGCCGCCAGCAAATATTGATGTTTGTATGGTTGCGCCAAAAGGTCCGGGCCACTTAGTACGTCGTGAATATGTTGCCGGACGTGGAGTTCCTGACATCGTTGCAGTTGAACAAGATGCAACAGGTAGTGCATGGCCACTAACTCTTTCCTATGCAAAAGCTATGGGTGGTCTCCGCGCCGGAGGAATTCTCACGACATTTACTGAAGAGACCGAAACCGATCTCTTTGGTGAGCAATCAGTTCTCTGTGGCGGTGCTTCACAACTTGTGCAATATGGTTTCGAAACGCTAATCGAAGCGGGCTACCAGCCAGAAGTCGCATACTTTGAGTGCCTCCACGAGCTCAAACTCATCGTTGACTTGATGTATGAAGGTGGAATCGCGAAGCAACGTTGGTCAGTTTCAGATACTGCTGAATATGGCGATTACATCTCTGGTCCGAGAGTTATCGATCCTCGCGTCAAGGAAAATATGAAAGCGGTTCTTGCAGATATCCAAAGTGGAGCTTTTGCAAAGCGATTTATTGATGATCAAGATGCTGGTGCGCCAGAATTTAAAGCGCTTCGCGCAAAAGGTGAGCAACATCCAATCGAAGAAGTCGGACGTAATCTGCGCAAGATGATGTCATGGGTGAAGGCTGCCAACAAAGATGATTACAAGGAAGGTTCTGCTGCGCGTGAGTAAACCTGTTGTATTGATTGCTGAGGAGTTAAGTCCAGCCACGCTCGATGCGTTGGGGCCTGACTTCGAAATCCGTAATTGCGATGGAGCAAATCGCGCTGAACTTCTACCTGCACTTGCAGCAGGAGTAGATGCTGTTTTGATTCGCTCTGCTACAAAGATGGATTCTGAAGCTATTTCGGCAGCAAAAGGTTTGAAAGTCATTGCACGTGCCGGTGTTGGTCTTGATAACGTTGATATTCCAGCGGCCACTGCTGCTGGCGTAATGGTTGTTAATGCTCCAACATCAAATATCGTCAGCGCCGCTGAACTTGCGATTGCTCTTTTACTGGCATCAGCGCGTCACGTTTCACCAGCTCATGCAGCTTTAAAGAATGGAAAGTGGGCGCGTTCGAAATACACCGGAGCAGAACTCTTTGAAAAGACTCTCGGTGTTGTTGGCTTCGGTCGAATCGGACAACTTGTTGCTCATCGCATGCAAGCTTTTGGTATGAAAGTAATTGCTTATGACCCTTATCTCCAACCAGCCCGTGCTGCGCAACTTGGAGTAGATCTCGTCTCGCTTGATGATCTATTGAAGAATTCTGATTTCATCACTATCCATCTTCCTAAAACTAAAGAGACGGCAAATCTCATTGGCGAAGAAGCGCTTAAAAAAGTAAAGCCCACAGTTCGAATTATCAACGCCGCGCGTGGCGGAGTTCTAGATGAAAGTGCGCTTCATAAAGCGATTAGCGAAGGTCGAGTCGCAGGCGCTGGTCTCGATGTATTTGCCACTGAGCCTTGCACTGATTCACCACTTTTCGCACTTGATCAAGTTGTCGCCACTCCACACCTTGGCGCATCAACTGATGAAGCACAGGAGCGCGCGGGAATTGCGGTAGCAATCTCAGTTCGCAAAGCGCTTTCTGGTGAATTAGTTCCTGATGCAGTCAATGTTAAAGGCGGAGAGATTCACGAAGAGATTCGTCCATCACTTCCTTTAGTTGAAAAGATGGCACAGATTGCTACTTCTTTAGAAGGTGAATTGCCAGTATCAATCGAAATTACTGTGAGCGGTGAAGTATCTGAATACGATTGCTCCATCCTTGGTACTTCGGCGCTCAAAGGTGCTTTGCTTGCAACAGGTATGGAAGATGTAACTTACGTAAACTCTCCAAATTTGGCGCAAGAAAAAGGCATGACATCCAGCGTTACCACAGAAGCAGAATGTGAAGATTACCGAAGCATGATTTCTTTGCGCGCTGCTTTCTCAAATGGAAATCGCGTTGAAGTTGATGCCACCCTTATGGGAATCCGTAAGGTAGAAAAGATTGTCCGTATCAATAAGTTTGATATTGAACTTCCACCTTCTGATCACCTGCTCTTCCTTATCTACGAAGATAAACCAGGTGTTGTTGGCGCCGTTGGAAATATCCTTGGAGCTTCCAAGATCAACATCGCAAATATGCAGGTCGCTCGCGATAAGGCTGGGGGAGAAGCGCTGATGGCGCTCACCGTTGACTCATCAATTCCACTCGAAGTAACCAAGAAAATTGCAGCTGAAATCGGTGCACGAGTCTCGCGATCGGTCTCATTACAGTCATGAGCAAAAATTACAAATTAGCAGTCATCGGTGGCGATGGAATTGGACCTGAAGTTGTTGCTGAGGGTCTTAAAGTTCTCGACGCTGTCTCAGCCAAATATGGTGTGACTTTCTCGAAGAAAGAATTTGATTTAGGTGCTCGGTATTGGCACAAGACTGGTGAGACCCTTCCCGACTCCACTCTTGATGAGCTTAAGAACTTTGATGTAATTCTGCTCGGAGCTGTCGGTGATCCCAGTGTTCCAAGCGGTGTTTTGGAACGCGGCTTGTTATTAAAGCTCCGCTTTGCTTTTGATCACTACATCAATCTTCGTCCCGCCCGACTCTATGCAGGAACTAAAGGACCGCTTCGCACTGAAGCTCCCATTGATTTTGTTGTCGTGCGTGAAGGCACTGAAGGTCCATATGTTGGTGCGGGTGGCGTTCTCGCTCAAGGTACTGCAGATGAAATTGCGACCGAAGAGAGCCTCAATACCCGTCGCGGAGCTGAACGAGTAATTCGTGATGCTTTTAACCGCGCCCAGAACCGTCCGCGCAAGAAACTTACTTTGGTACATAAGAACAATGTCTTAACTCGAGCAGGCGGGCTTTGGACTCGGACATTTAATGAAGTCGCTAAAGAATTCCCAGATGTAACGACAGATTACTTACATGTGGACGCTGCATCGATGTTTTTTGTTACTAACCCTGAGCGCTTTGATGTAGTTGTGACCGATAACCTTTTCGGAGATATCTTGACCGACATCGCAGCTGCAATCTGTGGCGGAATCGGACTTGCTGCTTCCGGAAATATCAATCCTGAAGGGAAGTTCCCGTCAATGTTTGAGCCAGTACATGGCTCTGCACCTGACATCGCTGGCAAAGGAATTGCCGATCCCACCGCAACCGTTATGTCAGTTGCGATGTTGCTCCGTCATCTTGGTTTAAGTGAAGCGGCAAGCGATGTTGAACGCGCTGTTGAAAGTGATCTCCTGAACCGTGGAGATACAAAACGCTCAACTTCTGAAGTTGGTAACGCGCTAGTAAAGGCTCTTGGATAATGAAAATAAATGTCATCGCATCTACTAATGCAGTTCCTGCAGCTGAACGCGAAAAGCGCGTTGCAGAGCCTGGTTTTGGGAAATATTTCACCGACCATATGGTTATTGCCGAATGGAATCAGAACACAGGTTGGTCTGATGCAACTGTGAAGGCTTATGGCCCGCTAGAACTTGATCCCGCGGCGATGGTCTTTCATTATGGTCAGGAAATTTTTGAAGGCATGAAGGCCTATTCACAACCTGATGGGTCAATCGCGCTCTTTAGGCCCGAAGCAAATGGACTTCGCTTTGCTAAAAGCGCAGCCCGCATCACTTTGCCAGAACTTCCAGTTGAGGATTTTGTTAAGGCTGTTGAAGCACTTGTCGTTCAAGATGCAGGTTGGGTTCCCAAGAAAGTTGGCGAATCTCTTTACATCCGCCCATTTATGATCGCGACTGAAGTGGGACTTGGCGTCCGTCCATCTAACAAGGCTCTCTTTGCGGTGATCGCAACTCCCGCGGCTGCATATTTCAACGCAGCAAAGGCTGTCACGGTATGGATCTCTACCGAATATGTCCGCGCAGCGCTCGGCGGAACTGGCGAAGCAAAATGTGGCGGTAACTATGCAGCTTCACTTCTTGCGCAACAACAAGCTGCAAAAGAAGGTTGTGATCAAGTTGTATGGCTGGATGCAAAAGAACGTCGCTGGGTTGAAGAGATGGGCGGCATGAATCTCTACTTTGTTAAAGGCAAAGGAAAAGATGCAACAATTTTTACTCCGAAGCTAACCGGCACGCTTCTTCCTGGTATTACTCGCGATTCAATTCTCTCTGTTGCAACCGATTTAGGTTACAAAGTTGAAGAAGGCATGATTTCTATAGACGACTGGCGTGACGGAGTTGCAAGTGGCGAAATCTCTGAAATTTTTGCATGTGGAACCGCCGCTGTTATCGCACCAGTCGGGTCTGCAAAGAGTGCACATGGAACGTGGGTAACAGGCGATGGAAATCCAGGTCCCATAACCATGGAGATTCGAAATCATTTACTGGGAATTCAACATGGAACGATTGCAGATAAGCATGGATGGATGCGGAAAGTTCTCTAATGAAGATCTCAGATGCTTTCCATATCTATGACACCACGCTCCGTGATGGCGCCCAACAGGAAGGCTTAAATCTCTCAGTTCACGACAAACTCACTATTGCTCGTCACCTCGATGATCTAGGCGTTGGATTTATTGAAGGTGGTTGGCCGGGAGCAAATCCAAAAGATACTGAATTTTTCAAGTTAGCCCAGACGGAATTAAAGTTAAAGAACGCTACTTTTGTGGCCTTCGGAGCAACGAGACGTCCTAACGTTAAAGCGGCAGATGACGCGCTGCTTCGCGCTCTTCAGGATTCAGGCGCTCCTGTAGTTACTTTGGTTGCTAAATCTCACGATCGCCATGTTGATCTCGCCTTAAAAACTCATCTCGATGAGAACTTGGCAATGATCAGAGATTCCATCGAGTTTTTACGTGCTGGTGGACAACGAGTCTTTCTTGATGCAGAACATTTCTTTGATGGGTACCGATCAAATTCTGCTTATGCCCTTGAGGTAGTTCGAGTGGCAGCCGAAGCCGGCGCTGATGTAATCGCGCTTTGCGATACTAACGGTGGCATGTTGCCAGATGAACTTTCTAATGTGGTTCATGAAGTTCTCACCAAGAGCTCTGCTCGACTTGGAATTCATTGCCATAACGACACTGGCTGTGCAATTGCGAACTCTCTAGCCGCTGTTGCTGCCGGTGCGACTCATGTTCAAGGAACTCTCAATGGCTATGGAGAGCGAACTGGTAATGCAGACTTAGTTTCTATCATCGCGAATCTACAACTAAAGAAGAAACAACAAGTTCTTCCCGAGGGAGCTCTAGAAGAAGCCTTCCGAATCTCACATGCAGTTGCTGAAGTTACCAATGTTTCACCGAGCGCTCGCCAGCCATATGTCGGAGTATCGGCATTTGCACATAAAGCAGGGCTACATGCATCTGCAATTAAAGTAGATCCGGCGCTCTATCAACATGAAGATCCTGAAAGTGTCGGCAACGATATGCGCATGTTGGTCTCGGAAATGGCGGGACGTGCATCTATTGAATTGAAATCACAGGAACTTGGAATTGATCTTAGTAAAGAGAAAGAAGTGGTCACTCGCGTTGTAGAGCGCGTTAAGAGCATGGAAGCTCGGGGATACACATTCGAAGCCGCCGATGCATCATTTGAGCTTTTGCTCCGCGAAGAGCTTGAAGGTAAGAAACCACGTTTCTTTATCCTTGATAGTTGGGAAACCACTGTTGACCAAAGTGCAGATAAGTCGGTTACTTCCAGAGCTACTGTAAAAATTCGGGCCAAAGGCGAAACAATTGAATCTGAAGGCAGCGGAAATGGTCCAGTTAATGCAATTGATAAAGCGCTACGCAATGGTCTTGAGAAGCTCTATCCCGAACTCAAGGAACTAGAACTCACTGATTACAAAGTACGTATCTTGGAAGGCCGTCTGGGTACGGGAGCTGTGACTCGCGTTCTTGTTGAAACGAGTGATGGCAATGGAGAGTGGAGCACAATCGGCGTACATGAAAATGTTATAGCCGCGTCGGCTATGGCTTTAGAGGATGCTTTAACTTATGGTCTGCTCCGACAGGGTAAACGCCCCGAGTAGGAGAGTTTCACTATGAGGACAGCGGTTAAGAGAAGTTATCGCTACAGTCCTGAAGATACCGCTGAGTGGTTGCGGACGAGAATGGATACCTTAAAGATTTCTGGCCTTGAAGAATTACACCAACGTACTGGAATAGATCGTGGTTCGCTCTCGCGATACTTTCGTCAAGAAAGAGTTCCGAAGATAGATGTCATTGGCCCGCTATGTGAAGCCCTTGAAGTGTCGCCTGAAACTTTACTTGTTGCTTTGGGAGCAATTGAGCGTAAATCTAAGAACTAGTCACGCGCAGTAATAATTAGTTCATCCCCAACACGGTTGAAGTTTCGCGGAAATGTGTCATCAGCCCAAAGTTTATGTAAGTGTGCGATTTGCTCGTTATTTAAAATTCCTGAAGTGACATCCAGGATGTCATCAAAGTCGTGAGCAAGGCCGATCGTTACTCTAATCTCAGTTGCATTATTGGTAATCGAAGGCTCCAAAGAGATATCGCTAACTATCAAGAGAATTTTCATAACGCCTCCGATTCGAATAGCCGCCTAGGAACTCACCTGGTGCTGACAATCCACCGAAGGTGATACACATGCAGCGCATCAAGAATCAGCGTGGCTCTAGTGTTGCTTATTAGCAACGCTGTGTCCATCCTTCGAATGTATGAAAGTTGAGTAATCTTGAATACATGGCGCTGCATCACGAGCTAGAGGAGGCTTATCGCTCCCATTTGATTACTGAGCGCAATCTCTCTGACAACTCGATTCGTGCATATCTAGCTGATCTTGAATCATTACTTCAGCACATAAATCAACTTGGAATTACTGAATTCTCACAATTAGAGCTCAATCACATCCGCTCTTGGCTCGCAAACCTCCAGGTTAAAGGAGCAGCTCGTTCCTCGATAACACGGCGCGTAGTTTCGATCCGCGCCTTTACATATTGGGGCTCGCGCAATGGTTGGCTGGAAAAAGATATCGGCCGAGATTTAATAGCACCGAAACCCGAGAGACATCTTCCAGATGTGCTGGATATTCAAAGCGCCGCTCTTGCTCTTGATGCATTACATACTCGAGCAGCAGAAGAAGAGAGTCCTGAGGCGCTACGAGATGTGGCCATTGTTGAAACTCTTTATGGTTCTGGCATTCGAGTTGCGGAGTTAACCGGACTTAATCTCGGAGATATCGATCGAGATAGAAATACCTTGCGCGTGATTGGTAAAGGAAATAAAGAGAGAATTGTTCCTATCGGAATCCCCGCCATTCGTGCGCTGGAGAAGTGGATTAGTCACGGACGTCCACAACTTTCCAAAGATTTTAAAGAGACAGCGGTTTTTATTGGCTCTCGCGGAAAGAGAATTGACCAACGCGTTGTGCGGGAAATTGTTTATGATGCGATGCAAGCTCTAGGAACGAATAAGAAATTAGGACCTCATGCGCTGCGGCATAGCGCTGCGACGCATCTTCTTGAAGGTGGAGCAGATCTCAGAACTGTGCAAGAGATTCTTGGCCACTCATCGCTATCTACAACACAGATTTACACCCATGTTTC
>DAIOTH010000004.1:0-34486 GCA_036752125.1 Candidatus Nanopelagicaceae bacterium | reverse complement strand
GCGATGGCAGGGCTCTCGATTACATCACCAATGAATCTGAAAATACCTCGGCAATACTTTTTCATCATGGAACTCCTGGTGAATGCACGGGATGGCAGACCTGGTTTGATGAAATAGATGGCGTAAAGGCAATTGCTGCGAGCAGACCTGGATACGGGCTGAGTGATAGAAATAAAGGAAGAACTGTTGCTCGAGATCTGGATGATCTATCCGAACTTTTAGATTTTCTCAAAGTAAAAAGTTTTGTTTCGGTTGGCTGGTCTGGTGGTGGACCACACGCGATCAATATGACGCGACATTCACTATGTAGAGGTGCGATCACTTTGGCCGGTGTTGGGGAGTGGGGAAATTCGGATCTCAATTTTCTAGATGGCATGGGCCCTGAAAATCATGATGAGTTTGGTGCGGCGCTCGCGGGAGAAGCGCAGATTGAAGATTGGATGAAGAGAAATTCACCAGGAATGAAAAATATTTCAGGACCAGATCTGGTGGCTGGATTTGGTGGACTTATTGGAGATGCTGATAAGAAAGCGTTAACTGCTGACGTAGCTGATGTTTATGCCGCGTCCTTCCGACGTGCTCTTTCGGTGAGCTATTACGGATGGCTTGATGATGATTTAGCTTTTGTTCAGAAATTTGGCTTTGATTTAGCGAAAGTGAATAAGCCCATTTTGGTCTGGCAAGGTGATGATGACTTTATGGTCCCTAAAGCGCATAGCGAGTGGTTGGCGAAACATATTCCAACAGCAAAGTTAAATTTCGTGCCAGGGCATGGACATATTTCATTAGGTGAGGATTACCGGAGCGAGATAATCGCTCAAGCTTTAAATTTGCTGCGCTCTTAGCTACGGGTTCTCTTTAAGAGCATTTCCCACATGCTCATGACCGCAAGGATCATGGCGAAGCCAAAGATGAGGTCTTCGACTGGCGCACCTGCCACTCTCAATCCAATGATGGCATCTGGGTTATAAGTGACGATTTCACGAGATGTTAGCCACCAATTAGTAATGAGTTGGAATGGCACGATGATTGCATAACTGAGCCAAAATCTAATTGTCGAGAGCAATGAATTCTTGGTGATGAACATGTCGAAGAAAATTGTGAGTATGAGGGCGTAGACAGTGATCTGGGTGTAAGAAAGTTCAAATCTCATTTAGAGAACCTCCGCAAGACGACCTTGACTCCTTCGAGGGTGAGAATTGCTGCCATTGGTATGAAAATAAAGAAGAGGTATTCCTCAAGTGGAATATTTAATGGGCCAAAGATTCCCAGGATCTGGTTTTTATCAAATGTCCAATGGTTCTGATTTATAGCAAAAGCATCCCAAATTAAGAAGAAAACGCTCACGGGCAGAATTGCGGCAAGGGCTAACTTTGGTCGACGTAAAACTCGGATTTTGAAAGCAAATTCGAGCCACCATGAACCCGTTACTGTGAAGAGTAGCATTGCAAAATAAGACCACTGAGTCAGTTCTAGTCCCAGCGACATTTCGATAGTTTCTCATAATTGATTCTGCGTTTTTGCTAATGTGCGGATATGTCGGTTGCCCAAAGGCAGATTTTTAGCAACACTCGACGTTTTTCTAGCCTGGCTACGTTACTTGTCGTTCTGCTCTCGCTGCTTTTTTCTCGATTGATTGATACCGCTGGCATTACCTGGCAAGTCGTTATTGCTTTGATTGCCTTAGCAATTGGCATCCCTCACGGCGCATTGGACCATTTAGTCACGTTGCCCAAAGCTTCACTGGGGAAGATGTCTATATTTATCGCGATATACGTTGCGATAGCAATTCTTGCGGTTTGGGCAATCCTGAACTGGAATGTGGCTGGGTTTATCGTCGTGGTGGTTATGAGTGCGCTGCACTTTGGAATTGGCGATGCTGCATTTATTTCAGAACTTGATCATGCAAAGACTCAACAACCTGCGCCTCGATTGGCACAAACTCTCTATGCGCTAAGTGCAGGAGCTCTACCGGTTTTGATTCCACTCACTAATGGAAAGAGCACTTCTGCACTTGCAGCAGTCAATCCAGAGTTAGTGAATTGGCATGGAGGTTATGCAACTGAAATTTTAAATGCGGTCACAGCTATCTCCATTTTATCTATCAGTCTGCTTTTTGTTTTTCGCCGCCGTCGAGATGCTATGGACTTGAGCATTCTTCTAGCACTTGCGATTGCGACTCCACCGCTTGTGGCCTTTGCTGCTTACTTTGGTTTATGGCATGCCATGCGACACACAGCGAGGTTGACTTTAAATCTGAAGACATCGCAAAAATCAATTGCAGAAGGGCGCGCTGGTCGTGCATTTCGAGAAGCGGTAATTCCTGGAGTCCCCGCACTTGTGGGCACTTTCATAGTGTCGCTCGTAATTGGCCTTACAACTCCAGGGAAAATAAGCGATGAATATCTCTGGCTGTCTCTAGTTGTGGTGTGGGCGCTCACGGTTCCTCACATGATGGTTACAGCGAAACTAGATAAGGCGGCGCTACGATGAAAAAATTCTTGTTTTTGCTCACTTTTGCGCTGGTAGGCCATGCGCCGGCAATTGCAGCACCGATTTACGTTTTCCCAGTTGCAAATTGCAAGGCAACGTATGGGAAATATCATCATGATTATCCAGCAACTGATATTCAAGCTAAGAAGGGTTGTGCTTTTGTTGCGCCCATTAACGGCGTTATTGAAGATGTGAATGTAAAAGATGTATGGAGTGGAAAAACCAATCTTGGAAAAGATCGAGGCGGTTTATCCATCTCGATTATTGGTGACGATGGTGTGCGCTACTACGGATCTCACCTCTCCAAGATTGAAACTGGAATTGCACCTGGCGTGGTTGTAACAGCAGGACAAAAACTTGGGGAAGTGGGTTCTTCGGGAAGCGCTCGCGGGACAAAGCCACATCTTCACTTTGGAATTTCTTATCCCACAAAACCAGGTGATTGGGAGATAAGAAGAGGCGTTATCTACCCTTGGAAATATCTTGATGCTTGGAAAGCTGGAAAAGATCTCTCTCCAGCAAAAGCAATCGAGACAGCGCGAGTCAAAGCTGGCAAATAAAGTTATAAATAAAAAAGCCCCGGGCGAACCCGAGGCTTTTTTAAACTAGTTATTTGGTAATTAGTTAGCTGTAACTTGATCCGCCTGAGGACCCTTTGGGCCTTGGACGACTTCGAAAGTCACTGACTGACCTTCTTCAAGGGACTTGTAGCCATTTCCCTGGATAGCGGAATAGTGAACGAATACGTCCTGTCCGCCGCCATCAACAGCGATGAAACCAAAACCCTTTTCAGAGTTGAACCACTTAACTGTGCCTGTTGCCATTTACTTTCCTTCGGTATTTATGGGGACAAACGTGAATTCCACGTTCGCCAGTCTTTCCGTTCTACAGCGATACCGATTCAAGCGAAAGCTAGCAAGCGGGTACTGATAAGCGTTGGACTATGGGCGAGCCTACCTTGTATCGCTGCCTTCCAAAAATGCGCGTGCAATACCTGCGCAAATAGCTCTTGGCAGGACCAAGAAAAAGGTGAAGAATCCGCAACTCAGGTTAGAGCAACGCAGGATAGATGGGCTGGGGAAGGTCGCATCTATCAACGGATGCGGCTTCGTCTACCAGGAGCTGCCATGTCTTCATCACATCAACCTTCGGCGCTGAACCCTGTCGGTATCGGTCATTCGCACGGGTCACTCACTATTTTCTCTGCACCAAAAATAGTGCTGACACATATTCAGTGGTCTTTAAGTGATGTGCTTGGCAAACCACAAGAAATTAAATGGAATCCACAACCGCTTGCTCTCGGTTGTTTTAGAACTCAGATTTCGTGGAGTGGGAAGTTAGGAACGGGCGCCAAACTCGCGAGCAGTCTGAGAGGTTGGCATTATTTAAAGTTTGAGATCTACGAAGCTGCCACCAGCGGAAGTGACGGATCGCTTTTTATGTTTACACCTGAGTTAGGACTTTTTCGCGCAAACATTGGACCGCACGGTGACATCATGATCAATGAGCATCAGTTAAACAGCGCAATGATGAATTCGATGAAAGAAGGGGGAATCGTGGATGAAATTGAAAAAATGCTGGGAAAGTCATGGAATGAGAGTTTGGAGCCCTTTAGAAGGTTAGAAATTGATGGGGTTGATGAAATGGCTGGTAAAATTTCAGTATGAGTGAGAATGAAAAACAGAAATCACTGACACTTATTATCTCTGCGGCGATTATTGCGATTGCGATGGGGCTGGGTCTCAATCAAGTTGGAAGTGGTTTTGCTTCTCGCTCCAGCGAGGGAATTTCCGTGACGGGTTCAGCAAGAGTGAGTGCAACGGCAGATAAAGCGGTCTGGACTCTCAATGCAGAGCAAGTTGCTCCCACAATTAGCGAATCGGTCCGCAAAGTTGAAGCGGCAACAAATTCCGTTACGAAATATCTGACCGATGGGGGAGTGCCTTCTGATTCGATCGAATTAGGATCGGTATCTGCTTATCCGCAAGAAGAATATTCCAACGGAAATAGCACTGGCCGAATCTTGAATTATCGAGGATCGCGAACAATTACGGTTCGAAGTGAAGATGTGCAGCTCATCAAGAAACTCAGTAATGGAATCGGAGCGCTCCTTCAAAGTGGTGTGAGCGTTACTAACTATGGCCCACAGTTTTATATTTCAAAACTCAATGAACTTCGCCCCGAACTCTTGAAACAAGCGATGGAAGATGCCCAGATTCGAGCAGAAGCGATTGTTGAAGCAACTGGCGGAAAAGTAGGAAGCGTTATGAGCGTTCGTTCTGGACCTTTCCAAGTCACCTCACCGGATGCGGTTGATATCTCGGCTGGCGGTTATTACGACACCTCCACAATCGAGAAAACAATTACTTCGACAGTGACTGTTATGTTCAAGGTGAACTAGCTTCTATTAATTAACCAAACCTGAACACTCATTGCTTTTACTAGCGTTGTGTCGCTTGGTTTCTTCAAAGATGGATTAAATTCTGCGATACGAGCAGTGGAATCAAAAACCGTTCTAAAAGAATTACCCCAAGTCTGATTAGGTAACGTGAATTCGTAATCTGAACTATCGCTATTCAAGATAATAAAGAGCCCTTGATTATGAGTAGCTTCCAGGCAAAAGGCTAAGTGGCGAATCGAGCTATCCTGCCAATTATGTGAGGTCATCTCTAAACCATCGCGGCCGAACCATGCTAAATCTTTTCGTTTGGTTCCTTGATCTATCTCTCCAGTAAAAAATTGTTCAGCAGCGTCGACCATATATGCAGAGCGAATTCTGGCTAGCGCTGCAACAGTTTCAATGAGATCTTCCTGACTCTCATCGCGATTCCACGAAAGTTTCCATCCACCACCAAAGTTTTCTGGAGCATCTTCGCTGGAATTTGGCGATAGCGAATAAGCATTATTAGAACCTTGTTGAGAGCGTGAGACTTCATCTCCCATAGACATCATTGGGACACCAGATGAGAGCATCAGAGTTGCCAGAATTGATTTCTTTAATTGGTTTCTTAGATTGTTTATTTCATGGTCATCAGTAGGGCCTTCGACGCCAAGATTCCACGAGCGATTGACATCGCTGCCATCGCGATTTTCTTCCATATTAGCTTCATTATGTTTTTGGTTATAAGAAACTAGATCATTCAGAGTAAAGCCATCGTGCGCGGTGACGAAATTGATGGAGGAGGTAGGTCCGCGGTAATAGAAAATGTCATTAGATCCCGCCAGGCGCGAAGCTAAGTCAGAGACTCCATTGCTATATCCGCGCGCGCTATCGCCAAGCCAGAACTGTCGAGTCGCATCGCGATAGGCGTCATTCCACTCCCGCCAAGGATGAGGGAAATCACCGAGTGCGTAGCCCGCGATATCCCATGGTTCTGCAATGAGTTTTCGATCTCGAAGTATTGGATCGGCGCAGATTGCCGAAATCAATGGGCCATACGTATCAATTTCATTGTCACGTCGCGAGATCGCAGTTGTGAGATCAAATCGAAAACCATCTACTCCAATGATTTGGCTCCACCAATGCAATGAATCAATAATCATGCGGGTGACAAATGGACGGCGTGAATCAATAGTATTTCCGCAGCCCGTCACATCATCATAAACATCATCGACAGAATGGCGATAGAAAGTCTTGTTATCGATACCCCTAAAAGAAAGCGTTGGCCCCTGTCGACCTTCTTCAGCGGTGTGGTTATAGACCACATCAAGTATTACTTCGATTCCAGCGTTATGAAGTGCATCAATACTTTCTTGTAGTTCGCTTATCGGATCTTGCGTTGCGGCATATTTGCGATGTGGAGCAGAAAAGGCCAGAGGGTTATATCCCCAATAATTTTCTCGGCCTCGCGCATGTGTGTGAATCTCGGTGACAAAGTGATGAATTGGTAATAATTCAAGAGCGGTAACGCCTAATCGCGAGAGATACTCAATAGTTGAAGGATGTCCCAACGCTTTGTATGTGCCACGTTCATGAGCCGGAATCTCTAAATTGCCTGCGGTTAAACCTCGAACATGAGCCTCATATATAAAAGTCCGCTTCCAAGGCGTGTGAGGTCGATTGATAATTCGTGGTGTATGTGAGGTAACTACTGATAGCGGAACAAAGCCGAGTGAATTTCGTTCATCACGAATCAGATGATCGCCACTGCCTAAAGCATCATGGGATTGATGGCCAAAAATTTCTGGCGCATAGACCAAATCTCCATCAAGGAGATGGGCATAAGGATCGAGAAGCACTTTTGCAGGATTAAATCTCCATCCTTGTTCTGGGCGCCAAGGACCGTAGATGCGATATCCATAACGTTGGCCAGCTCGAATGCCTGCGAGATATCCATGCCAGATTGGACCTTCGCGATGCGCAAGGGAGAACTTTGTTTCAACCCATCGACCATCGCGCTCATCAAAGAGACATAACTCCACAGCGTCAGCAGCAGGGGCCCAGATTGAAAAATCAGTCCCGCCTTCGGTTGGACGATTACCCAAAATATGGGGATTTGCGGGCTTCACCTTGCTATCTAATCAGGTATCGAATGAGATGGAGGCTAAGAACGCTTTCAATTGGAGCACCAGGTTACTCCCCAGTAACATAGAGAGTATGAAGATTGCGATCTGCGTAAAACAGGTTCCAGACTCCTGGGCAGAAAAGAAGATGGTCAATGGAGTTCTCGACCGCAATGGCGTCGATGCTGTTCTTAATGATCTTGATGAATATGCAATTGAAGAAGCGCTCCGTGTTGTCGAACCCCTCAATGAAGGCAAGGAAACTCCAGAACACACAATCACCTTAATTTCGATGGGCCCGGATCGCGCCACAGAAGCGATTCGCAAAGGTTTATCCATGGGCGCAGATAGTGGAGTTCTCGTTGCAGATGCTGCTCTGGCCGGTTCTGATGCAATTGCAACATCGAAAGTGTTAGCTGAAGTAATTTCTAAAGGTGGCTTTGATTTAGTTTTCTGCGGAACCGAATCTACTGATGCCCGTATGAGCGTTGTTCCTGCCATGCTTGCAGAACGCCTAGGTTGGGCACAACTCACTTTCGCTGGATCTGTCAAAGTTGATGCGGCAAACTCAAGTGTCGAAATTGCACGCATGACAGAGAGTGGCGTTGAGACCATGTCAGCGCAATTTCCATGTGTCATTAGCGTTATCGAGAAAATTAATGAGCCCCGTTATCCATCATTTAAAGGAATCATGGCGGCGAAGAAAAAAGTGATTGAAACTAAATCACTTGCCGATATTGGAATCTCGAATTCAGAAGTTGGTAGTTCAGGTGCATGGAGCTCCGTTATCGATGCAAATGCCCGCCCACCGCGGGATAAGGGAATCAAAGTAGAAGATACTGGCGATGGCGGTTCGAAGTTGGCTGACTATCTCGCAGAAAAGCGTTTGGTGTGATGATGGCAAATGTATTGATATTTGCTGATCACGATGGTGGAAAAATCGCCAAAACAGCCGCTGAACTCGCTTCTTTTGCAAAGCGTGGCGGAACGCCGATTGCTGCACTCTTCACCAATGCTGGAGAGGCAGATTCACTTGCCACTCAACTCGCCAACACAGATATTGAAAGCGTACTTGCTGTTGAAAGCGTTGATTTTTCAGCACATGGAATTCCCGCAATCGTTGATGCCTTGGCTCAGATTGTTGAAACAAAAACGCCTGCTGCAGTGTTGATTCCTTCAACAGCGCGTGGCAAAGAAATCGCGGGTCGACTTGCGGTTCGCATCAATAGCGGAATCATCACCGATGCCATCGATGTGGCTCCAGACTTTGCTACAACACAATCAGTTTTTGGTGGTTCTTTTACAGTTGCCGCCAAAGTAAAAACTGGAATCCCGGTCATTACTGTTCGTCCAAGCGCTATCGAAGCTTCTGCCACAACTAACTCTCCAGCAGTTGAGAAAATTAATGTCGCGATTTCAGATAAAGCAAAGTTAGTAAAAATTTCAAATGTGCAACCTGCTGTGAAAGGTGGACGCCCAGAACTTACAGAAGCCAAGATTGTGATCTCAGGTGGCCGCGGAACTAATGGAGATTTCACACAAGTTGAAGCGATGGCCGATCTTCTTGGCGCCGCTGTTGGCGCATCACGAGCCGCCACAGATGCAGGTTGGTATCCGCACACTCATCAAGTTGGCCAAACCGGAAAAACGGTAAGTCCGCAGCTCTATATGGCATGCGGAATTTCCGGCGCGATTCAACATCGTGCAGGTATGCAAACATCAAAGAACATTGTTGCGATTAATAAAGATCCAGAAGCTCCTATCTTTGATCTCGCCGATTTCGGAGTCGTTGGAGATTTGTTCGCGGTCTTGCCTCAGGCTCGCGAAGCGATTCAAGCAAAACGCAGCTAAGCCCTCGCCTAGAATTGGGTCATGTCTCGCGTCTATCTTGATAATGCTGCAACCACGCCAATTTCAGAGGTAGCGCTACAAGCATTTATCGAGCAAGCCCGACAGATTGGAAACCCGTCAAGCCTTCACACTTATGGCCGTAAGGTTCGTAAAGACTTAGAAGAATCTCGCGAGAAGTTAGCGACGCTTATCGGTTGTCACTCTAGCGAGATAATTTTTACTGGTTCTGGGACTGAAGCAAATAATTTAGCCATCAAGGGCGCCTATTGGCATCGTAATCAGGGCGGCAAACAACGTAATGTCATCGTGATTTCTGGCTTTGAACATCATGCGGTGCTTGATCCTGCGCGTTGGTTGGAAGATTTTGAGGGAGCTGAAGTTGTAGAAGTGTCAGTATCGAAAGATGGATTTGTCCAACTTGCAGAGCTGCAATCTCTTGTTGCGGAGCGCCATGATGAAATTGCGCTAATCAGCATAATGCACTCCAACAACGAAGTCGGAACTCTCCAACCTATTGCTGAGATTTCAACTATTGCAGATGAATTTCAAATTCCACTACATACCGATGCAGTGCAGAGTTTAGGAAAAGTCCCGCTCTCATTTAAAGATCTTGGGCTTTTTGCAATGACCATCAGCGCACATAAAGTCGGAGGCCCAATTGGCGTAGGCGCATTAATTCTGCAAAAAGGTATTGATATAACTCCAATTCTGCATGGTGGAGGCCAGGAAAGAGATATTCGCAGCGGAACGCTCAATGCAGCTGGTGTTATTTCATTTGTAGCTGCTGTGCAATCGGCGATGAGAGATCGAGAAGCCACAGCTGAAAAAGTATCTGCGTTACGTAAGAAACTCATCGCAGCGATTCAATCTGAGATTCCTGATGCTAAGTTGAACGGAGTGCTGGATGGACCGACACTCCCAGGAATTGCCAATATTTCATTTCCTAATACTGAAAGCGATGCGCTCCTACTCCTTTTTGATGCGGAGGGAATTGCATGTTCAACCGGTTCAGCTTGTAGCGCCGGCGTTCAAGAAGCGAGCCATGTCTTGATGGCGATGGGCATGAGCGAGAAAGAAGCTCGTTCCTCGCTGCGTTTCTCACTCGGTACGGGTAACTCTGACAGCGATATCGAATATCTTCAGACCTGTATTAAACGAGTTATCGAACGCGCGCGAGCAGCGTATCGAAGCTAGAGAGTAGCGATGAAATTAATTGCAGCCATGAGCGGTGGAGTCGATTCCGCCGTTGCTGCAGCGCGCGCAAAAGAAGCGGGCCACGATGTAATTGGAGTTCATTTAGCGCTCTCAAAGAATCCCAAGAAGTATCGTTCGGGAGCGCGCGGATGTTGCACCATTGAAGATTCTCATGATGCGCGCCGCGCTGCCGATGTGATTGGTATTCCTTTTTATATCTGGGACATGTCGGACGAATTTCATGAAGGCGTGGTAGAAAACTTTCTTGCTGAATATGCGGCGGGCAATACCCCGAACCCATGTCTGCGTTGTAATGAAAAAATTAAATTTGCCGCAGTTCTCGATCGCGCTCAAGCAATGGGATTTGATGGGGTTGTTACTGGCCACTATGCCCAAACACGAGAGACAGAAAATGGAAAAGCTCTCTATCGCGCTATTGATCCGGCTAAAGATCAGTCTTATGTTCTTGCAGTCCTAAATCGCGAACAACTCAGCGGCGCGCATTTTCCATTAGGAGACACAACTAAAGAGAACGTTAGAAAAGAGGCTCAGCAGCGTGGACTATCAGTTGCGCTTAAGCCGGATAGCCATGACATTTGTTTCGTTCCATCAGGTGATAACGCGGGATGGCTACGGGAGCGACTTGGTAGTGAAACGGGCCCAATCGTCGATGAAGATGGAAATAAGTTAGGCGAACATAAGGGCGCGTACACCTACACAATCGGTCAACGTAAAGGTTTAGGACTGACAGTTCCAGCAAAAGGTGGCGAACCTCGTTATGTCTTAAAGATCGAACCGGTCTCCAACACAGTTGTGGTCGGAAATCGCGATGCACTAGCCATCAATCAAATTTATGGCGCTTCACCTATCTGGTGTGGACCTACTCCAGAGGCCACAGAAAGCGCGCCGTATAAGGGTTTTGTCCAAGTTCGAGCGCATGGAACTCCACATGCATGTAGTTATTTCCGCAGTATTAGTGATGGAATGGAAACGCTGGTAGCCCATGTTGACGAACCTATCTTTGGGCTTGCTCCTGGCCAGGCAATGGTGATTTATGACGGCGAACGCGTCGTTGGATCGGCCACAATTTCAGGAACGCGCTAGTTATGTCCGATAGCCAAGTCCGCAGAAAAATGGCTGAACTAGCAGAACAGATTCGCGATCATCAGTATCGCTATTACGTCCTCGATAAACCGATTATTTCTGATGCAGAATTCGACGCTTTATGGAAAGAGCTCCTTACCTTAGAGAGCAAGAGCCCAGAATTAAGAGATCCTCATTCGCCAACCCTCGATGTCGGCGGGGGCTTTGCAACACATTTTGAGCAATATGATCATAAAGAAAAAATGATGAGCCTTGATAATGCATTTGGTGAAGATGAACTGGATGCATGGTTTGATCGCGTTGCCAAAGAGTCGAAATCCAATAATTGGTTATGTGAAGTAAAGGTTGATGGACTTGCCATAAATCTTCTCTATGAAAATGGCAAGTTAATCCGCGCGCTCACTCGAGGTAATGGCGTAACAGGCGAAGATGTGACTCTCAATGTCAGAACAATTGCTGGAGTACCTCAAGAGTTGACGGGAAAAGATTTACCATCGTCTGTCGAAGTCAGGGGAGAAGTTTTCTTTCCACTTGAGAAATTCAATGAACTTAATGAATCACTCGAGGAATCCGGTAAAACTTTATTTGCAAATCCACGAAATGCTGCCGCCGGATCCTTACGTCAGAAGGATCCGCGCGTTACTGCTTCGCGCCCGTTAGCACTAGTTGTTCATGGAATCGGCGCAGTCTCAGGATTTGAGTGCGATACCCAGAGTGCGGCATATGAAGCGATGAAGAAGTGGGGTCTTCCCACGAGTAAACGTTACAAAGTGGCGAAAAATAAGGCTGAGGTAAAGGAATTCATCCAGTATTACCTTGACCATCGCCACGATGTAGAGCATGAGATTGATGGCGTCGTGATTAAGGTAAATGAGCGATCCGCACAGAAAGTATTAGGAAGTACTTCAAGGGCGCCTAAATGGGCAATTGCCTATAAGTATCCGCCCGAGGAAGTGACCACAAAACTTCTCGATATAAAGGTGAGCGTTGGTCGAACTGGTCGAGTCACCCCATTTGGTTTTATGGAGCCCGTGCGAGTCGCAGGCTCCACTGTCACAAATGCAACGCTTCACAATATTGAAGAAGTACAACGCAAAGGTGTTTTGATTGGCGATGTCGTTGTATTGCGCAAAGCCGGCGATGTCATTCCAGAAATTTTGGGTCCCGTCATTGAAAAGCGCACCGGGCAAGAGCGCGCTTTTGAAATGCCAAAAAACTGCCCTGAGTGTGGATCGAAGTTAAGGGCGATGTCTGAAGGCGATGTAGATATTCGTTGCCCAAATGCACAGAGTTGCCCCGCGCAGCTGCGCGAACGTATTTACTATATCGGTTCGCGAGCTGCGCTCGATATTGATGTTCTGGGATATGAAGCTACCAACGCATTGCTCAGTGATAAATTAATTGAAGATGAATCAGATTTATTTTCGTTAACGGAAAAGGATTTGATCCGTAGCGATTTTTTCCGAAAGAAAGATGGTTCTCTTGGAGCAAATGCAGAGAAATTGCTGGGCGCATTAGAAGAAGCAAAGAAACGACCTTTGTGGCGCGTTCTGGTGGCCTTATCAATTCGCCATGTTGGTCCCACAGCTGCACAGGCGCTTGCTAACAAATTCGGTTCAATTCAAAAAATTTCCAATGCTTCTTCTGATGAACTAGCGGCCGTTGATGGAGTTGGAAATGTCATTGCCGACAGCATTCAAGAGTGGTTTAGCGTTGGCTGGCACCAAGCGATTGTTAAGAAGTGGGGCGCTGCAGGGGTGGCTTTAGAGGGAGTTGCGGCTCCCACCAAGCCCCAAACATTGGCGGGATTGACCTTGGTGGTCACAGGTTCACTCGAGAATTTTTCTCGTGATGGTGTAACCGAAGCCATAACAGAGCGCGGAGGCAAAGCTGCTTCATCTGTCTCGAAGAAAACCGATTATGTTGTTGTGGGTGATGCGCCGGGATCTAAGGCTGCAAAAGCCGAAGAACTCGGCGTGCAAATACTCAACGAAGCGGAATTTATTGCTCTATTGGAGAATGGGCCCAAGTAAAGGTTAGGATGTTGTCATGTTCAAAGCGTTAATTGCACAAGCCTCGGTAACGCTCTTTAGCGAAGAGGGTCGAGAACTTCCCGCACACCCAATATTTTTTGGGGTATTCACTTTCGCAGTCTTAATGCTGATGCTCTATTTAGTTCTTCGCCTTGACCGCGACTAATTCAATCGCCATTTTTGGTGGAACATTTGACCCGATACATAACGGGCATATCCATCTACTGCAAGGAATTCTTAAATCCAATAAGTTTTCAAAAGTTGTAGTTGTGCCTGCAGGAAATCCTTGGCAGAAGTCTCCTACTGCTCCCGCGCTCGACCGATTAGAAATGGTCCAATTAGCTCTGAAAGATTCTGGCGTTGATGTGAGTGATTGCGAAGTTCAAAGAAGCGGTTCTTCGTATGCGATCGATACTGTTGAAGCTCTAGCAGAGATTTATCCCAACTCGAACTTCACTTGGATTATTGGCAGTGATGCGCTCGCAAGTCTTTCGACATGGCATCACATTGAACAACTCGCTTCTCGAATTGATTTTCTTATTGTGATGAGGCCTGGACATTCAATTGATGAGTCATCAACTCCTCATTACATTCAAGGGAAGACAATTGAAATTCAGGCACTTGATATTTCGGCCACGAAAGTTAGAGAACTGATCAGTACAGGGGGCGACATCTCCTCTCTTGTCCCAGCTTCGGTAGCAAATTACATACGCACAAAGGGGCTCTATGGCGCCGCGTAAGTCCACGCTTGACCACACCCAGATAGCGGCCCGTGCGGCTGTTGAGAAACTCGGCAGTGATCTTCTTGCAATTGATCTCTCTGAACAGATGCTTCTGAGTGAAGTCTTTTTGCTTGTGAGTGGTCAGAATGAACGTCAGATCGATGCAATTGCAGATGAAGTTGAGCGCCAACTTGCTCTCGAGGGAGAGAAGCCAACTCGACGCGAAGGTTCAGAGCATTGGATTCTTCTTGACTATGAAGACCTTGTTGTACACGTTCAAACCGAAGAAATTCGGAGCTATTACATGCTTGATCGTCTCTGGAACGATTGTCCAAATATCGCCCTAGAGGCAGTAAAAAATCGTGAGGCTTTTGAAAAAGGCAAGAAATAAATGGCTGCACACACCGCGTCACAAAGAATTGTGCTCTGGCGTCATGGACAGACAGATTGGAACATCGAGAACCGATTTCAAGGACATTCCGATATTCCACTCAATGCCATCGGGCACCGGCAAGCAGAACGCGCTGCACCACTACTTCTTAATTTGCAACCTTCCAAAATTATTTCGAGCGATTTAATTCGCGCGCAACAAACTGCTGCGGCGCTAGCCAAGATTTCACAGCTGCCAGTATCAATTGACTCTGGTTTGCGAGAGACCCATGGAGGAAATTGGGAAGGAAAGACGGGTGCGCAAAATCGCGCCGAAGATTACGAGAGATTTGTGCACTGGCTTGATGGCGATGATGAACCTGCGGGCCAAACTGGAGAGCGACGTAGCGCTATTGCGCATCGCGCCGTTACAGCAATTGAGAGCGCGCTAACAGATGATGTTCAGACTTTGATTGTTGTGACGCACGGCGGAACTGCGCGATGCATATTGGGTAAGATGCTTGAGATGCCTATGACGCAATGGTCGGCGATAGGTGGTTTATCAAATGCTTCGTGGTCGATCTTGGAAAATGGGCACCATAGACAAGGCTGGGTTTTAGTTGAACATAACTCGGGTTCATTACCTGAGCCGATTTATGGAGAGGAAAGCGGCGCTTAGTTCAGGTAAGGTCGGCAACTCAGGCAATCAACTTAGGCAATTCGGGGCTATAGCGCAGCTGGTAGCGCACCTGCATGGCATGCAGGGGGTCAGGGGTTCAAGTCCCCTTAGCTCCACTCGATGAATGGCGAAAAATCTAATAATCGTCTGCCGCTGCAACATATACCGAGCGGCTGGTCGGCGCGCGATCTTCCCGACTTAACCGGAAAACACTTTCTCATTACTGGAGCAACAAGTGGAATCGGCAAAGAAGCAGCTCGCGAACTAGTTCGCGCAGGTGCGCACGTCACGATTACAGCGCGCAGTGAAGAGAAAGCCGAACGCACTCGCAAGGAAATAGCGAGTGAGCGAATCACAACACTTTTACTTGATCTAGCTGATCTCAATAGCGTGCGAAAAGCGGCGCGCGAAGTGACCACAGATATTGATGTCCTTATTCTCAATGCGGGAGTGATGGCGGTTCCTTTTACAAAGACCGCTGATGACTTCGAACTTCAAGTAGGAACTAATCACTTAGGCCATTTCGCTTTTGCTGGCCTCATTGCGGAACGAGTCAAATCTCGTATCGTCACCATCTCTAGTCAGGCGCATCGCACTGGTTCTTTTGGCGATGGCTCAGTCAATGCAATTCGTGACATTTGTTTGGGCCGCAACAAGTATCAAACTTGGGCTGCCTATGGTGCAAGCAAATTGGCAAATTTATTGTTTACTTTTGAACTGCAGCGTTTGGTTACTTCGCGCGGTTATTCCTTTAACGCTTTCGCTGCGCATCCAGGATATTCCAATACAAATCTCCAAGCTGTTGGTCCACAAATGCGCGGGAAAGTTTTTGAAGAGAGAGCCACAGCATTTATGAATTCCATTGTCGCTCAATCAGCATCGCGTGGTGCACTTCCGACTCTCTGCGCCGCAACATTTCCAAATCTCTATGGCGCTACATATATCGGCCCTGACGGATTACTTGAAATGCGTGGATTTCCAAAAGCAACTCGCGCACGAGCTATTGCCTATGACCAGAATTTGGCGCGAAATCTCTGGAACGTCAGCGAGGAATTAACCGGCGTTCATTGGCGGTAACCTACGCATATGCACGAGGCGTACGACGTTCACCACGTTCAAGAGAAGTGGCTCCCGATTTGGGATGAGATTGCGCCATTCCGCTCTGGAAAGCCTGACGATAAACGCCCCAAGAAATATGTCTTGGATATGTTTCCTTATCCATCGGGTGACTTACATATGGGCCACGCCGAGGCGTACGCACTTGGCGATGTGATTGCTCGTTATTGGGTACAAAAAGGTTTTAACGTCATGCATCCAATTGGATGGGATGCATTTGGACTTCCAGCAGAAAATGCTGCTATCAAGCGTAATGAAGATCCGAGTATCTGGACCTATGAAAATATCAATACCCAGAAAGCTTCCATGCGTCGTTATGCATGTTCCTTTGATTGGGATCGGGTTCTTTATACCTGTGATCCCGAGTACTACAAATGGAATCAATGGATCTTTAATCGCATGTACGAAAAAGGACTCGCGTACCGAAAAGATTCAGCGGTTAACTGGTGTCCTTCGTGTCAGACAGTGCTTGCAAATGAACAAGTCGTAGCGGGTTTATGTGAACGTTGTGACAACCCGGTAACCAAAAAGAAATTGAATCAGTGGTATTTCAAGATTACTGACTACGCCGAGCGCCTTCTTGGAGATATGGAGCAACTTGAAGGAAAGTGGCCAGAAAAAGTTCTAACCATGCAGCGCAATTGGATTGGAAAATCTACTGGCGCAGAAGTTACCTTTGAAATTGAAGGTCGGGACAAGCCGGTCGTCATTTATACAACGCGTCCAGATACTTTGTACGGAGCAACCTTTATGGTGGTTGCAGTTGATAGTGATTTAGCGCGAGAGCTCGTTGCAGGTACTGGCGCTGAAAAAGAATTCAATCAGTATTTTGATTCGGTGAAGGCGGCAAGTGATATTGATCGTCTAGCAACTGATCGTCCAAAGACTGGTGTATTTCTCAATCGTTATGCAGTTAATCCCGTCAATGGTGAAAAGATTCCTATCTGGGCCAGTGATTACGTTCTCGCGGACTATGGAACTGGCGCCATTATGGCTGTTCCAGCTCACGATCAGCGCGATTTAGATTTTGCTCGAGCGATGAAATTGCCGGTGCGAGTTGTTGTTCAAACTGAGGAAGAAGACCCATCCATGAGCGGAGTTGCCACCTCGGGGGATGGAACTTTGGTGAACTCTGGCTCCCTTAATGGACTCAATAGCGCTGATGCTATTAAGAAAATCATTGGTGAACTTGAGGCAAAGAAGTTGGCAAAAGCTTCCAACAACTATCGCCTCCGCGATTGGTTGATTTCTCGGCAACGATATTGGGGTACGCCAATTCCTATTATTCATTGCGAAAAATGTGGTGAAGTTCCGGTTCCGGACGAACAACTTCCGGTGAAGTTGCCTGACTCATCGACTTTGGATTTAAAGCCCAAAGGAACATCGCCATTAGCAACAGCTCATGATTGGGTAAATGTTTCATGTCCAAAGTGCGGCGGTAAAGCCCTTCGTGACACCGACACTATGGATACCTTTGTGGATTCCTCGTGGTATTTCTTGCGCTACACCAGTGTCAATACCCATGATCGTCCCTTTATCAGAGAAGAAGTTGATACCTGGTTACCAGTTGATCAATATGTCGGCGGCGTAACTCATGCGATTTTGCATCTACTTTATTCTCGTTTCTTTACCAAAGCACTGCACGACATGGGCTATCTCAATTTCACCGAACCATTTACTCGACTACTCAATCAAGGAATGGTCATCATGGATGGCTCTGCGATGAGTAAGAGTCGCGGAAATTTGGTGCGACTCTCTGATGAGTTAGAAAAACATGGCGTTGATGCGATTCGCCTCACTATGGTTTTTGCTGGACCTCCGGAAGATGATGTCGATTGGGCCGATGTTTCACCTGCAGGCTCTGCCAAATTCCTTAATCGCGCCTGGCGTTTAGCTGGAGATGTAACGAGCAATCCCGGAATAGATTTCGCTTCCGGTGATTTAGCGCTCAGAAAAGTGGCGCATAAAGCGCTCCACGATATTTCTTTTGCTGTGGAATCCTTTAGATTTAATGTCGCAGTTGCGCGCGTTATGGAATTAGTGAATGCAACTCGCAAGGCAATTGATTCTGGTTGCGGACCAGCAGATCCAGCAGTAAGAGAAGCTACAGAAATTGTGGCTATTTCACTCTCTCTTATCGCGCCATATACCGCGGAGGAGATGTGGGAGAAGTTAGGACACAAGCCTTCCGTAGCACTTGCCGGATGGCCGACAGTAGATCCTGCGCTCCTTACTCAAGATTCTGTGACCGCTATTTTCCAGATCAATGGCAAGATCAAATCTCGCGTTGATATATCGCCTGACATTTCCGATGCCGACCTTGAAAAGATGGCCTTTGCAGATGAAGCTGTGATTGCTGAACTTGCTGGCGCCCAACCTAAGAAAGTCATCACCAAAGCACCTAAGTTTGTAAATATCGTTCTGTAAATTAATTCCACAACAGGGGATATGCACTTTATCTCCCTGAGTATGAAATTTTCGCGATTGTGAGCGCTTTGATGCGCCAATGAATTTTTCTGAAATAAAAGAGCGCCTTCCCGAATATTCCGAGTCACAGAAGCGAGCGCTTGTAACAATCTCACTTCTCGCCATTGGATTTGCCTGCTTGTTGTTTGCCACAACTCGAGGGAGCGCTATAGCGCAAGAAACTCCAAAGCCTTTACTTTCACTTTCTCCTGTCAAGCAGACAATTCTGGTTCACGTTGCAGGAAAAGTTAAGAAACCCGATGTGTATCCACTCTTGCAAGGTTCTCGCGTTGCAGATGCGATTAAGGCCGCTGGAGGAGCGAAGAAGGGCGTTGATCTCAGTGACATTAATTTGGCGCGAATACTGATAGATGGTGAACAAATCTATGTTGGATATGTAGCCGCAGTAGATAGAAGTACACCAAAGAACTCTGTTAAAAAATACTCAGGAATCGTCAATATTAATAGAGCCACAAAAGCTGAATTTGATTCACTGGTGGGTATTGGTCCGGTAATCGCGGGCAAGATAGTTACCTATCGAAATCAGAACGGCTCCTTTATGGCGATAGAGGACTTGTTGAAAGTATCCGGAATTGGAGCAAAAACTCTCGAGCGGATTCGACCACGACTGACCTTGTAGCAACGACGCCAGTAAAAAAGTACACGGACTACAGGTTTCTTCTTTATGCGATTGGGCTTTGGCTAGGGGCAGTATTAGCCAGCCAGTTGTCTTGGTGGGCCAGTGCAGTAGGGCTAGTTTTTGTCGTAATCACAACTTTTCTTTTTAACCGTTACTGGATTGTGGCGCTTGCATTAGTAATCGGCTCAGCGAGCTACTCAATTCATTCGGCAACTCTTACACAGAGTTCTATCGGCAGCATGGCGCAGGCTCGCAAACTAGTACAGATAGAAGCGATAGTAATCAGTGATTGCAAAGTTACGCGTCACAAAGTTTATGGCTCACAGCTAAAGAAACCTTCCACTTCATTCTTAGCAAGAACTAAGTTACTTGATGTTGATAATTCAATTACTAAAGTGCGAGTTCCAGTGCGAATTCTGGGAAATTTCAATATTTGTGTAGATCCAGGCGATGTCATATCAATTTCTGGAAAACTGATTATCACAAGAGAAAGGCGGGTTGCCGGAACTCTCATTGCAGAAGGTGAGCCTAAGGTAATAAAACCTGCCAACAAATTTGCGAACTCTCTTACTTCAATCCGTTTCAAATTTCGAAATCACGCCCGCGCTCTAGGAGGTGATGCAGGGGCTCTGATACCAGGAATGATCTTGGGCGACACGACTTTGCAGAGCGAAAACTTTTCTACGCAGATGCGCCGAGCCGGACTATCTCATCTAACAGCAGTCAGTGGCGCCAATTTTGCAATTGTAAGCGCATTAGTCTTTTTTCTATTCCGTGGAGTGATTCCACGAATTATTCCCAGACTGATTGTCACCTCTTTGTTTCTACTGGTTTTTCTTCTCTTAGTACGTCCATCACCTTCAGTTTTGCGAGCCGGCGTTATGGCAGCAGTTGTGCTTCTATCGAAGGCCACTGGAAATGCGCGCAACTCTGTTGCGGCACTGGCTACAGCGATAGCTGCCTTACTTCTTCTTGACCCATTTCAATCGATAGATCCGGGATTCGTTCTCTCGGTATTGGCTACCGGTGGACTCATTTTTATCGCTCCCATCATGACGAAGAAATTGAGTAAGCATTTCCCCGAGTGGCTAGCAGAAATGATCGCCATTCCCTGTGCCGCAACATTTACATGTACTCCTTACATCATTTTCCTTTCGGGGGAAGTTTCAGTATTGAGCGTGCTCTTTAACATGTTGGTAGCCCCAGTTGTCGCCCCCATCACGATCATTGGCTTTATTTCAGTTCTATTACTACCTATTCCCGTTCTCACCAATCTTTTGCTCTTAACGACAAAGCCCTTTGCACAGTGGATTGTGCTCATATCAGGATTGACGAATCACGTTCCTTCATGGGGAATTTCGCCCGCGTTGCTAGTAATGCTCATGATTGCAACGTGGGTTGCTTATCGACGCAGGTCATTTCTTTTTGCTATCTCCTTAGTTTTAATTTTCGTATTTATCAATCTTGCTCCACGTTTAGCTTTTCCTGGTCCAGCGTGGAGGATTTTGCAATGCGATGTGGGCCAGGGCGATGCTCTCTTGGTAAATCTTGGTGGCGGCGCTGCGATTCTCTTTGATGCTGGACCAGATCCGAATTTGCTGCGGCGTTGTCTATTAAGTGCCGACGTGAGTAACCTGCCACTGGTTGTCCTATCTCATGGACACGCGGACCATTACTTTGGATTTAATGAACTTTCATCACTTGTAGATATTGGATCAATCTGGAGCAACGGCAGTGAGGTTATAGATCAAATTACTTCGAATAGAGCAATCTCCGTTGAACAAGGCTTTCAAGCGCGTATTGGAGATGTTGAGATAGATGTGCTCTGGCCGGCTGCTCATTCGAATAATTTTTCAACGCTTTCCGGGGATGGATCAGCTGAAAACAACAGAAGCTTAGTTTTACTCGTAACTTTCGATGGAGTGAAGCTCTTGATTACGGGAGATATCGAGCCAGAAGTTCAGGGTTTGCTCGCACAGAGGTATGACCTCACTGATATCGACGTCATGAAAGTTCCGCATCATGGCTCTCGGTTTCAAGATTCGAGCTTTATCGAAGAGGTAAGTCCTGAAGTTTCACTGGTAAGCGTCGGAGCGGGAAATACATATGGCCACCCCAGCGCTGAAGTTCTTGAAGGGCTTTATGAGATGGGATCGCGGGCGCTACGAACTGACCACGATGGACCCGTTGCTGTGGCGTGGAGATTTGATGACAGCGCTCAGCGCTATATATTCACCATGAAGTCAATGAGAAAGGAGTGGTGGCGAATCCAATGGCGATGAGCTCGATACTTCTTATTCATGGCGGCGAATCGGTACTCGCTGATCGCGCACTCTTACAAGCGCTCTCTGTGCGAAGTGATTTTGAGAAGACTGTCCTTGATGGTGGAGATCTTGAGCCTGGTCGATACGGAGAAGCTGTTGCGCCATCGCTCTTTGCGGAAAAGAGAGTTGTTGTTATCAGAGATTTGCAAGATGTGGTTGTAGAAGTTCAAGAGGAGATTGAATCTCTCTTTGAAAGCCTTGATCCAAACTTACACTTAATTTTCGTACATAAAGGCGGAGTAAAGGGAAAAGGCTTACTGGATAAAATCAAAAAATTGAAACCCGAAATTATTACTTGTGAACCAATCAAAAAAGCTGCTGATAAGGAAGCATTTGTTCGCGAGGAGTTTGCTCGACATGGTCGCAAGATTTCATCCGACGCAATTTCGGCGCTCGTTGATGCAACTGGAAGTGATACCCGAGAGTTAGCTGCGGCATGTAGCCAGATTGCCTTCGATACAAACGCTGGCAAGGCAGTTATTGATGAGGAAGATATTTCAAAGTATTACCAAGGAAGAGTTGAGGCCACAGGTTTTGATGTTGCAGATGCGACTTTGGCGGGAGATCCTCGAAGTGCTCTCGTAGCGTTACGTCATGCACTTGAAACTGGCACAGATCCGATCATGATTGTCTCGGCACTCACATCATCAATTCGAACTTTGGCAAAAGTTTCTGGAGCTCCACGAAATGCAAATGCATTCCAACTTGCCGGTTCACTCGGTCTTGCGCCGTGGCAGATTGATAAAGCGCGACGCCAACTTCAGAAATGGTCGCCAGCTTTGATTGCCTTCTCGGTCCAAGAACTCTCGCGTGCAGATGTGGCTATCAAAGGGGCAGAAGCCGATCCGCTATACGCATTGGAGCGGAGCGTTGTTGCGATAGCCTCAAAAGTAGGGGCTCGGTAAGGGGTTCACTCTCAGTTTGAGGCTTCGCGCGGTCGGCTGATACCCTTCGGCGCTCAAGTTCACCCAACCGGAAGGCTTTACGTTCGTGGCAAATATCAAGTCCCAGATTAAGCGAATCAAGACCAACGAGAAGGCGCGCCTTCGCAACAAGTCTGTTCGCTCATCCTTCAAGACCGCGATCCGCCGTTTCCGTGATGCTGTTGCCGCTGGTGATTCCACAGCAATTGCAACTGAACTCAAGAGCGCTTCACGCGAACTCGATGTTGCAGTATCTAAGGGCGTCATTCATGCCAACCAAGCTGCTAACAAGAAGTCAGCAATGGCTAAGTCAGCTCACAAAGCTGGCGTTCGTTAATCAAGCCAACTCACATTCTTTAGTAGGCGATCGCTAATGCCTGCAATTCCTTTAGCAAAAGCCCCACAACCCTCTGCCACAAATCCAGCGCAGATTCGAAATTTCTGCATCATCGCCCACATTGATCACGGTAAATCAACACTTGCTGATCGCATGTTGGGAATTACCGGCGTAGTAGAAGCGCGCAATATGCGCGAGCAATATCTCGACCGCATGGATATCGAGCGAGAGCGTGGCATCACTATTAAGAGCCAGGCGGTTCGTCTGCCATGGAAATCTGGAATTGATGGCCAGGAATACATCCTTAACATGATTGATACTCCAGGCCACGTTGACTTCACATATGAAGTTTCTCGCTCGCTCGCTGCATGCGAAGGCGCAATTCTTCTGGTGGATTGTGCACAAGGAATTGAAGCGCAGACGCTCGCCAATCTCTATTTGGCGATGGAGAACAACCTCACAATTATTCCGGTTTTAAATAAAATTGATTTACCCGCAGCACAACCAGAAAAATTTGCAATAGAGCTTTCGAAACTTGTTGGATGTAAGCCAGAAGATTGTTTAAAGGTATCTGGAAAAACTGGAGCAGGTGTTGAGGAGCTCTTAGATCAGATTGTTGCCCAAATTCCTGCACCGCAAGGAAATCCAGATGCTCCTGCTCGTGCACTTATTTTTGACTCGGTCTATGACACGTATCGCGGCGTCGTGACTTATGTCCGCGTTGTTGATGGAAAACTGTCACCGCGCGAACAGATTCAAATGTTCTCAACAGCTGCAAAGCACGAACTTCTTGATATCGGCGTAATTTCTCCAGAACCAGTTTCGAGTAAAGGTCTTGGTGTGGGGGAAGTGGGCTATTTGATTACGGGCGTGAAAGATGTACGTCTCTCGCGCGTCGGCGATACTGTGACAACTTTTCATAAGCCAGCAAAAGATGCGCTCTCCGGTTACAAAGATCCTAAGCCGATGGTTTTCTCTGGTCTTTATCCGATTGATGGCGATGAATATCCGATGCTCCGTGATGCGCTCGATAAATTGCAGCTCAACGATGCCGCTCTTGTTTATGAACCCGAAACTTCTGCAGCGCTTGGTTTTGGTTTCCGATGCGGCTTCCTAGGACTCCTTCATATGGAAATTGTCCGAGAGCGACTTGAGCGCGAATTTAATCTCACACTTATTTCAACTGCCCCCAACGTGGTTTATCGCGTTACTAGAGAAGGCGGAGATGAACTGGTTGTCACTAACCCGAGTGAGTATCCAAGTGGCAAAGTAGATAAAGTTTTGGAGCCGATTGTGCGCGCCACAATTCTCTCGCCAACTGATTACATTGGAACGATCATGGAGCTCTGTCAGCAGCGCCGTGGAACCCTCAACGGTATGGACTATCTCTCTGAAGATCGCGTAGAGATTCGTTACACCTTGCCGCTTGCTGAGATTGTCTTTGATTTTTTCGATCAATTGAAGTCGCGTACAAAAGGTTACGCTTCACTTGATTATGAACCAATCGGTGAGGCAGAAGGCGATCTCGTCAAAGTCGATATCTTGCTTCAAGGCGATACCGTTGATGCCTTTAGTTCTATCGTTCATCGTGAAAAGGCATATGCCTATGGCGTCATGATGACAACA
Organism: Candidatus Nanopelagicaceae bacterium; assembly: GCA_036752125.1. Classification (GTDB taxonomy): domain Bacteria; phylum Actinomycetota; class Actinomycetes; order Nanopelagicales; family Nanopelagicaceae; genus MAG-120802. The sequence continues at coordinate 10,106 of DAIOTH010000004.1, read as the reverse complement.
AAGTTGCGTGAGCTGATCCCAAGGCAACAATTCGAAGTGCCGATTCAGGCTGCAATTGGTGCGAAAATTATTGCGCGCGAAAATATTCGCGCAATCCGCAAAGATGTTCTTGCTAAGTGTTACGGTGGCGATATCTCACGTAAGCGCAAACTTCTTGAGAAGCAAAAAGAAGGTAAGAAGCGTATGAAGATGGTGGGGCGCGTTGAAGTTCCGCAGGAAGCATTTATTGCAGCACTCTCCACAAATGCTGATGCCGAAAGTGGAAAGGTTAAGAAGTAAGGTGAGCCGTCGGCTCTCGTTTTATATTCATATTCCTTATTGTGTAAAGCGCTGCGGCTACTGTGATTTCAATACATATACGCCTGCCGAATTGCAAGGACCGGATCTCGCTACAGTCTCACAAAATTACATCGACGCTGCAATACGTGAAATTGAACTAGCCCACGCCACAGTTGGAAGCGCGGAGGTCCCAACAATTTTCTTCGGGGGAGGCACTCCATCATTAATGCCCGCCCAAGAGTTAGCCCGCGTTATTACCAAGATTCGCGAACGTTTTGAATTATTAGATGGCGCTGAAATAACGTTAGAAGTTAATCCCGATTCAGTAACTCCAGAATTTTTAAGTGCCATGAAGGAATCTGGGGCAACACGAATCTCCATGGGAATGCAGTCGGCTGTTCCTCATGTTCTTGCTGCGCTGGATCGGACCCACAAACCAGAAAATGTTGTGAGCGCGGTACAGGCCGCTCAAGAAGCAGGTTTTGAAAATATCAGTGTTGATCTCATATATGGAGTGCCTGGTGAAAGTGTGGAGGATTGGAAGAGAAGCGTTAATGCAGCTCTTGAATTACCAATTAATCACATCAGCGCATATGCCCTGATCGTGGAGCGTGGCACGAAATTAGCAGCACAAGTAGCACGCGGTGAATTAACGATTCCAGATGACGATGAAACCGCTGAAAAATACTTGATTGCTGATCAGGCATTTGAGAGCGCAGGTTTCACTTGGTATGAGCTAAGTAATTGGAGTAAACCCGGTGGGCAGTGCCGCCATAACATTGCATATTGGGATGGATCGCATTGGTGGGGAGTTGGACCTGGCGCACACTCTTATGTAGACAAGAAACGTTGGTGGAATGTAAAACATCCATCAAGTTATCAAGAGAAAATTCTTAATCACCAGAGTCCAGAACTCAATAGCGAATTATTGACCGATGTAAATTTGGCGGATGAATTTGTGATGCTCCAGATTCGTCGTCGGGAAGGAATAAATCTCGCTGCTCTGACCGATCTGCAGATTAAGAAGGCAGAAGTATTTGTATTAAGCGGCCATCTTGATGAAAAAAAGTGGAGCCAGCAGAAGTTAGTTTTAAGCAGGGAAGGTCGCCTTATCGCTGATCGAATCGTGCGAGAGTTGGTGTTGTAGTAACTTCTCTTCCTATGACAACCCTTCACACAGTTATCACGCTTCTATTGGCTCTGATATTTCTCATCTCTGGGCTTTCCAAGGCCAGTGGGAGTAATGCGGGCCTCTCAGGAACGCGTGATGTGGGTTTCCCCGATGGTTTAGCGCGGTTAGTGGGGCTATTTGAGACCCTCGCAGCATCATCTCTAGTAATTGGTTTTGCCCTTGAGAACAGAGACCTTGAACTTTATGGATTTGTAGCAATCTGGTTCATTATGGCGGGCGCTATTTTTTATCACTTCAAGGCCAACAAGGTGCGAACTGGTTTTCCAGCAATGCTGTTAATCATTTTGGCAACAATCGGTATCGCAACAATTTAAGCGAGATGAACTCTTAAAATGGAAACGCGTCAATTAGATATTCTGCGCGCCATCGTTGAAGAATATGTGGCGACAGAAGAACCAGTTGGCTCTAAGGCAATCTCTCAGCGACATGGACTTGGAATTTCGCCCGCCACAATTCGTAATGAAATGTCAGTCCTTGAAGATGCTGGATTTATCACTCAACCACACACCAGCGCTGGTCGTATTCCAACAGATAAGGGATATCGACTCTTCGTCGACAAGATAGCCACAGTCAAACCGCTTTCCAAAGCCGAGCGTCGAGCTATCGAAACATTTCTTGAGGGTGCAAACGATCTTGATGACATTGTCATGCGAACTGTGCGACTGCTTGCCCAAGTCACCAAGCAAGTTGCGGTAGTGCAATATCCATCGTTAACAAAATCTCGAGTTCGCCATATTGAGTTAGTTCTTCTCACTCCGACCCGATTAATGATGGTCCTTATTACAAATACTGGGCGCGTTGAACAACGAGTGTTAGAACTTCCCTATGAGTTGAATGAGCAATTACTGAGCGATTTACGGCAACGTCTTAATGGCGCCGTTACTGGAAAGTCAATGTCTGATGTGGCCCCACAGCTTGAGGGAATCTTGGCGGCATTTGGAAGAAACGAAAGAACTTCAACTGCGCTGATCATCTCTAACCTGATTGAAATGGCGATTGAAAAACCTGAAGAAAAAGTTGTCTTAGCAGGTACTGCAAATTTGGCTCGAGGTACTGGGGAATCCAGCGATATTCATGGCATTCTCGAAGCGCTAGAAGAGCAAGTTGTTTTGCTTCGTCTTTTAAGTGATGCGGGCGAGACGATGCGAGTGCGTATCGGTGAAGAGCAAGATGAATCAGGACTAAAAAGAACTAGTTTGGTCACAATGAGTTACGGAATTGAAGGAAATCCGCTGGGCGGTTTGGGCATTATCGGCCCTACACGTATGGACTATTCCTCTTCGATGTCTGCAGTTAATGCTGTTGCACGATATGTCGGCCGATTCCTTACGGAAAGTCAATCATGAGCGATCACTATCAAGTTTTAGGTGTTGATCGCAGCGCTTCCCAAGATGAAATTAAGAAGGCATATCGCAAATTAGCTCGCGAGATGCATCCTGATGTAAATCCTGATCCAAAGATTCAAGATCGTTTTAAAGAAATCACTGCGGCGTACGAAGTTTTGAGTGATCCAGATAAGCGAAGTTCATACGATCGCGGTGGAGATGGCTATGGAGGATTCGGCGGAGGATTTGGTGGTTTTAGCGACATCATGGATGCATTCTTTGGCGGCGGGGGCTCACCACGTGGTCCGCGTCCACGTATGCGCCAAGGTCAAGATGCGCTCATTCGCGTAACCATTGAACTTCATGATGCGTGCTTTGGAGTAACTCGAGAAATCGGTGTTGAAACTGCGATTATCTGTACCAAGTGTGGCGGTGATGGATGTGCGCCAGGCACATCTCCGCGTACATGCGATATCTGTAAAGGACGAGGAGAGATTCAACAAGTAACTCGCTCGTTTATTGGTCAGGTTATGACATCACGTCCATGTGGAACCTGCCAAGGATTTGGAACTGTGATTCCATCCGTTTGCAGCGAGTGCGCAGGTGATGGTCGTGTTCGGGCGCGAAGAAATTTAGATGTGAAAATTCCTGCTGGAGTCGAGACAGGTAATCGCATTCAATTATCTGGACAAGGTGAAGTTGGTCCGGGCGGTGGGCCCGCTGGCGATTTGTATGTTGAAATTATCGTCGCTGAACATGATTACCTAGTGCGCGAAGGTGATGACTTACATATTGCTGTTTCGGTACCCATGACTGGAGCTGCACTTGGAACCTCTATGACAATTCAATCTCTTGACGGCGAATTAGAACTAGAAATTAAACCAGGGACACAGAGTGGGCAGATTATCCCTATCCGCGGCAAAGGAATGACTCGCCTTCGCGGTGGTGGACGCGGAGAGCTTTATGCGCACATCAACGTTGAAATTCCCACCAAACTCTCGCGTAAACAAGAAGAACTCCTCAAGGAGTTTGCCGCAGAACGCGGAGATTCAGAGAAGTCAAATAAAGTGACGTCACGTGATAGCGAAGCTGAATCTGGTGGGGGATTGTTTGGCAAATTTAGAGATGCGTTTAGGAATTAATGCTCCCTGTTTTCTTAGTTGATTCGTTACCTGGAAGTGGTGAAGTACTGCTTGATGGCGATGAAGCGCATCATGCCATTTCAGTTTCGCGGGTGCGTATAGGAGAACATCTCACCTTCACCGATGGCAATGGCGCACGAGCTGAAGTTGAAGTTATTGAGATTAATAAAAAAAGTCTCCAAGCAAGAATTGTGCTCCGCGAGGACATAGCGGATTCGGAAGTTAGCATCTCAGTCCTACAAGCGCTCACCAAAGGAGATCGCGCTCGAGAGACTGTTGAATTACTGACGGAAGCTGGTGTCAATCACATTCTGCCGTGGAACGCTGCTCGTTCTATTGGTCAATGGAAAGACGACCGTGAGTCCTTAGAAAAATGGCAATCGTGGGCACGCGAAGCAACTAAACAATCACGTCGAAGCTGGATTCCAAAAGTTGAGAGACTTCATTCACTAGGAGAAGCAATTCGGGTATTTTCGCAATTTGATTTGGTTCTACTCTTCCATGAAGGATCTCAGGAGAAGTTATCTTCACTACTGCGCGATCAACATCCAAAGCGAGTATTGATCATCATCGGTCCTGAAGGGGGAGTTACCGACGAGGAAACCGAAAAGTTTGTGACAGCCGGCGCAAAGATTGCCAGCATGGGAAGACCCATCTTTCGTTCCGCGCACGCTGGCGCTGCAGCGCTGGCCGCAGTACAAACGGGATTGGGAATCTGGTAGAGATACGCCATGAACTGCTTATTTTGCGCGATAGTTGCTGGAGATATTCCTGCGAGTAAAGTGAAAGAGAATGACAACGTACTTGCATTCAACGATATTAATCCGCAAGCTCCAACTCATATCTTGATCATTCCTAAAGTGCATTTTGAAAATGCAGGAGAACTTGCTGCAGCTGATGAAAAAATTCTGGCAGAACTCTTTTCTGTGGCGCGTGACATTGCTGCAGAAAAATCCCTAAACGGTTATCGCACCGTTTTCAATACTGGGAAAGATGGCGGACAGACTGTTTTTCACGCTCATCTGCATCTCCTGGGTGGCCGAGCACTTCACTGGCCGCCTGGTTAAAGAAACTGGATAGAATCGCCCTAATGAATCGCATTGTTCTTACTCTGCCTGCCGACATTCCTAGCGTTGCCTTAACTGGGCCGAATGACTCCTATATTCGGGCTTTAGAGAACGCGTTTCGTGATGTCGCCATTACCGTTCGCGGAAATGAAGTGATCCTTCGCGGCTCTCCAGAAGGAACCGAGCGAGTAAAGAAGTTGGTTCAGAACTTTCTCACTGTTGTTCGAGCGGGCCAACCGTTGAGTGATGATGCAGTACGACGCTCTATCGCAATGATTCTTAGCGATGGGAACGAAACACCTGCCGAAGTACTTACACTAAATATTTTGAGCAATCGTGGCAAAACTATTCGCCCAAAAACTTCAAACCAGAAGAAGTATGTCGATGCGATTGATAAGCACACGGTAACTTTTGGAATTGGCCCAGCTGGTACCGGAAAAACCTATTTGGCCATGGCAAAAGCGGTGCAAGCGCTGCAATCGAAACAAGTAAATCGAATCATTCTTACCCGTCCTGCTGTTGAAGCGGGTGAGCGTCTTGGATTCTTACCTGGAACGCTCCACGAGAAAATTGATCCATATCTTCGTCCGCTCTTTGACGCGCTCCACGACATGCTCGACCCCGATGCGATTCCTCGGTTGATGTCCTCAGGAACTATCGAAGTTGCGCCGCTTGCATATATGCGTGGCCGTACTTTGAATGATTCATTCATCATTCTCGATGAGGCCCAGAACACTTCTCCTGAGCAGATGAAAATGTTTCTTACCCGACTTGGTTTTAGTTCCAAAATGGTCGTGACTGGTGATGTTACCCAGATCGATCTCCCTTCGCACCAAGAATCTGGCTTGAGCATTGTTCGCGAAATTCTTGAGGGAATCGATGACATCTCGTTTATGGATTTAACGTCGGAAGATGTCGTGAGACATCGATTAGTCAGTGAGATAGTTGATGCATACGGCAGATTCGATGATGCAACTGGTGGCGCAAGGGCTAACCGGCGAGTAAATAAGCCTCGTTCTTTAAGGAGTGATCGCTAGCTTTTCTCAACTTCGAAAGAAGTTAAGAAATAGTGCGCAATGATTATAGAAATTTCTAACTTAACAAAGTCAGATTGTGATGAAAGCAGACTCGAATCAGTCGCCAGTTTTGCGATGGAATCTCTGGGCATTCATCGAGACTCTGAATTGAGCATTTCACTTGTTGATGAAGATGAAATGAGTGCGCTGCATGTTCGCTGGATGGATGAACCAGGCGCCACTGATGTTCTTTCATTTCCTATGGATGAGATGAAGCCAAATAGCGCTCCCCAAGGCCCAGGTATGGTTGGAGATATTGTGCTCTGCCCAGAATTCGCTGTTAAGCAAGCCCAAGATGCAGGGCACTCACTCCAAGAAGAGTTAGAGTTGTTGACGGTTCATGGAGTACTGCATCTATTGGGTTATGACCATCGTGAAAGTGATGAGAAGGCGATCATGTTCGGTTTGCAGGAAGAGTTCCTAAGAAAATGGAGATCCAAGGTATGAGTCTCGCCGCAATTCTCTCCGTCATTTCCTTACTTCTCTTTGCGGGATTTCTAGCGGGATCTGAGTCTGCAATTAACTCCATATCGAGAGTTTTCGTTGAAGAGCTAGAGCTCAAATCTTCACGCTCTGCTGCGTGGGTGCAACGCGTCATTAAGGAACCGGCGCGCTACCTCAATGTGATTCTCTTCGTCCGAAAAGCTTGTGAGCTGACTGCTACTGTAATTGTGGCCGAGTCCTTTGTGAGGATTTTTAATTCAAATCTCTCGGGATTAGCTGCGGCCGTAGGTGTGATGTTGGTACTTTCCTATGTTGTTGTCGGAGTTGGACCGCGAACGCTGGCAAAGCAGAATGCCGGACGTTGGATTATCCCGTCTTGCTTTGTTGCGGTTGTGATGTCGAAAGTATTGGGCCCTATCACCGCTTTACTCATCGCAATTGGCAATGCAATAACTCCAGGTAAAGGCTTTAAAACTGGACCATTTGCAAACGAGGCGGAGTTACGCGATTTGGTAGATCAAGCGCATGAACGTGGTCTTGTGGAAGAGTCCGAACACGAGATGATTCACTCAGTTTTCGAACTGGGAGACACCTTGGTTCGCGAATTAATGGTTCCACGAACAGAAATGGTCTGGATTGAAGGCAGTAAGAATTTGCGACAAGGACTCTCATTAGCGTTGCGTTCTGGTTTTACTCGCATTCCAGTTATTGGAGAGAATCTCGACACCATTCTAGGAATAGCGTATGTCAAGGATCTAGCAAAGCGGACCCATGAGTACCGAGATTCAGAGCTCACCGAATTGGTGAAAGATCACTTACGTAAAGCAACCTTTGTACCAGAAACAAAGACTGCTTCAGATTTATTGAAAGAGATGCAGCGCGACCAGATCCATCTTGCAATTGTGGTCGACGAATATGGTGGAACAGCTGGACTGATTACGATTGAAGATATTTTGGAAGAAATCGTCGGAGAGATCGCTGATGAATACGATGATGATGTTGATGAATTGGAATGGGTTACCCCTACTCAAGCACGTGTATCAGCTCGACTTCATCTAGAAGATTTGGCCGATAATCTAGAGCTTGATTTAAGTGCAGAAGAGCTCGAAGATGTCGACACAATCGGCGGTTATGTCGCCAAAGTATTAGGTCGCGTTCCGATTCCTGGTAGCGCAGTAACGCTGCATGGGTGGCAGATAACGGCCGAACGCCCAGTGGGTCGTCGCCACCGAATCGCCACTTTCTTACTTGAAAAAGCCGTTGCCGAAGATAAAGTTGAAGAGGTTTAGAGTTCTCCGATGCGTATTGTGAGATTTGCTCCACCCCAAGGCTCCAAACTAGGCAGCGACCCACACTTTGGAATCATGGAAGATGAAACGACTGTTCGCGCCATCGCGAGTGATCCTTTATACGCTGGTATTTTTAAAGAGGAAGAAACATTTTCACTTGATGAAGTTCGCTTACTTGCGCCTGTAATTCCGCGTAGCAAAGTGGTCTGTGTCGGTAAGAATTATGCAGATCATGCCGCAGAAATGGGCGGGGAAGTACCAGAAGAACCGATTATTTTCATCAAGCCAAACACCTCGGTTATCGGACCCAATGATGTTATTCAGTGGCCATCTTCCAGTGAGCGCATTGATCATGAAGCAGAGTTAGCGGTGGTGATCTCAAAGATCTGTAAAGAAGTTCCACGTGAAAAGGCCAACGATGTAATTTTTGGCTATACCGTTGCAAACGATGTAACGGCGCGAGATCTCCAGAAGAAAGATGGTCAATGGTCGCGCGCAAAAGGCTTTGACACATTCTGTCCGATTGGACCGTGGATTGATACAGAATTTAAACCAGCGAAACAACTCGTCACTGCTCATGTTGACGGAGAGTTAAAACAATCTGCTCCGCTTTCAGATATGGTCTTTGATGTTCCATTTATTATCGAGTTCGTCACCAAAGTCATGACTTTATTGCCAGGGGATGTAATTCTTACTGGAACGCCGTCAGGAATTGGTCCTATGAATGCGGGCGGAGAAGTAATTGTTTCGGTAGAAGGTTTAGGTTCACTCAAGAATAGGGTGTCGAATCGTGCCAAGTGAGAAGAGAGAAGTTCGTACCCGCTTTGCACCTTCTCCGACGGGAGATCTCCATGTGGGAAATATCCGTACCGCGCTCTTTGATTGGGCCTATGCCCGTCATACTGGTGGCAAACTCATTTTCCGAATCGAAGATACCGATCGGGAACGTGTAACTGACGAATATATTCAACGTGCCATCGAAACTCTCCAGTGGCTGGGGCTGAATTGGGATGAAGGCCCCGAAGTTGGCGGTCCTTACGGCCCATATCTGCAATCACAGCGCCTTGATATTTATAACGAGTGGGCTCAGAAGTTTTTGAAGAACGGCGATGCATATAACTGCTATTGCTCAACAGAGGAGCTCGAAGCACGTCGCGAAAAGCAGCGCGAACTCAATCAAGCCCCTGGTTATGACGGAAAATGCCGATCACTTACAGCCGAGGAAATTTCACGATACGAATCGGAAGGGCGAAAGCCAGTTATCCGCATGCGGATGCCGGATGGCGAGACTCGATTTACCGATCTGATTCGCGGTGAAGTTACATTTGATCACAAATTTGTTCCGGACTTCGTATTGATGCGTGCGGATGGTTCACCGCTTTATACCTTGGCGGTTGCCGTTGATGACGTTTTGATGAAAGTGACTCACGTTCTGCGAGGCGAGGATCTGCTTTCATCCACCCCACGACAGATCCGCGTCTATCAAGCTATGGGAGTAACGGAAGCCGATTACCCTTTCTTTGCGCACCTTCCCTTTGTGATGGGTCAAGACAACGCAAAACTCTCCAAACGCAATGGCGAAGTTTCCATCGCCTGGTATCGCGAACAAGGTTTCTTACCAGAAGCTATTTGCAACTATTTAGCTTTGCTCGGATGGTCACCTGGAGATGATCGAGAAAACATTTCGATGCAGGAGTTAGTTCAACTCTTTACTGTAGAGAGAGTTAATAGCTCACCGGCACGTTTTGATATGAAGAAACTTGAAGCTATTAACGGCGACAAGATTCGCGCTCTCACGATCGATGATTTTCTAGCTCGCGCTCTACCTTTCCTGCTTAAAGATGGCGTGATCCAAGGTACGGATTCCGAGATTGCTGTTGTGAAGTCAGCTCTGCCGATAATTCAAGAACGTATTGCAAAAATGAATGAAGTTACCGCGATGCTCAAATTCCTCTTTATTGAGAAAGTAGAGTTTGATGCGGAATCAGCGGCCAAGATTGGTGAAGAACCTTCGCAACATGTCATTAAGAAAGCCCTTGAAGTCCTATCTCCATTGAGCGATTGGACGCACGAACTCATTGAAGCTGAATTGCGAAAAGCGCTCCTTGATGAAATGGGGCTCAAGCCAAGAGTTGCATTCGGTCCAGTGAGAATTGCTGTGACCGGTAGCCATATTTCACCTCCACTTTTTGAATCGATGGAGTTGCTTGGAAAAGATCGTTCGATTGCACGGCTCTCGGGCGCAATTCGTTAAGGCTCAAATTTCGGGGTATTCTTCGTCTCTATTGCTTT
>DAIOTH010000003.1:0-37485 GCA_036752125.1 Candidatus Nanopelagicaceae bacterium | reverse complement strand
TATTGCTTTGGAAGCGAATGAAATTGGGGTATGGGGTAATTGGCAGCCCAGCTGATTCTGGTTCAGCTTGTCTAGGTTCGAGTCCTGGTACCCCAGCGAAAAGTTGTACAACTCAATAAACGAGATCTGGCCCCGTCGTCTAGCGGCCTAGGACTCTGGCTTCTCAAGCCAGCTACGAGGGTTCGAATCCCTTCGGGGCTGCCAGACTCGTGATTGTTATTTTTCCTAATTCAAAAAATTGAATTATTTCTTAGAAATATATTCACTGAGACGAACAGCCGTTGCCACAACTGCGGCAGCATGAATTCGCCCTGGTTGACGTCCTAATCTTTCTATAGGTCCGCTAATACTTACTGCGGCGATAACGCGATTATTTGGGCCTCGGACCGGCGCTGAAACTGATGCGACTCCAGGCTCTCGTTCTCCGACGCTTTGTGCCCAACCTCTCCGTCGTACTGCAGAGAGAGCAGCAGCGTTAAAACGCGCGTTTGTTAAAGCTCGATGTAATTTGTCGGCATCTTCCCAAGCCAAAAGTATTTGCGCGGCTGATCCTGCATTCATAGTCAGCGCTGCACCGATGGGAACTGAGTCGCGCAGTCCAGAGAGTCTTTCAGCGGCTGCGACGCAGATGCGCATATCTCCTTGGCGACGATAGAGCTGTGCACTTTCACCCGTCGCATCACGAAGTGCGGTGAGTGCGGGGGTTGCAGCGGCAAGCAATCGATCTTCACCAGCAGATGCGGAGAGCTCGCCAGAACGAGGACCGAGGATGAAGCGACCATTGAGATCGCGGGCAACGAGACGATGAAATTCCAAAGCGACGGCAAGTCTGTGTGCGGTTGGTCGAGCAATTTTCGTAGCGGCAACAAGTTCAGAGAGTGAGTGCGGACCGGATTCCAAGACGCCTAGAATTCTTACGGCTTTATCTAGAACGCCAACTCCGCTATTCTTCTTGTCCACAATCTAATACTGCCATCTCATGATATGAGAAGCAAGCCACAAGGGGTTTAACGAGAACATGGGTAAGACGCTCGCCGAGAAAGTTTGGGAAGATCACGTTGTTCGACGCACAACGGGTGAACCTGACTTGCTTTATATCGATCTCCATCTGATTCATGAAGTAACGAGTCCACAAGCTTTTGATGGACTGCGTTTGAGCGGACGCAAAGTACGTCGACCCGATTTAACACTTGCTACCGAAGACCATAACGTTCCAACTCTTGATATCGATAAACCCATTGCAGATCCAGTATCCCGTTTGCAGGTTGATACCCTTCGTAAAAATTGTCAGGAATTTGGGGTTCGCATTCATTCTCTTGGTGACGTCGAACAAGGAATTGTTCACGTCGTCGGCCCACAACTTGGACTCACTCAACCTGGCATGACCATCGTCTGCGGCGATTCCCACACTTCAACTCATGGAGCTTTTGGAGCGCTTGCCTTTGGTATTGGAACCAGCGAAGTCGAACATGTACTCGCAACCCAGACACTTCCGCTCGCAAAACCAAAAACGATGGCAATCAATGTCGAAGGAACGCTCAAGCCTGGAGTAACAAGCAAAGACATCATCCTTGCCATCATCGCCAAGATCAGCACGGGCGGCGGACAAGGGTATGTTCTTGAGTACCGAGGCAGCGCCATCCGAGCACTTTCTATGGAAGCGCGCATGACAATCTGCAATATGTCGATTGAAGCAGGTGCACGCGCTGGTCTGATTGCTCCGGATGAAACTACTTTCGAATACATCAAGGGACGTCCACATGCACCACAGGGCGCTGATTGGGATGCAGCTATTGAGTATTGGAAGACATTGAAAACAGATGACGATGCAAAATTTGATAAAGAGATTTATCTCAACGCTGACGAACTCTCACCCTTTGTCACATGGGGTACAAATCCTGGACAAGGTATTCCGCTCAATAGCGAAGTTCCAAACCCTGAATCTTTTAGCGATCCCGAAGAGCGCACTGCTGCAGAGCGCGCCCTGGTTTATATGGATCTTGCGGCCGGTACCCCGATGAAAAAGATAAAGATTGACACTGTTTTTCTCGGCTCTTGTACTAATGGCCGAATTGAAGATTTACGAGCAGCTGCAGCCATCATCAAAGGCAAGAAAGTAGATGCAAATACTCGCATGATGGTAGTTCCAGGTTCAGCGCGCGTGAGGTTGCAGGCTGAATCTGAAGGCCTCGACAAGGTATTTCTGGAAGCAGGAGCGGAGTGGCGCAGCGCTGGTTGTTCAATGTGTCTCGGAATGAATCCAGACCAATTGAAACCAGGGGAGCGATCTGCTTCCACGAGTAATAGAAATTTCGAAGGACGCCAAGGTAAAGGTGGGCGTACCCATCTGGTAAGCCCTCTTGTTGCAGCGGCTACTGCAATTCGCGGCACCCTCTCATCGCCTGCGGATCTATAGGAGGAATGGTCATGGAGAAATTCATATCTCACACCGGAACAGGCATTCCACTTCGTCGCAGCAATGTCGATACCGACCAGATCATCCCTGCCGTTTACCTCAAGCGCGTAACTCGCTCAGGTTTTGAAGATGGCCTCTTTGCTGCATGGCGAAGTGACCCTGAATTTGTTTTGAATAAGGCAGAGTTTAAATCTGCGACTATTTTGGTAGCAGGAGTGGACTTTGGTACAGGTTCATCTCGTGAACACGCAGTGTGGGCTTTACAGAATTACGGCTTTAAGGTGGTCATCTCAAGTCGTTTCGCCGATATTTTCCGCGGAAACTCATTGAAAGGCGGGCTTTTAACGGTGATTTTGCCGCAAGTCGAGATCGAGAAACTCTGGGCGGCAATTGAAGCTGACCCAACAATGTCGATCACGGTGGATTTGGAATCCAAGAGCGTTAGCTATAAAAACGAGCGAATTTCCTTTGATCTTGATGATTACACCCGTTGGCGCTTGATGGAAGGCCTTGATGACATTGGTTTGACGATGAGAAATCTCGGTGATGTTGAGAAATTCGAGGAAAAACGAGCGAATTTCAAGCCAAAAACGCTTCCTGTCTTGTCATAAAGCGAAAATTCATACGACTCTCAACCTTTAATTGAGGGTTTTTTACGCATAAAAACTGCAAAATCTGCGATCCATTGAATTGCGAATTATTGCGACACACCGAGCGTGATGCGCGAAAACCTTGATTTATCTGCGTAAATTTACGAACAGGTTAAGCAAACGCTTAACTTTACGCGTAAATAAGGGGATTAAATGAACAAGACCCAGTTCATTGCTTCGTTGGCTCCACACTTCAACGGAAGCAAGAAAGAGGCAGCACACGCTGTTGAAATCGTCTTCGATTCAATCGTGCGCAACATCCAAAAGGGCGAAGATGTCACCATCAACGACTTTGGAAAGTTCAAGAAAGTTGATCGCAAAGCTCGCAAGGGACGTAACCCTTTCACTGGCGAAACGATCCAGATCAAGGCGAGCAAGAAAGTTCGCTTCCTCCCAGCTAAGGCGCTCAAGGAAGTTGTTTCCGGCGCTCGCAAATTGGGACCTGCTCCAAAGCCAGTAATCGTTGCAAAGCCAGTAGCAAAGAAGGCAGCTAAGAAGGTTGCAAAGAAGGCTACAAAGAAGGTTGCAAAGAAGGCAAAGGCTAAGAAGGGCAAGAAGAGATAAATATCTTTTCAAATAAAGGCCACGCATCCACGCGTGGCCTTTATTTTTCTGTTCTAGGCTTACGGCATGGCTTCTAGTGTGAACAATCAGGAAGTCCGCATTTCATACGATCCCCCAACAGGGTCGCCGCTTGGTTCTAATGCTTGGTTTAAATTTGGCGCAACGATTCTCCGACCCATACTGAATCTCATCATCAAGAAAGATTGGCGCGGAAGCGAAAAGTTACCTAAATCTGGTGCTGCCATTGTTGTCTGCAACCATCTCTCCTATGTCGATCCCTTGACCTTTACCCACTTTCTCTACAACAACGGCAGGGCTCCGCGTTATCTTGGAAAAGAATCAGTTTTTAGAGTTCCCATCATTGGCCGAGTTATTCGAGGCGCAGGACAAATTCCTGTCTCACGTGAATCAAAAGATGCAGTGAAGGGCCTTGAACACGCAATCGCGGTATTGAAAGCCGGTCATCTCCTAGGTGTTTATCCTGAAGGAACGTTGACGCGCGATGAAAATTTATGGCCAATGAAAGCTAAAACGGGAGTTGCACGACTTGCGCTCATCACAGGCGCGCCAATCTATCCATGTGCTTCATGGGGTCCGGAAAAAGTCTTGCCGCCTTACAGCAAAAAATTGCGGCTATTTCCGCGGACTAAAGTTTCAGTTCTCATGGGTGATCCGTTGGATCTATCGAAATGGAAAGGTCGCGCCGAAGATCCTCAGGCCATCGAGGAAGCAGCGGATTTCATAATGGACCGAATTACCGAATTGCTGGAAACCTTACGGGGTGAGAAAGCGCCAGCGATTCGCTTTGATCCGAAGAAATCTGATTTACCTCGCATAGGTAACTATAAGAAAGCGCAACGCAAGGCAAAGTAATGAAAGTTACCGTTTTAGGTTCGGGACAATGGGGATCTGCGATTGCGCAAATTCTCTGCGATGCAGGAAATGATGTTCTTATCTGGGGTCGTAACCAAAAAGTTATCGACGAGATAAATCAGAGCCATAGAAATAGCGTTTCCCTCCCAGGTGTCGAACTTCCAGCTACTTTAGCGGCGACCAGCGATCTTGATCGAGCATTTCTTCATGCCGAACTAATTGCCTTGGCAGTTCCAGCTCAGTCACTCCGGGAAAACTTATCGCTCTGGAAAGCTCGTTTTTCGCCGGATATACCCATTGTTTCAACGTTGAAAGGTATCGAAGTTTCGACTCAACTTCGCATGACCGAGGTCATTCATGAAGTTCTAGGTATTGGCGAAGAACAACTAGCAATTTTAACTGGCCCAAATTTAGCTCGCGAAGTTGTCTTGAGACAACCTGCGGGCGCAGTCGCGGCGTCAACTTCTCAAGAGCTTGCAGATAAAACTGCACGAGCATTTAGCGCTCCATATTTCCGGGTGTACACATCCAACGATGTCATTGGTTGCGAGTTATCGGGCGCTGCAAAGAATGTGATTGCACTTGCAGTTGGAATGTCAATTGGAATGGGTTTTGGTGAAAATACTCAAGCACTCGTCATTACCCGAGGCCTCAATGAAGTTACACGACTGGGCATTGCACGCGGTGCGATGCCTCTTACCTTTGTTGGCTTGGCTGGAGTTGGTGATTTGCTCGCAACATGTGGATCACCTCTATCTCGCAATAGATCTTTTGGTGAAGCCCTTGGACGAACTGGCTCTATGGAGAAAGCGAGAGCTGAAGTGCTCTCGACTGTTGAGGGAGTTGCGACTGCGCGTGCCGTTGTTGATCTTGCCCACCTTGTCGGAGTTGAAGCTCCGATTATGGAAGCGGTGCAAGACGTTGTAAGTAATACGATTACGCCTTATCAAGCCATAACCAATTTGATGAAGATTCACACCGGAGCGGAGATTGATCACGCATGACTAAGAAGCGCGTTGCAATCATCTGTGGTGGACGCAGTAGTGAACATCCAATCTCTTGTATTTCTGCACGAGGTGTTCTCGAGGCAATTGATAGAAATCTCTTTGACCCAATTCTGATTGGAATAACTCTTGACGGTTCATGGGTAGAACTCAAAGGCGCCGACGATTTCATAATTGGAAGCGATGGGCTTCCTCAAGTTCCTGACACCGCACCACGCTTAGTTGTAGATATTCACGGAATTAAGAGCGCAAATGGGTCAGTGATAGCGATTGATCTAGCTTTCCCTCTTCTCCATGGCGCTTATGGCGAGGATGGGACTATTCAAGGTTTATTTGAAATGGCCGATATTTCATATGTTGGCTCTGGCGTTCTGGCTTCATCAGTTGCTATGGATAAAACTTTTGCTAAACCTATTTATGCCGATTTCGGACTTGCTGTTGCAGATGGAATTACAGTGCACCAACGTGATTGGACTGCGCAACGTGATCTCGAACTAGCGAAGATAAAGGCACTTGGACTTCCAGTATTTATTAAACCTGCGCGTAGTGGATCAAGTCGTGGAACCACAAAAGTCAAGAGCGAGAGTGAGATTGTCTCTGCAATAGAAGAAGCGCATCGACATGATCCACGCGCCATGGTTGAAGTTGCTATTAAAGGTCGCGAAATAGAATGCGCCGTTTTAGAGGTAAAAGGTAGGGCGGTAGCTTCGGTCTTGGGAGAAATTCGAGTTCATGAACCTCACGAGTTCTATGATTTTGAAGCAAAGTATCTCGATGGTTCAACCACCTTTGATGTCCCAGCAAATATCCCACCGGAAATTGCCCGCGCAATAAGTGACGCTGCAATAACTGCTTTTGAAGCGCTGGGCTGTGAAGGATTGGCACGCGTGGATTTCTTCTTAACTGAAGATAATCGCGTAATCATCAACGAACTAAACACCATGCCTGGGTTCACTTCGATGTCAGTCTTTCCAATGTTATGGAAAGCGACTGGTAAAAGTTACAGCGAGCTCATCACTCAGCTCTGCGAGAGCGCACTTGCTAGACCGAAGAACGTTATTCGCTAAACTAAATTAATTTATCTGCTGATTACAGCGATGTGACTGGACAGGTAAGAGTTCTGGTTATCCCCGGTATCGCTTGAACTTTTGCTAAAACTGATTTTCCAAGATCCTCCATGCTTGCCGCTTCTGCACGCATGATGACGTCATAGGGACCTGTGACGCTCTCAGCAATTGTGACGCCAGCAATCGCGGTAACTGACTTGGTCACGCTGCTGGACTTACCTACTTCAGTCTGAATCAAAATATATGCCTGTATCGACATCGTTCTTCCGTTTCGATGAGAGCTTGCGAAGAACGTCCTCATTGGCGCCAACGCGAAGCTGCTTTGAATTGCGTAACTAGACCATAGCGCATTTAGGCTATTGCCCGAAAGGCTTTTTAGCCTATGGCCTTCCTAAGGAGTAGTCGTGCGCGAAGAAGAAGTACTCAATCGAGTGCGCGCGATCTTTGATGTCTCGCACTCAGAAGATTCAGGCGCGGCAGAGAACGTAAAGAAAGTCATTGTTGGAAATGGCGATGATGGCGCAGTAGTGGACTTCCAAAGTGGTTTAACAGTTCTCTCGACAGATATGGCAGTTGAGAATATTCACTTTCGCCGTGAATGGAGTTCACCTTTAGAGATCGGCCGAAAGATAACTGCTGCAAATCTCGCTGATATTTGTGCGATGGGTGGATGGCCCGAATACCTTCTCGTTGCAGTTGCTTTTCCACAAGAATACATAGATGAACTTGAAGAATTAGCTCGAGGAATTGCCCACGAGGCGGCCAAAGTTGGAGCCATCGTTATTGGTGGCGACCTTTCACAAGGCAAAGAGTTAGTTATCTCAATAACTGCGATAGGAAGAACTGCTCGCGCAATTGAAAGATCAGGTGCGCAAGTTGGAGATGCAGTAATGATTTCGCATTTACCAGGATGGTCGAAGGCGGGACTGACGATACTGTCGCACCGATTACCCCAAAGTTCTGAATTATCGCTGCGCGCTCGTGCCCAACATTGCTCTCCTGAAATTCCTTATAGCGCTTATCGCAGAGTGTTTCCCTTTATAAATTCAGCAACAGATATCAGCGATGGATTACTTATAGATCTAAAACATATTGCCCGCGCAAGCAAGGTAGCGATTAATCTTGAATCATCGTTGATTGAAAAATCAGAATCTTTCACAGCGCTACAAGAATTGTTATCTGGATTTGAAGAAGAAAAATCTACAGCGCTGGAGTATGTGCTAAGCGGAGGAGAGGATCATGTACTTCTCATGACGACTTCACAGCCTGAGAAGTGCGATGGCTTCACTAAAATTGGCACAGTACAAGCAGGTGAAGGCGTATTACTGGATGGAAAAGAAGTTACGGGTGAAACGGGTTACCAACATAGTTGGTAACGAAAGTGCTTAGCGCGCGACCTTTCCAGCCTTAAGGCAGGAAGTGCAGACATTCTGACGCTTGGTGTATCCGTTAACCAAGGTGCGGATGCGCTGAATATTTGGATTCCAACGGCGGCGGGTACGGCGGTTTGAGTGCGAGACGTTATTGCCAAAGCTCGGTCCCTTGTTACAGATATCGCATACAGCTGCCACGTTCGTACTCCTTGATTATTTTCTCCAACTTGCGGGCGCAAGATTAGCCGCAAAGGCGGCGGGAGCGCCAATTCGAACCCGATTTATGCGGGCGGAGTTGAATCAAAGGCAAAATCGCAGCGCTATCCGAGAGAATGAAGCATGGCTTCTCTGGACTCACGGTTGATCACGATTGTCGGTGACAAGACTGCAAAGGTCCTTGGCGAGCACTTTGAGATATCTACTGTAGGAGATTTATTACGTCATTATCCTCGACGGTACGTCGTACGAGGTGAACTCACCGATATCGAATCACTCAATGAAGGTGAAGAGGTAACCATCTTTGCCAAAATTGAAAGCACAAAAGTTCGGCGCATCCCTGGACGTAAGGGTGTCATCGTAGAAACTGTCGTGACTGATGGTCGTGCCAAATTAATCCTTACCTTCTTTAATCAAGCTTGGCGCGAAAGAGATTTGCGCGAAGGTAGACAGGGTCTGTTTGCCGGGAAAGTGGGTCTATTTAAAGGTAAGCGACAACTTGCGCATCCTGATTATTTACTGATTCCTGATGGTGACAATCTCAATTCAGAGATTGTTGATGCAGCGATTGGAGATTTCGCAGGTCGTTTTCTTCCCGTTTACCCTGCTACCGCAAAGTTACCTTCGTGGAAGATTGCACAATGTGTTCGATTAGCGCTGAACGCTTTGGAAGAGATAAAAGATTATGTGCCTTCCGATGTATTGACGGAGTTGAATTTTCCAGATTTCATGACAGCGCTTCATGAAGTCCATCAGCCCACAAGTGCTGAGAGCGCTGAAAGAGCTCGACAGCGGCTGACATTTGATGAGGCATTACTGATGCAACTATTTCTCGTGCTTCGTAGGCTTGAAGTGCGTGCGGCAACCACTAAGAAACGCGCACCTCAAGGAGATGGTCTGCTTGCTGCTTTCGATCAACGTATGCCATTTGAACTTACAGCGGGCCAGAAAGAAGTCTGGCGTGAGATTGCATCAGATTTATCAAGCCCACACCCGATGTACCGATTGCTGCAAGGCGACGTTGGATCTGGAAAAACAATTCTTGCGCTGCGAGCAATGCTGGCAGTAGTTGATTCTGGCGGACAAGCAGCGTTGCTCGCGCCTACAGAAGTGCTAGCGCAACAGCATTATCGAAATTTCCACGCTCTCTTGGGTGATCTTGCTGAAGGAGGAATGTTGGGTGGCAATGTCAGTGGAACTCAAGTAGCTCTCCTTACTGGCTCTCTCAGCGCTGCTGAGAAAAAAGATGTACACGGATTGATATCTGCGGGAAGTGTTGGAATTGTTATTGGAACACATGCACTGTTGAGTGAAGGAGTTACCTTCAAAGATCTGGGCTTAATCGTGGTGGACGAGCAACATAGATTTGGAGTTGAGCAGCGAGATGCGCTGCGAGAGAAAGCAACTCAACCTCCTCACGTTTTAGTAATGACTGCCACGCCGATTCCTCGAACTGTCGCAATGACGATATTTGGAGATCTTGATGTTTCAACTTTACGAGAGCTACCACTGGGACGATCGCCCATCACAACACATGTCGTTTCAGCGTTGACTAAGCCACAACATTTGGAACGAGCGTGGAAACGAGTATGTGAAGAAGTAAATAATGGTCATCAGGTTTACATAGTCGCGCCGAGAATCTCTCCTAGCGATGACTCTGATTTACAGCGCTTTGGTCTTACTGCTGATGAACTAAAAATGGCGCGAGCGTTATCGGAAGAGAATTACGACGAAGAAAATCAGGACAAAGCTCCCATGAACTCCGTAGAAGATCTCTTTCCTAAATTGTCGACTGGAGTATTAAGTGGTTTGAGAGTAGGGAAGTTGCATGGGCGAATGTCCGCAGAAGAAAAAGAGAGCGTGATGCGGGCGTTTTCACAAGGCGATATCGATGTATTGATATCAACCACAGTTATTGAGGTCGGTGTCGATGTACCAAACGCGTCGATGATGATCATCATGGATGCTGATCGATTCGGAGTCTCTCAACTCCACCAACTACGTGGACGTGTTGGACGTGGCACAACTCCAGGTCTCTGCTTGCTTGTGACAAATTCATTGGATGAAACTCCCGCTATGCAACGCTTGACTGCTGTCGCTGCAACTACGGATGGTTTCGAACTGAGCCGACTTGATTTAGAACAGCGGCGCGAAGGTGATGTCTTGGGTAGTGCACAATCAGGCGTCCGCTCACACCTTCGATTGCTTCGTGTCATTCGAGACGAAGAGCTGATTTCACAGGCACGTGAAGTCGCTGAACGACTTGTAAAAATGGATGATTCGCTTAATTCGATGCCGCAATTGAAAATCGAAGTTGATAAATTACGACAAGAAGAACGAGCTGCGTATTTGGAGAAGCGTTAATGAGAATCATTGCTGGGCTTGCGAAAGGGAGAAACCTCTTTTCGCCCATTGGAGCGACTCGACCGACATCAGATCGGGCTCGAGAAGCGCTCTTCTCTACACTTGAATCAGAGTTTGGTTCAATCAACGATCTTACATTTCTTGATCTGTATTGCGGATCTGGAGCAGTTGGGGCAGAAGCTCTTTCACGAGGGGCAGCCGTAGTTTATGCAGTTGATAATGATGAGAAGGCAATCAATATAACTCGACAAAATTTTGCTCTACTGGAGAATCTTTCAGGAATCGGTACAACTTCGGTAATCACGAGTTCGGTTGGAAAATTCCTAGATAAGACTTGCGAACTTGCTTTTGATGTTGTTTTTCTTGATCCGCCTTATGATCTACCAAATATTGAAATTGAGAAAGCACTTACTTCCTTGGTGAAAAATAAGTATCTAAAGAATTCCTCTGTCATCGCAATTGAACGAGATTCGAAGTCAAAGAGATTGAACTGGCCCCAAGGATTGAAAGAGTTAAAGGAACGCAAGTACGGTGCTGCCACCATCTTTTACGCTGAGCCTGCGAACGAGGACTAATCTCCCCATCCTTCGGGCGTGTTAGCGTTGCCCCGTGAAAAAAGCGGTCTGCCCTGGATCATTTGATCCAATCACCAATGGGCATTTGGATGTCATTGAGCGCGCCAGTGGTCTATTTGATGAAGTTGTGATCGCGGTTCTGGTAAATAACAATAAATCTGGACTTTTTACAATTGAAGAGCGCATTTCCATGATCACCGATGCCGTCCAACACTTGAAAAATGTAAAAGTAGATACATGGAGTGGACTGCTCGTTGATTATTGCCGGGAGCACAATATTGCCGCCATCGTGAAGGGCTTGCGCGCCGTGAGCGATTTTGATTACGAATTACAGATGGCCCAAATGAATCTTCAGCTTAAGGGCGTTGACACTTTGCTGATGGCGACGAAACCTGCATATTCATTCCTCTCATCATCGCTCGTGCGAGAAATCGCGCGCTACGGCGGAGATGTCTCTAATCTAGTGCCACCGCGGGTCCTCAAAGATTTGGCGAACAAAGCAAGTAGGAAGGCGTAACCATGGAAGCAATCGAGAAACTTCAATCCGCCATCACGATGGTTAATGAAGCGCGTGCTGTACCACTCTCAGCTTCATGCGTTGTGCATCGTGGTGAGTTACTTGGAATTTTGGAAGAGATTAATCAAGCTCTCCCGGTTGATCTTTCAAATGCGCAGAAACTTCTTCTCAATCGTGAAAATATTATTGAAGAAGGTCGCCAGAGCGCCGAACAACTTGTTGCTCATGCACGTGAAGAAGTTGCTCGCATGGTAGAACAGACCGCGATTGTTGCAGCTGCGCGCGAAGAGTCGGCACGTCTCATAGATGAAGCGCATGCAAAAGTTGAGAAAGAGCGCGAAGAAGTTGATGCATACATCGATTCACGACTTGCTACTTTGGAAGTTATCTTGAATAAGACGCTCGAAGCAGTCAACCGCGGCCGCGAGAGACTCGCAGGCGCGAGCGATAAAGATGTCCTCTCGCAACTTGCTGACTAAGTAGTTCTTTATGAATTCCAAGGCTCAATCATCTTTTCGCGTCAACCTGCATGAATTGCCGCGGCGCGCGGGGGAGATGCGGGAGTACGCACTTAATTTTCCAACTCCGGAATCGATCGGAATTCCATTATTGGAGATTCCTAAAGGTGAAATTCTTGATATCAAATTCCGTGCCGAATCTGTGGATGATGGAGTTTTAATCACTGGTGCTATTTCATCAACCGCCAAGGGAGAATGTGGACGGTGCCTAGATCCTCTCGTCGTTGAAATCAGACAGAACTTTCAAGAGCTATTTCTCTATCAAAGCCGAGTTTCAGAAAATCCTGAAGAAGATGATGACTTATTTTCACTTGATGGCGATATCGCCGATATTGAAATTCCAATCCGCGATGCTGTAATCCTCTCAATGCCGATTAATCCGCTCTGCGAGGATAATTGCGAAGGGCTCTGTGCTGGGTGTGGTGAGAAATGGAGCGGCCTACCCGAAGACCATTCACATGATGCGGTTGACCCACGCTGGACTGGGCTCGCGGGCTGGAAGCCTGAATAGGGTTCAATTTGGCAAACTCAGCGAGGCTGGGGGATACTTACGCGCTCGTTGGAAGTTTTAAAACAGTAATAAAGGAGAACTACCGTGCCATTACCCAAGCGAAAGATGTCGCGCTCGCGCACACGTTCTCGTCGTAGCCAATGGAAGGCAACTCCTGCATCGACAGCAAATTGCAGCCAGTGCCAACAACCAAAGTTGCAACACACCGCATGTCCTACCTGCGGTACATATAACCGTCGTCAAGTTCTCGAGGTTTAGTCCTGACGCTGGCTTTAACCGAAAAGCTCGGAGTTTCGGTAAGTCCAGAGCTTCTTAATCTTGCTCTAACACATAGATCTTTTGCCTACGAATTTGGTGGGCTGCCAACAAATGAACGACTTGAATTTCTTGGCGATAGCGTTCTGGGTCTCATCATTACCGAAGCGCTATATGAAAGATTTCCAGATCTCGATGAATCGCGACTCTCGCCACTTCGCTCCGGAATAGTAAATATGCGCGCTCTTGCTGCAATCGCGCGAGAACTCGAGTTAGGCGCAGCGCTCAAAATTGGTAAAGGCGAAGAAGTAACCGGTGGGCGCGATAAGAATTCGATTTTGGCTGATGCTTTTGAAGCCCTTGTTGGCGCGATTTACCTAGATCACGGTTTTGCGAAAACGACTGATGTGGTCATGCGATTAATGGCTAGCGCAATAGAAGATGCTTTATCTCGAGGAGCTGGGCTAGATGGCAAGACTGCACTTCAAGAGATTGTTGCAGCAGCGGGGTGGTTACCTCCCGAATATCGCATTAGTGAATCAGGCCCTGACCACGATAAAGATTTTGTGGCAGTAGCGGTCGTCAATGGAGTTTCATACCAAGAAGGGCGGGGCAAGAGTAAGCGTGAAGCTGAACAAGTTGCTGCTCGGTTAGCATTTGAAGCAATATCTCAAGCAACAGAAAAGTAAATTTTGATTCATGCCAGAACTGCCAGAGGTTGAAACAGTTCGACGTGGCCTTGCGCCGTGGATGGTCGGTAAAAAAATCAAACGAATAGAACTTGTTCATAAAGGTGGGAACCGATCATCAACATATGCCCCGCTTAGCTCTGTTGAAGGGGCAAAAGTAAAGAACGTCATTCGGCGCGGAAAGTTTCTCTGGTTTGAGCTAAATCGAGATTTAGCGCTTGTGGCGCACTTGGGAATGAGCGGGCAGTTCATTATTCGAGAGAAAGATGCAGCGGATGAAAAACATCTTCGCGTTCGCATAGATTGTGGAGATCGGAAGCGAGAGATCAGATTTATTGATCAACGCACTTTTGGTTGGGTTGCTATCGACAGATTAGTTCCCGAGGGAAATGAAATAATTCCCCAATCATTTGCTCGGATAGCTCCTGACATCTTTGATAAGAAATTCGATCGTCCTGCGGTAATCTCCAGAATTCGGAGGAAAAATAGCGCGATAAAGAGAGTACTTCTTGATCAGTCAGTCATGAGCGGAGTGGGAAATATTTATGCCGATGAAGCGCTCTGGCGAGCTGAGATACACCCTGAACGAATCGCAAAGAAACTCTCGGAAGAAGAAGTTACGCATCTTCTCAATGCCGTCCAATATGTAATGAGCGCTGCTTTAGATCAGGGCGGTACGAGTTTTGATGATCTCTACATCAACGTCAATGGCGAGAGTGGCTATTTCGATGTAGAACTTGAGGCATATGGCCAAGAAGATGAACCTTGCTCGAGATGTGGCACACAGATTCGGCGGATAACTTTTGGAAACCGTTCCTCGCATTTCTGTCCATCGTGCCAACCCAAAAAATCCCTCCGCCGCAAGGTTGAAGTTAAAAAAGTCAGGGTGAAAAGGGGTTCAAAACCGAGCGTGCGCGGGGCCACCCGATAGGTTCTACCTGTGTATTTGAAGAGCATGACCTTGAAGGGCTTCAAGTCCTTCGCATCTCCGACCACTCTTAAGTTTGAGCCGGGCATCACATGCGTGGTGGGCCCTAATGGTTCAGGTAAGAGCAATGTCGTTGATGCGCTCTCGTGGGTCATGGGTGAACAAGGCGCAAAGAGCCTGCGCGGTGGAAAGATGGAAGATGTCATCTTCGCTGGAACTTCAGGGCGAGCGCCGTTGGGTCGAGCGGAAGTTTCAGTAACGATAGATAACACCGACGGAGCACTACCAATTGATTTTACGGAAGTAACAATCTCCCGCACACTCTTTAGAAATGGCCAGAGCGATTACCAAATAAATGGTGAATCAGCCCGCTTACTAGATATTCAAGAGCTATTGAGTGATAGCGGTATCGGTCGAGAGATGCACGTGATTGTTGGCCAAGGTCAGCTTGATGCAATCCTTACGGCGAATCCTGAAGAGCGACGTGGATTTATTGAAGAAGCAGCCGGAATTTTGAAGCATCGCAAACGTAAAGAGAAGGCACTTCGCAAGTTAGATTCGATGCAAGGAAACATGTCGCGCGTTCAAGATCTCACGAATGAACTACGTCGCCAACTTCGACCGCTTGGAAAGCAAGCGGAAGTTGCGCGCAAAGCTGCGGTTATTCAAGCAGATGTTCGTGATGCAAAATTACGAATCCTGGCAGATGACATCATTTCTTTTAAGTCAACGCTCACCTCTGAGGTCGCAGATGAAACCGCACTACGTGAGAGGCGCTCACAAGTTGAACAAGAGCTGGATCAACTTCGAAATCGTGAAGTTGAATTAGATCGCATTGCGGCGGTTGAAGGTCCCCAACTCAGCGCCGCGCAAGATAACTATTACAACTTAACTGCGCAGCGAGAAAAACTCCGCGGCACACAGAATCTTGCATCTGAGCGCGCCAGGTTTCTGGCGGAAGAAGCAGAAGAAGCGCGCGCATCAGGGAGAGATCCAGATGCACTCGAAGCCGAAGCAAAAGTTCTGCGCAATGAAGAATCAGTCCTGCAAAATTCAGTTGATAAAGCGCGAAATGAATTACAAACCGCCAGCTCAAATGTTGTCGATCTCGAAGGACGCCTCAAATTAGAGGAGGATCGAGTAGCGGCTGCGCAGCGCGCTATCGCAGATTATCGCGAGGGAACAGCGCGCCAAGAGGGACATATCAAGAGCCTGCAATCAAGGATTGATGGTTCGATATCAGAGATTTCTCGTTTAGAGACCGCGCTCGCAGATGCGAATAGTCGAGTCGATGAAGCCAAACGTGATTTTGCGAAACTCGAATCTGAGATTGCTGGTCTTGACGCTGGTGAACTTGGCCTCGATGCGGAATATGAAAAGGCGAAATCATCGCTTGATCAATCTAAGTCGCACTTGGAAAAACTAAATAATGAGTTGGCAAAAGCTGAACGGGAGAAGAGCGCCGCTGAAGCTAAGGTTGATGCGCTCCGCCAAGCAACGCTGCATAAGGATGGAAGTGGTGCCCTCCTAACAAATTCGCGTGGAATTGAGATTCGGGGCAGTGTGGCATCACTGATTTCGGTGGAACCAGGTTGGGAAAGTGCAGTCTCCGCAGCTTTAGGTTCGCTTGCCAACGCACTCGTAGTGCATGATGCGACTCACGCGATTTCTGCGCTCTCGTTTTTGAAATCAGAATCTGCTGGTAACGCAGAACTTCTCTTTATTTCCGATGAAATCACTAGCGCTGATAGTTCATTTAGTTCTCAATACACATCTCTCTCAGCAAAAGTTTCATCATCAACACTTCATTCAATCCTGCCAAAACTATTTGCTGGCTACATTGCCGCCGAATCACTCTCGCAAGCTGAAGAGATTATTCGTTCTAACTCCAATCTCATCGCCGTAACTCGTGAAGGCGATCTCATTGGTCGTGGACGCGCCAGCGGTGGATCCAGCTCTCGGTCATCGCTGATTGAGATTACTTCGATGATTGAAAAGAGTGAAATTTCTCTTCAGAAGGCCAGCCATGATTGTGATCGGATTCGATTCGAAATCTCAACGGCAGAAAATCGCGTTCGTGGCGATCAAGTTAATTATGATCAAGCGCTCTCAAAACTCAATGAATCAGATGCTGCGATGGCCGGCCTTGCCGAACAGATGGCAGCCGCAGGTCAGAGCGTTCGAAGCAGCGCCGGAGAGGTTGAGCGTCTTCAAAAGTCGATCTCTGAACTTCGAGATGCGCTCCGCACTGATCAGAATGAGTTAGCAATAGCGCAGAATGAATTTGGAAAGAGCGCTGAGCCAAGTGAGCCAGACTTAACTCAAGTTGAAAATCTTCGTGCCACCGTCTCGACTGCGCGCGCAGTTGAAGTTGAAGCTCGACTCGGACTTCGCACTATGGAAGAGCGGGTTGCCGCAATTTCGCAACGAGCTAGTGATCTCGAAACTGCGGCTCGCACCGAACGTGAAGCGGCAAGTAAGAACATTGCGCGCCGCGAGGCACGCGCTCGTGGTGCGATCACCGCACAAGCCATCGCTGATGCAGCGTACGAAGCGCTCATTCAAATTGAAAATTCGATCTCCAGAGCTAACGCAGAACGTGAACGGTTAGAGATTTCTCGCTCTAATCGTGATGGTGAAATTCTGGCGATACGCGCTCAGGTTAGGGATCTCAGCATTGAACTTGATCAACTCACATCGAGCGTTCATCGTGATGAGATTGCGCGCGCTGAGCAGCGGCTGCGGATCGAGCAGTTGGAACTCAAGGCGATGGAGGAGTTTGGAGTTGATAGTGCGACTCTCGTAAACGAATATGGCCCTGATAAAGATGTTCCAACTTTTACTGAAGATGATGAAGGCAATCTTTCGCAAGGTGAATATATTCCGTATGTTCGCGAACAACAGGAAAAACGACTCGCTACCGCAGAGCGTTCGCTAGCTTTACTTGGCAAAATTAATCCGCTTGCTCTCGAAGAATATTCGTCTCTTGAAGAGCGCCTGAAATACCTTGCTGAGCAACTTGAAGATTTGAAGAAATCAAAGAAAGACTTGCTCGATATCATCAAAGAAGTCGATGATCGTGTGCAAGAGATTTTTGAAGAAGCGTATCGAGATACCGCGCGCGAGTTTGAAAAAATCTTTGCGCGACTCTTCCCTGGCGGAGAAGGTCGACTCGTTCTCACAGATCCAAGTGATCTGTTGAATTCGGGAGTGGATGTCGAAGCGCGTCCTCCTGGAAAGCGCATTAAGAGACTCTCGCTTCTCTCGGGTGGTGAGCGATCACTTACCGCAGTTGCGCTCTTGGTAGCTATTTTCAAAGCACGTCCCAGCCCCTTCTATGTCATGGATGAGGTTGAGGCTGCGCTCGATGACACAAATTTAGGCCGACTCTTGGGCGTACTTGAAGAACTTCGACAAGCTTCACAGCTCATCATCATTACGCACCAGAAACGCACGATGGAAATTGGTGATGCGTTGTACGGAGTCACAATGCGGGGAGATGGTGTTTCTGAAGTAATTTCTCAGCGCCTTCGTGAAATTGAAACTGAACCTGTCTAATTATGGGTTTGTTCGGTTCATTCTTCTCTAAATTTTCTCGCTCCAAAGCTTCAATTGAAGATCTCGATGAGTTTAAAAAAGTTCTTATCGAATCAGACTTAGGCGTTACTACTGCAGATGAAATCATTGATTTGGTTCGCAGAGAAAAAAGCGAGAATTTAGAGAGCGCAGTTACCGCTCAAATCAAGTCTTTTCTCATCGAAGGTAGCAGAGAAATCTCAACTAGCCCTGGAACTTTAACCACAATCCTCATTGTTGGAGTAAATGGAACAGGCAAAACCACAAGTGCGGCAAAGTTGGCAAATCTCTATAAGTCACAAGGCAAAAAGGTTTTGCTCGTGGCAGCTGATACTTTTCGAGCAGCGGCAGTTGAACAATTGCAGACGTGGGGCAATCGCATCGGTGTAGATGTCG
Source organism: Candidatus Nanopelagicaceae bacterium (assembly GCA_036752125.1). GTDB lineage: Bacteria > Actinomycetota > Actinomycetes > Nanopelagicales > Nanopelagicaceae > MAG-120802. The sequence goes on along the minus strand of DAIOTH010000003.1, from coordinate 18,993 downwards.
TGAGCGGCAGAGAAAACGCCGATCCTGCTGCAATCTGCTTTGATGGCGCATCACGGGCAACTTCTGAAAACTTTGATGTATTGATTATTGACACTGCAGGACGCCTACATACCAAGAGCAACTTGATGGATGAGCTAGGAAAAGTTCGTCGCGTTGTTGAGAAAGTTACTCCAATTAATGAAGTGCTATTTGTCCTAGATGGCACAACTGGCCAAAATGGGATCGCTCAAGCCAAGATATTTTCCGAGAGCGTTGCTCTCACAGGGTTTATTGTTACTAAGGTCGATGGTTCAACCAAAGGTGGGATTGCCTTGGCCACCGAGCGGAGCCTTGGTATTCCATTGAAATTCGTCGGAACCGGAGAGGGGATTGGAGATATCCGCCCCTTTGACCCAGACTCCTACATCACTGACTTACTGAGCTAGTTTTAACATTGCCGTAACAGAGTCGACCGAAGCGTCACCTGTATGAAACGCGCATTTGTGCCTTTCTGTAATAGATGCCAAGCATTATCTGCCCATTCTCAGCGCTGAGATTCAACTATTCACGGAACGAAGATGTACTTCTTCGTTAGTTCGGAGATTTCAATGACAGAGGTAGCTCTTAACGCTGGCGATACCGCATGGGTATTGGCTAGCTCTGCACTTGTGCTGCTCATGACACCTGGCTTGGCATTTTTCTATGGTGGCATGGTTCGAGCCAAGAGCGCACTTAACATGATGATGATGTCGATGATTACCATCGCAGTTGTCAGTGTGCTCTGGGTAATTTACGGATTCAAATTAGCTTTCGGATATGAAGCAAATTCACAATGGTATGGCTCTTTCTCTCTATCAGGGCTGGGCGACGCAGTAAACGAGTTAACAAATAACGGTGGTATCTATCCGATTCCACTTCTAGTCTTTGCAACATTTCAATTGATGTTTGCAATTATTACTCCTGCGCTTATCTCAGGAGCGATTGCAGATCGGGCAAAATTTGTTTCCTGGACTCTCTTTGTTGCGCTATGGGTGACAATCGTTTACTTCCCAGTCGCGCACTGGGTCTTCGCATTCGGAAATAAAGTCGGCGATACAGTGACAGGTGCTGGATTCTTAGCAGCACGTGGAGTTGAAGATTTTGCCGGCGGTACCGCAGTACATATCAATGCGGGAGCTGCGGGCCTTGCACTCGCTATTGTTCTTGGACGTCGCATCGGATGGCAGAGAAGTCCAATGCGTCCACACTCGCTACCACTTGTACTGCTTGGCGCAGGATTGCTCTGGTTCGGTTGGTTTGGATTTAATGCAGGTTCTGCACTAGGCGCAAATGCGATTGCGGGTCTTGCATTTATCAACACGCAAGTTGCAACTGCTGGCGCACTTCTCGGCTGGGTGCTCACTGAAAAATTCCGTGATGGTCATCCAACTTCATTAGGCGCAGCATCTGGTGCGGTAGCTGGGTTAGTAGCAATTACACCTGCTTGTGCATTCGTTGCACCATGGGCAGCGGTCGTTATTGGTTTCTTAGCTGGAGTTATCTGCGCGCTCGCTGTCGGCTTGAAGTACAAATTCGGTTTCGATGATGCACTTGATGTCGTCGGCGTCCACTTAGTTGGTGGAATCGTCGGTAGCTTGGCAATTGGTTTCTTTGGCTCAAGCAAAGTTAACTCACTCGGACTCGATGGGCTCTTCTATGGTGGCGGAGCGACTCTGCTTGGAAAGCAAGCGCTCGGAGTCGGATTAGTTATGGGTTATTCGTTCGTCATGACGCTGATCATCGGATTCTTGATCGAGAAGACGATTGGTTTTAGAGTGAAAACTGAGAACGAACTTGCTGGCGTTGACTTATCAGAGCATGCAGAAAGCGCCTATGAAATGGGTGGCATTCTTAAGGGAGGTCGTTAATCATGAAACTCATTACCGCAATCATCAAACCTGGAAAGCTCGATGATGTAAAGAGTGCGCTACGTGAAGCTGGCGTAAAGGGAATGACAGTCTCTGAAGTTTCTGGTGTAGGTCGACAAGGTGGCCACGTTGAGGTTTATCGTGGCGCCGAGTACCCCATCGATCTCATTCAGAAAGTTCGCCTTGAGATTCTGGCTGAAAACAAAGATGTTGATTCCGTGATTGACATCATTGTCAAAACAGCTTCAACTGGTTCTATTGGCGATGGCAAAGTTTGGACAACACCGGTAGATCAAGTTGTGCGTGTGAGAACCGGTGAAAAGGGAGAAGCTGCAATTTAGCTAATAACAAATCCTCATCACAAGTGGGTGGGTGCCTCGGCACCCACCCACTTTTTTCACATCCGCTCTCATTAGATAGGCTTGTGATTATGTTCGAAGGCCTCAGTAACAAGTTCAGCGAAGTCTTTGGCTCGCTGCGCAAAAAGGGTCGCATCAGCGAATCAGATATCGACGCAACGTGCGAAGAATTACGGATTGCACTTCTTGAGGCAGATGTAGCGTTATCGGTAGTCGAATCTTTTATCGCCAGGGTGCGTGAGAGATCGTTGAGCGCGTTGGCTGAGATTCGCCAATCAACAAATCAGTCGCAAGAAATCTACGGAATTATCAATCAAGAGTTGATTGCAATACTTGGCGGCGCAGCTCGCCGAATTCGCTTCGCTAAGAATCCACCTACCGTCATCATGCTTGCTGGTCTCCAAGGATCTGGAAAGACAACGCTCGCTGGAAAGTTGGCGCGCTTTCTCAAAGAAGATGGGAATACCCCACTTCTTGTCGCTGCAGATTTACAACGACCAAATGCGGTAACTCAACTCTCCGTACTCGCAGATTCAATCAATGTTCCCGTATTTGCTCCGGAACCTGGAAATGGAGTTGGCGATCCAGTAAGAGTTGCTAGGGACGCAGTTCGCTTTGCCCAGGAAAAACTTCACAATATCGTCATTGTTGATACCGCAGGACGTCTTGGAGTTGATGCTGAGTTAATGCAACAAGCATCTGATGTTCGAGATGCTGTATCGCCAGATGAAATTCTCTTTGTTGTGGACGCAATGATTGGTCAAGATGCAGTCCGCACCGCGCAAGCATTTGCCGATGGAGTTGGATTCGATGCAGTGGTGTTGACCAAACTTGATGGTGATGCCAAGGGCGGCGCTGCACTTTCAATTGCCGAGATAACAGGGAAGCCAATTCTCTTTACTTCAACCGGCGAAAAACTCTCTGACTTCGATTACTTCTATCCAGACCGCATGGCTTCACGCATTCTTGGGATGGGAGATATCCAGACCCTTGCAGAACAAGCTAAGAAAGCGCTCGATGGTGATAGCGCAAAGCGATTAGAAGAGAAGTTTGCAACAGGTGAAGATTTCACTCTGGAGGATTTTCTTGAACAATTGCAAGCGATGAAGAAAATGGGCTCCATGACCAAGTTGCTTGGGATGTTGCCAGGGGCGAATAACGCGGCTATGAAGAAGCAGATTGACTCGCTTGATGATAAAGAATTGGTAAGAACTCAGGCCATTGTTCAATCAATGACACCTGAAGAAAGACGTAATCCCAAAGTTCTTAATGGCTCTCGTCGTTCGCGTATTGCACGTGGAAGTGGACGAACGGTTACTGAAGTGAATTCACTTGTGGATCGATTCTCTGCTGCGCAGAAAGTTATGAAGCAGATGCGCAGTGGTGGCGGAATGCCATCTGGAATGCGAATGCCGCCTGGTATGTCGCTTCCAACTGGAATGGGAGTTCCACCTGCGCCGGTGCGTGCCAATCAATCGGGAGCCCCCAAGAAGAAGTCAAAGTCAGGAAATCCTGCGAAAAGAGCGGCAGAAGAGGGGCGTTAGCAGCTCTAATTAGGCAACTCTTCGCGCACATGGCAATATTGGCCTCCTGTTCAAGAGCCCTCTACCTCTTGACCGGCACCTATTAACTAGAACTTCTTAAAACGCCTGGCATCCCACTCGGGCAGATTTTTGAACGTTCGCACGATTATGCAAGGAGAAAGCCTTCGTGGCCGTAAAGATTAGATTAGTTCGTTTGGGAAAGATTCGTACCCCGCACTACCGCATTGTTGTTGCAGATTCTCGTAAAGCTCGCAATGGTTTGAAGATCGAAGAGATTGGCCGTTATTCGCCAGCTTCTGATCCATCATTGATTGAAGTTAACTCTGATCGCGCCCAACACTGGCTCAAGAGTGGCGCACAACCAACACCAGCTGTAGAGGCGCTTTTGAAAGTAACTGGAGATTGGCAGAAGTTCAAGGGACTTCCTGGTGCGGAAGGAACGTTAAAGACTCTTCCTCCACGCGCAGATAAGCGCGCGGCTTATGAAGCTGCAGTTAAAGCAGCGATGAATGAGCCAAAAGATGGAGCTACAACAATGAAGAAGCGCGCAGCTGAGAAGCTTGCCGCAAAGAGCGCTCCTGCTGAAGAAGTTACTGAAGCCGCAGCTCCGGAAGCAATTGCAGAAACAGTAGTTGAAGCTGCTGTCGAATCTGCGCCGGAAGTTGTTGCCGAAACACCAGCCGAAGCTCCAGCCGAAACTCCTGCTGAAACTCCAGCTGAGTAATTGCCGTGATGATTGACGAAGCACTTGAGCACCTTGTCAAAGGAATCGTTGATAACCCTGAAGAGGTAGTTATCTCTGAAAAAGAAGGACGTCGCGGAACAACTCTTGAAGTTCGCGTCCACCCTGAAGATATTGGCAAGGTAATTGGTCGTAATGGTCGAACAGCGAAAGCTCTGCGAACTGTCGTATCAGCACTTGCGGGACGTAGCGTTCGCGTTGATCTCATTGAGGCGGACGAAGCGCGCTAAACGCGCTCTTTTGCATTTGTTACTTGTAGTAGGTCGCATCGGTCGCGCACATGGAGTGCGCGGCGAAGCAACGATTGAAGTGCGCACTGATAATCCTGATGAGCGTTTTCAAATCGGCACAACTCTGCATACTGATCCGCACGACAAAGGTCCATTAAAAATACGTGATGCCAAAGTGCACAGTGGAACTTTGTTACTCTCATTTGTTGGAGTAGATGATCGAACCGCAGTTGAAAAATTGCGGAATGTTCTGCTTCTTGCCGAGATTGACCCATCTGAAGCAAATATCACTGAAGACGATTTCCATGTATCTCAGATAATCGGTTGCAAGGTTATTGATGGAGCTGGGAAAGATTGGGGGAGCGTTGTGGAAGTTCTGCAATTGCCGGCCCAAGACACTCTTGTGGTCAAGAGCGATTCGCGTGAGATTCTCATACCTTTTGTTCGAGCATTTGTTCCCGAAGTCAAAGTGCAAGAGAAAATTATCAAAGTAACGAATATTGAGGGATTGCTATGAAGATAACGGCTATCTCAATTTTCCCTGAGTACTTCGCGCCCCTAGAACTATCTCTCATCGGCAAAGCGCGAAATCAAAAACTCATCGACTTTGAAGCAATTAATCTCCGTGATTTCACTCACGACAACCATCACACCGTTGATGACACTCCATATGGCGGCGGAGCAGGAATGGTGATGAAACCGGAACCTTGGGGAGAAGCGCTTGATTCAGTAATCGCAGAAAGTTCAACAAGAAGCGTTGATCTCATCATTTTGACGCCGGCAGGAAAAAAATTCACTCAGCGCACTGCTGAAGAGATGGCGAATAAAGAACATCTGATTTTCGCATGTGGTCGATACGAAGGAATCGATGCTCGCGTTGCAGACTATTATCGAAATGTCTCGAAGGTAAAAGTCCATGAGATATCGATTGGAGATTACGTACTTAATGGTGGCGAAGTGGCTGCGCTTGTCATGATTGAAGCGATTTCACGACTCATTCCAGGCGTTATTGGAAATCCAGAATCTTTGACTGAGGAATCTCATAACGAGATCGGTGCGCTGGAATACCCAACATTTACAAAACCTGCGGAGTGGCGCGGTCTAACAGTTCCTGAGGTATTGATGTCGGGCAATCATGGACAAATTGCGCAGTGGCGCAGAGATGAAGCGATTCGTCGCTCGAAATTAGCTGAATGAGGCCCGTTACACGGGAATAATCGCGACACGCCGAGTGTTGGTCAGGACACAACGGAGAGATTTGGGCATTATCCGCCCGTATCCAGATAGCTAGCAAAAGTTTTAACTACAGATTGGTGGTGAGAGATCGATGGCAACTGATTACGACACGCCCCGAAAAACGGATGAAGAGTTACATGAGGAATCCCTTGAGGAGCTAAAAGCGCGACGCGCAGAGGCGCAATCAGGACAAGTTGATCTTGATGAAGAGGAAGCGGAGAACGTTGAACTTCCTGGCGCTGATTTATCTGGTGAAGAACTCGCCGTTCGCGTAGTACCTAAGCAAGAAAATGAATTTACTTGTTCGCGTTGCTTTTTGGTTCATCACATTACACAACTTGCGCGTGGCGAAGGCGCCAAGGCAATCTGTAAGGATTGCGCTTAACTTTTTAGCGCTTCAGCAAACTTCTCGGGTGCCTTCGAGCTAACTAACCAGTACGGTGTTGGATCTTGGGGATCGTTAATTTCGATCTTCACTCCACGCTTTATCCAAAATCTAAATGCATGAAAAGCGCTGGGATTAATTCCAGCTCCACGTAAGTGGCGAAACTCATCGATAGAGAGGGTTATGACTTTTCCAAGATATTTCTTCTGAATTTTGGCTCTGCCTACGGATAAATATTCACCTTCAACGCGAGTGCGCAAGACCGTTATGAAAAACAGATAACAAGTAAAGAGAAGGGTCGAACCAGCGGCAATGAGAGCTGCTGCATTTCCAAGCCCTGCCCAAATTGCGATGATTATGGAAAGGTCAAGCCCCAAAATCAGCAACGTTAACCACCATGGCCAACGAATATTCTCTTCCCAAACGCGGCTTTGCATAGTGCGAGGTTACTTTGAAGTGTGCGTGGAGCGCTTCTCATAACAAGGTAATCTTCGCCCCATGTCGCGAGGTTTAAGTATTGTCGTTCCTGCCAGCGCTGTAGTTCCCGAACGCCACGTAGATGCGCCGGTTCCAGGAACACTTCTTGGTTCGCATAATCCAGATTGTTATGGTTGTGGAGCGTCTCACCCCGCAGGACTTCATCTCACTGCGTATTCTGGTGAGGGCATGACAGTCAACGCAAAGTTCACAGTAACTGAGATGCATCAAGGAGCTCCTGGTCTTGCACACGGCGGATTGCTGTCATGTGCTTTTGATGAAGCGCTGGGCAAGTTGATGTGGTTAGTTCGCCAACCAGCCGTTACTGGAAAACTAGAAACCTCTTTTCTTGCTCCGGTTCCCGTTGGAACAACACTTTTTATTCAAGCTGAAATTATTGGTCAAGATGGCCGCAAGATTTATTGTCGAGCTGAAGGTCGAATTGGATCTGACGAAGGACAACTAGCAGTCGAGGCTGCCGCTATTTTTGTGATTGTCCCGATGGAGCATTTCATCGATAACGCACCTGAGGGCTTTCGTAATGTCCTTGCCGGACGTAAGGATCTCTCTATCGCTACCGAATTTGAAATTAATCCATGAAAGTATTGATTACTCGTTTAGATAGGGAGCTTCCAACTCCGCAATATGCAAAGCCTGGTGATGCAGGCGCAGATATCTATTCCCGTATCGATGCATCAATTGCGCCAGGAGAACGGGCCTTAGTTCCTACCGGTGTAGCAATTGCGATACCCGATGGGTTTGCAGCCTTCGCTCATCCACGTTCCGGGTTAGCAATCAAATATGGTGTTGGTATGGTCAATGCGCCAGGCACAATCGACGCGGGATATCGCGGAGAACTTCAGATCATCATCATTAATCACGATCTTAAGGAGACTTTTCATATCAAACGTGGCGATCGGATTGCCCAGTTAGTGTTCCAACGAGTTGAAAGAGCTGAGTTCGTTGAAGTTGAAGAACTTCCAGGATCAGATCGTGGCATCGGTGGATTTGGATCGACGGGGAGAGCATGAGCAACGAAGAAGATAAAGCAAAAATAGTTGCTGCGATGGGCGGAAAGAAAGGCCTGATTGATTCAGGACTTCCTGCGCTAGTTTTTCTCGTAGTTTTCAACTTCACTAAAGATGTTCGGCAGTCTTCATATGCCGCTCTGGGTTTATCGCTAGTTCTGACTGCACTTCGCTTAGCTCGTAAAGAAACAATTCAGCATGCAATTTCTGGGGTAATTGGAGTCGCAATTTGCGCTTGGCTTTCGAACCGAACGGGCAAAGCAGAAGATTTTTATCTACCAGGACTATGGACAAATGCGATTTATGGCGCGGTTTATCTTGTATCAATTCTTGTTCGTTGGCCAATTATTGGATTAATTATTGGTCCATTACTAGAAGAAAACTTACGTTGGCGGAAAGATCCCGTTCGTACCAAGGTTTATATGAAGGCAACCGCTCTATGGGTAGGCATGTTTGCGGTCCGACTCCTAGTTCAATATCCGCTCTATATCTCAGGAAATGTCAATGCACTAGGAACAGCGCGTTTGATTATGGGCTACCCGCTCTTTATCGCCGTAGCGTGGGCCACATGGATCGTAATTAAAAGTGGTCCAAAATTACGAGATGATTTAAGAGTCGTAAATTAAGAATTAATTTGCTACAAAGCAGCTCTTGAGTTTTTCCTCAGCTTTGGCACTTGCTACGAAAATCAATTCATCTCCAGCAGAAAATACATCATGCCCCGATGGCGTTATGACATGGCTATCGCGAATAATGGCGGCAAGAGAAGCATCTTCGGGAAGTTCAACTTCTGCTACTGACTTTCCAATACAGATCGAGTTGTCAGGAAGAGTTAATTCGACAAGGTTTGCTTCTCCAGCTTTAAGCGAGAATAAACGGACGACATCACCAACAGAAACTGCTTCTTCAACGAGAGCGGCGATAATGCGCGGAGTAGATACTGCAACATCAACTCCCCAGGAGGAATCAAAGAGCCATTCATTTTTAGGATGATTAACGCGTGCCACGACTCGAGGAACTCCATATTCAGTTTTGGCAAGGAGTGAAGCGACTAGGTTTACTTTGTCATCACCAGTTGCAGCCACCATTACTTGGCAGATATCTAATTTGGCTTTATCCAAGGCGCTTATTTCACAGGCGTCAGCGAGGAGCCATTCAGCGGAAGGAACACTCTCCATCTTGAGAGCCTTCGGATTCTTATCAATCAGTAGAACTTGATGGCCGTTAGCAATCAGTTCTCGCGCAATTGCACGACCTGCGTTCCCTGCTCCAGCGATAGCGATTCTCATTAGTCGCCGCCTGGGGTTTGAGCTAAAGAGTTTTCGGTTGCTGTGAGATTTTTATCTTCCACCATGACGTGAACGACATCGCCTTCTTGAAGAACGGTATGTTCATTTGGAATAAGACCTTCACCTAAACGGGTAATAAATGCCACTCGAGCATCAGTGTGTTGTTCGATAAGTGAAACTGGTTTTCCATACCAATCGCGATGTAGTGGAACTTCAGCTAATTGCACTTTTCCAGAAGCATCTTGCCATTCAGATCGCGAACCTTGGGGAAGTAATCGACGCATGATTTGATCAGTGGTCCAGAGAACAGTTGCAACGGTAGGAATTCCAAGGCGTTGATAAATTTCGGCGCGCGCTGGGTCATAGATACGCGCAACAACACTGGCAACACCATAAGTTTCACGAGCTACGCGCGCTGCGAGAATATTCGAATTATCGCCATTTGAAACGGCAGCAAAGGCATCGGCTTTTTCAATACCAGCTTCAAGGAGAGTGTCTCGATCGAACCCAACGCCAGCGACTGTTAAGCCATTGAAATCAGCACCGAGTCTGCGGAACGCTTCGCGATCTTGATCAATTACTGCGACAGAGTGTCCAAGTGCTTGGAAGTCTTTTGCCAAAGTAGATCCGACGCGACCACAGCCCATAATGACTATATGCACAAAAGGAGAATTTACACCTTTAGGCTACGTACTCTGTAATCCACGCGAAGGATTGCGGCGAATTCAACCAATTAACCGGCGTTAGGAGTGATGATGCAGAGCGGCGACCGTGTCGAAGTTGATGTGACTGCAATCGCTCATGGTGGTCATTGCGTTGCGCGTCATGAAGGACAAGTTATTTTTGTGCGATATGCGATTCCGGGCGAGCGTGTTGTAGTGGAGATAACTGATGTATCAAAGTCTTTTGCCCGCGGAAATTGTGTGGAAGTAATCAAGCCTTCTCCACATCGCGTCTCACCACCTTGTAAGTACGCTCATGTAGGTGGTTGTGGCGGTTGCGATTTTCAGCATATTGAAATTTCACATCAACGAACTTTAAAAACTCTCATCATTAAAGAACAGTTCCAGCGCCTTGCTAAGCAAGAAGTTGAGGTAAATGTAGAAGAAGTGACCCCAACTCTGAACTGGCGCAACCGAATGGAGTTCTCAGTTTCTCAGAATGGAAAGCTTGGATTATTTGCGGCCCGAAGCTCGACAATTGTTGAGATTGATCAATGCCTCATCGCTAATGAAACAATTGATATAGGTGAGATAAATCAACGCAAACTTCCTAGAGGCAAGAGAGTAGATGTTGCAATTTCATCACAAGGCGAGAAACAAATCGTCATCGAAGGTCGGGAAAACACTTCATTAATTCATGAGCATGTCGGCGGATTCACCTTTTCGCTTAACCCAATCTCTTTCTGGCAGAGCCATAAGAACGCGGCGGAACTGCTCTCAAAAGTGGTGAAGGAGTTTGCAACCCTCAAGAGTGGTGATCATGTATTTGATTTGTATGGTGGTGCCGGGCTATTTACTGCTGCCTTACTACCTGAAGTAGGTCCCGGTGGGCGTGTCACTCTCATTGAATCAGATGACAATGCGATCACCGATGCCAAGCGAAATTTTGCAACTGAAGATCGCGTCGAGGTCGTTCAGGGAAAAGTTGAGCGTTCGTTGCAGAAATATGTTGCCGCAAATGTTGTGGTGCTTGATCCGCCGAGATCTGGAGCTGGAGCTGCTGTCATCGAATCTGTCGTAGCACTCAAACCTCGTGCCATTGTCTACGTCGCTTGTGATCCAGCAGCGTTGGCTCGCGATACTGCCTATCTACGAGATCGCGGCTTTGTATTGGAGAAGATTCGAGCCTTTGACCTCTTTCCGATGACCGCCCATATGGAGTGTGTGGCGCGTTTCATGCCAGCCTAGGAATTTTGCGTTAGGGCGCTAGCCGAATAGAAAAAGCTTCAAGTTAGTATTCGCCCATGAGCAAAAACTCCTTTGGCGCGCGTACCTCTCTCGAAGTTTCTGGAAAGAGTTACGAAATTTTTGATATCACCAAACTTCCTGCCGCAGCAACGCTTCCGTTTTCTCTAAAAATACTTCTGGAGAACTTGCTTCGCACTGAAGATGGCGCCAACATCACCGCTAAGCAAATTGAAGCTTTAGCGTCATGGAATCCAGATTCCCAACCCGATACCGAAATTCAATTCACTCCTGCTCGCGTCATCATGCAGGATTTCACTGGAGTTCCTTGTGTTGTGGATTTAGCAACGATGCGCGAGGCGATCGCAGAACTTGGTGGCGATCCCAGCCGCGTCAATCCGCTAGCCCCTGCCGAACTTGTCATCGATCACTCAGTCATTGCCGATACTTATGGCACCAAGGACTCTTTTCAGCAGAATGTTGATATTGAATATGAAAGAAATCAGGAGCGTTATCGTTTCTTGCGTTGGGGGCAGAGCGCATTTGATGAATTCAAAGTAGTCCCGCCAGGAACTGGAATCGTCCACCAAGTAAATATTGAATATCTGGCTCGGGTTGTAATGACGCGCAGCGTCGAAGGTGTTGAGCGTGCATATCCCGACACAGTTGTTGGTACTGATTCACACACCACCATGGTCAATGGTCTAGGAGTTCTGGGTTGGGGAGTGGGAGGAATTGAAGCTGAAGCTGCGCTACTTGGCCAACCTGTTTCGATGCTCATTCCGCGAGTAGTGGGATTCAAATTAAAAGGCTCTCTGCCAGTTGGTACTACTGCTACAGATCTTGTTCTCACCATTACTGAAATGCTCCGCAAACACGGAGTAGTGGGTAAGTTCGTGGAGTTCTATGGTCCTGGCGTAAGCGCACTTCCGATGGCAAATCGCGCAACTATTGGAAATATGTCACCTGAATATGGTTCAACAGTCGCGATATTCCCGATCGATGAAGAGACCATTAAATATTTGGAATTAACCGGAAGAAATAAAGAACAATTAGCTTTAGTAGAAAAATACGCAAAGCTCCAGGGAATTTGGCACGATCCGAGCGCAACGCCACGTTATTCCGAGCATCTTGAGTTGGATCTTGCATCTGTTGTTCCTTCGATTGCCGGACCTAAGCGCCCACAAGATCGCGTTTCGCTGAGCGATGCAAAGACTGCATTTGCTAAAAGCGTTCCTGCATACCTTTCAGATAAGAGTGCACGAAATCCAGTTGATGTAACGGTAAATGCGCGAGCTGGTTCGGTTACTAATGGTTCTGTTGTTATCGCATCCATTACTTCATGTACCAACACTTCAAATCCAAGCGTGATGATTGGCGCTGGATTATTGGCAAAGAAGGCCGTTGAAAAAGGTCTGCAAAGTAAGCCTTGGGTAAAAACCACTCTTGCCCCTGGTTCCAAAGTTGTCACAAACTATTATGAGAAGTCTGGTTTGACTCCCTATCTCGAAAAGCTTGGCTTTAATCTCGTTGGATACGGATGCGTTACATGTATTGGCAACTCTGGTCCGCTTCCTGTTGAAGTGAGTAAAGCTGTGAACGAGAACGATTTAGCAGTTGCCGCTGTGCTCTCTGGCAACCGTAACTTTGAGGGTCGTATAAGCCCTGATGTAAAAATGAATTATCTTGCTTCACCTCCATTGGTTGTTGCTTACTCAATCGCCGGTTCTATGGATCATGATTTCGATAAAGATCCACTTGGAAAAGATCCACAAGGCAACGATGTGTTTCTCAAAGATATCTGGCCTAGCCCTTCTGAAATTCAAGCTGTCATTGATGGTGTCGTTTCTTCAGAGATGTTTAAGAAGGATTACTCAAGTGTCTTTGCGGGAGATCATCGCTGGACATCGCTCGCGACTCCTACTGGAAAAGTCTTTGAGTGGGATGCGAAATCAACATATGTTCGTAAACCGCCTTATTTTGAGGGAATGCCGCGCAATCCAGTTCCGGTCACTGATATCAAGAACGCACGAGTTCTGGCCAAACTTGGCGATTCGGTAACGACGGATCACATTTCTCCAGCAGGTTCAATCAAAGTTGATTCGCCAGCAGGAAAATATCTAGCTGATAATGGAGTAGCAAAAGCTGATTTCAACTCTTATGGTTCACGTCGTGGAAATCATGAAGTCATGATTCGTGGCACATTTGCAAATATTCGTTTGAAGAATCTCTTACTTAACGGTGTTGAAGGTGGATTCACTAGAAATTTCCTTAACAATGGCGAACAAACCACAATCTATGAAGCATCAATGGCCTATCAAGCTGCGAAGGTTCCACTAGTAATTTTGGCTGGAAAAGAGTATGGCTCGGGCTCGTCACGCGACTGGGCGGCTAAAGGAACTGCGTTGCTCGGAGTTAAAGCGGTCATCGCAGAATCTTTTGAACGTATTCATCGTTCCAATCTCATCGGCATGGGAGTTCTTCCTCTCCAATTTAATGATGGTGAGAGTGCTGAATCTTTAGGACTCACAGGTGAGGAAACCTTCTCCATTGAGGGAGTAACTGCTCTCAACGATGGTGGCATTCCTGCCAGCGTGAAGGTGACTGCAGGAGATAAGAGTTTCACCGCGAAGGTACGCATCGACACACCGGGCGAGGCGGATTACTACCGCCATGGTGGCATCATGCAGTACGTCTTGCGCTCTCTCATTTCCTAGTTCGCCGATACCATTACAACATGAAGTATCTGCCACGAATTAAATCGCCGGGTGACTTGGCGCGTTTTAGCGTGGCTGAACTCGATGAGCTCTCTCAAGAAATCAGAACATTCCTGATAGAGAAAGTATCTAAATCAGGTGGACATCTTGGACCCAATTTAGGAATTGTCGAATTAACTATTGCTATACATCGTGTCTTTGAATCACCACGTGATGTTGTGGTCTTCGATACTGGGCACCAAAGTTATGTTCATAAGATTCTTACGGGTCGAGCCGGTGGATTTGAAAAACTCCGGCAACGAGGTGGCATTGCCGGCTACCCGAATCGCAGCGAGAGCGAACACGATGTCATTGAAAATTCCCATGCCTCGACCGCACTTTCCTGGGCAGATGGAATTGCACGTGGTTTCATGATTCAAGGCGAAACTGAAAGAACTGTTGTGGCGGTGGTCGGTGATGGATCACTCACAGGAGGTATGGCTTGGGAAGCCCTTAATAACATCGCTGCGTCAGAAAATCTTCGACTTGTGATTGTCGTCAACGACAACGAACGCTCTTATTCACCCACTATTGGCGGCGTTGCAACATATCTTTCAACTCTTCGCGCAACTAAGGGTTACGAGAAGTTTTTGGATTGGGGCAAAGGAGTATTAGAGAGAACTCCAGTCGTGGGTCAACCAATTTATGAAACTCTGCACGGTATGAAAAAAGGCATCAAAGATATTGTCGCCCCACAAGGAATGTTTGAAGATCTCGGTTTAAAGTATTTGGGTCCCGTGGATGGACATGACATCGCCGCTCTTGAGAAAGCCCTCTTGCAAGCAAAGAAGTTTGAAGGACCGGTTCTTGTTCATGCCATCACGGAAAAGGGGCGTGGCCATGCGCCAGCTTTACAAGATGAAGCGGAGAAGTTCCACGCTGTAGGCGTTGTAGACCCAGAAACGGGTGAGCCGCTCAGCAAGGGTGGAGCATCATGGACCAATATCTTCTCTGATTCTCTCGTTGAAATTGGACGAGAACGTAAAGATGTTGTCGCAATTACCGCCGCAATGCTTGGGCCAACCGGCCTTGATAGATTCCAAAAGGAATTTCCAGAACGTACCTTTGATGTTGGTATTGCAGAACAACATGCGACTACATCGGCCGCCGGCATGGCATTTACGGGGCTACATCCCGTTGTCGCGGTCTATTCAACATTTTTAAACCGCGCCTTTGATCAATTACTTCTCGATGTGGCGCTTCACAAAGCTGGTGTGACATTTGTTCTTGATCGAGCAGGCATTACTGGCGATGACGGACCTTCGCATCACGGTATTTGGGATCTTGCACTTACAGGAATAATTCCTAGCGCTCATGTTGCTGCGCCACGCGATGGCGTAAGACTTCGTGAACTTCTTCGCGAATGCGTTTCTATCTCCGGAGCGCCTTCCATTATGCGATTCCCTAAAGGAGCCGTCGCAAAAGAAATTCCAGCATTTGAACGACGTGATGGCATCGATATTCTCTATCGAGGAGAGAGCGCAGATATTTTGCTCGTCAGTATTGGCGCGATGGCCTCAGTTGCAGTCGATGCGGCCGCCCAGGCATATCGCGAAGGAGTAGGCGTGACAGTTATTGATCCTCGCTGGGTAAAGCCATTGCCAGCACAATCGCTGATCACATTAGCGCAACGTTATAAGCGCGTTGTGGTCTTGGAAGATGGCATTAAACACGGTGGAATCGCCAGCACAATTTCTGAAATCTTCCGTGAGAACGGGTTGCAGATTCCACTTCATTCCATCGGAGTTCCGTTAGAGTTTATCGAGCATTCCAAACGACAAGAGATCATGGATGATCTAGGAATTACTGTTCAAAACGTAACGCGTCAGCTTGTGGGTTGGGCTTCAGATGGAGTTAAGCAGGAAGCGATGCAACTCCATGCGGATGAAAACGCTGACCGCAAACCGCTTCACTAATTCCTTCTCGATCCAAGTACGGCAAAATTCCGCCGAGATGCATCGGCCATCCAGCGCCGAGCAACATACATAAATCAATTTCGGCAGGTGTTGCTACAACGCCTTCATCAAGCATCATGCGGGCCTCTTCAGCGAGAGCTTTGAGGGCGCGAATTCTCACTTCATCCGACGTTGAAGCCTTCGTACCTTTTTCGATAAGTGCTACAGCTTCAGGATTTGGAGCGAGTTTTCCGGAGTCGTCTTTGACGTAGAAAGTCTTTACTCCTTGATCAACAAGTCGTTGCACGGTTGGGGAGACGCGATAACGAGGACCGAGATTTGCATTAAGAGTCTTGGAGACGTGAAGCGCCACGCCCGGGCCAACGAGACCAAAGAGTTCAAATGGTGACATTGGGAAGCCAAGTGGGCGAAGAGCATTATCTGCAACATCCGCCGGAGTTCCTTCGTCCATCGCATCTGTCACTTCACCCATAAATCGAGTTAAGAGACGGTTTACAACGAAACCAGGAGCATCCTTACAGATGATCATAGTTTTCTTAAGATCTTTGCCAACGTTGATTGCAGTGGCTGTCGTGGCATCATCAGTTTTTGAAGTACGCGCAACTTCTAGAAGTGGCATGACGGCTACTGGATTGAAGAAATGGAATCCAACAACGCGCTCCGGGTTCTTCAGCCCTTCGCCCATCTTTTCGACGGATAGTGAGGATGTATTCGTAGCAAGTACGCATTCGGGAGAGATGATTGCTTCGAGGTCTTTGAAAAGTTTCTGCTTGATAGATAGCTCTTCAAAAACTGCTTCGATTATGAAATCGGCGCCAGCAAAGACTGATTGATCAACAGAACCGGTAACAAGAAGTGAAAGTCTGCGACCAGCTTCTTCATTAAGACGTTTCTTCTCGACTAACTTTGCAATTTCAGCATGTACCCATGCCACACCCTTATCAACGCGAGCTTGATCTAGATCTGTCATCACAACTGGAACTTTGAGGTTGCGCACCATCAATAGTGCGAGCTGCGAGGCCATAAGTCCGGCACCAACAATGCCGACCTTCGTGACTTTGCGCGCCAAAGCTGGTTTAGGAGCCCCTTCGACTTTCTTACGCTTTTTCTGCATCAAATTGAAGGCATAGAGTGAAGCGCGGAGTGGATTACCCATGACCAGGTTGGCAAGAATTTCATCTTCTGCATCAAAACCTTGATCAAGAGTGTTGGTTCGTGCGGCATAAATCAGTTCGAGAGCACGACGAGGAGCTTCGATATCTGCGCCGCCATATTTCTTGGCAATTGCAGCCTTTCCAGTTGCAATTGCTTTATCCCACGCGGCAACATCTCCGGTGTAATCCTGGCGTTCCACTTTTTCTTTGCCGGAGATAATCCGAGCTGCAAAAGCCATAGATTTCTCAAGGAAATCGGCTGGTTCAAAGACCGCGTCAATAACTCCAAGTGCGTGAGCATCCTTTGCTTTCATCATTGTGTTGTTATTTAGGGCATTGAGAATGATTACTTGAACAGCTCTTTCTGGTCCGATGAGTTTAGGAAGAATTGTGGCTCCGCCCCAACCGGGAACTATCCCTAAGAAACATTCTGGAAGTGCCGTCATCGCAGTTGATGCCATGGTTCGGTAGTTGCAATGCAAACCAACTTCTAGACCGCCACCAAGGGCCAGGCCATTAATAAAGGCAAATGTTGTTTTCTTGCTACGGCCTAGTCGTTTAAAGATGTCATGACCGAGTTTTCCAATTGCAAGAGATTGGCTCTTCTCGGTAACAAAAGGTAGACCTGATAGATCTGCTCCCGCTGCAAAAATAAAAGGTTTACCCGTAATTGCGATTGCAACAGCCGATGAATTCTCTGCTTGGGTGATTGCGCTATCGAGTTCTTGAAGCGATTTCGGACCCAAAGTATTTGGGCGAGTGTGATCGAGGCCGTTATCGATAGTAATGAGCGCTAAAGTTCCAGAAGCGCCAAAGGCGGATAGATCAATCTCTCGAACAAATGCTTTCGTTACAACTTCTTCGGGCGCGCCGGCAGGAGTGTTGATTTCTGACATGAGTTACGCCGCCTTACCGTTGTAGTGAGGGTTCTCCCAGATAACTGTGCCGCCCATGCCAAGGCCAATACACATAGTCGTGATTCCGTAACGAACATCGGGGCGTTCTTTAAAACCTTCCGCCAAATTGAGCATCAACCGGATTCCAGAAGAAGCAAGGGGATGGCCAACAGCTATGGCTCCGCCATAAATATTGACGCGAGGATCGTCGTCGGCGATTCCAAAGTAATCTAGAAATGAGAGAACTTGGATTGCAAAAGCTTCATTAATTTCAAAGAGCCCAATATCACTTATTGATAGTCCAGCTTTTTCCAAGGCTTTAATCGTGGATGGAACTGGTCCGTATCCCATGATTTCTGGTTCAACTCCAGCAAAGGCAAAGGTCACAAGTTTTGCTTTTGGTGCCAGGCCAAGTTCTTTTGCTTTCTTTTCACTCGCTAGCAATGCAGCTGTTGCACCATCATTAAGACCTGCAGCGTTGCCGGCCGTCACGCGACCTGCGGGACGGAATGGAGTTTTCAAAGCGGCAAGAGCTTCAATTGTTGTTCCTGGACGTGGTGGCTCATCAACTGTTGCAACGCCCCAACCTTGTTCCGCTGAACGAACTGCAACTGGAATCAGATTTGGTTGAATTTTTCCTGCAGAATACGCAGCCGCAGTTTTCTGTTGCGAAGCAAAAGCATATTTATCTGCGCGTTCTTTTGTGAGATGTGGCAATTTATCGTGGAGGCGTTCTGCAGTATTTCCCATCGAGAGCGCATCAGTATCAACCAACTTCTCAGCAAGATAACGAGGATTGGGATCCATTCCTTCACCCATCGGATGATTTCCCATATGCTCAACGCCGCCAGCAATAGCGATGTCATATGCGCCCATTGCAATTGAACCAGCAAGAGTTGTAACTGATGTCATTGCACCTGCACACCAGCGATCAATGGAATAGCCCGGAACAGTATTAGGAAGTCCTGCAAGAAGTGTTGCGCTACGGCCAATATTCATTCCTTGGTCACCAAATTGTGTTGCAGCAGCAATCGCTACATCATCGACATCGCTCGGTTTGACTTGCGGATTGCGTTCTAGCAAACCTCGGATACAACGCACGATGATGTCATCAGCGCGAGTTCCCGAATATAAACTTCCAGCTTTTCCAAAAGGAGAGCGGACAGCATCGACAAGAACAACATTGGT
>DAIOTH010000002.1:0-44556 GCA_036752125.1 Candidatus Nanopelagicaceae bacterium | reverse complement strand
TCAATTCGCGTAACTGGCGCTGTTGATTTTGTCGACGCCGAAGGAAAAGTTATTGAAACCAAAGAGAATTTCTCGCTCTGCCGCTGTGGTCACTCCAAAGAGAAACCATTCTGCGATGGCTCACACCGCGAAGCAGGATTCCAAGCCGAATAACTCGCTCTGGGCGGATTACTCGAGCGAGCCACTTCTCACTGGAGACTTCAATTCTTCTTACGATGTAGCAATCATCGGCGGGGGATTTTCTGGACTTTGGTCTGCGTATCATTTACTTGAATTAAAACCAGAAATATCAATTGCAATCTTTGAGGCGAAGCGGTGTGGATTTGGCGCGAGCGGACGCAATGGGGGATGGGCTTCGTCAGATTATCCCGTGTATCGCAATACTTTAGAAAAACGGCACGGTAAAGAGAAAACTGACGAGTTATTTAAGGCGCTCACGAATGCGATTGATGAGATAGGGAGAATCGCCAAGAAGCTTGCTCCTGGAGCGAATTTCGTGAAATCAGGAACGCTCATGTTTGCCCGAAATAGCGCTCAAGAAATCCGACTCAAAGATAGCCAGGATGAATTACATATTTGGAAAGATAAAAAGGAACTTGAAGAGTTAATTCGAGTTAGTAATGCGCGAGGCGGTCTCTTCAATTCTGAGTGCGCAACCATCAATCCCATGGGTCTCGTTGACGGCCTTAAGAAATATCTAATCTCGCAAGGTGTAACTATTCGTGAAGGTGTCTTCGCAACTCCATCAGAGAGTGGAGTCTTTGCCAATAGCTCATTTGTTGGAGCTTCAGTCGTTATTCAAGCCACTGAGGTTTTTGGGGACCCGGGCCGCGAGTTCATCCCTCTTTATTCATTAATGGTTGCAACCGATCCATTGGCCGATTCACAATGGGAAAAAATTGGCGTTGATTCACGTTTCACCTTTGCTGAGGCTTCACATCTCATCAATTACGCTCAACGCACAGCAGATAATCGCTTAGCCATCGGCGGACGAGGAGCAACTTATCCATTTAATTCCACTTTGCGCTCGGAGAAAGAAATGACGAGCTCGGTACACGAAAATCTTCGTAGGCTTGTGAAATCCTGGTTTCCTAATGTTAAAGAAATGAAATTTACTCATGCTTGGGGAGGCGCAGTTGCAATTACTCGCAACTGGGAGCCTTACGTTCAGTTTGATAACGCACGTAGCTTCGGACGTTTAGGTGGTTACGCCGGGGATGGAGTAACAATGAGTTTCTTGGCAAGCAAAATTCTCGCTCAATTGGTAACGGGACGCGAAAGTGAACTCACCCATCTTCACTTTGTGAATAAGAAGATTCGCAAGTGGGAGCCTGAACCCTTGAGATATCTCGCGGTAAATAGCATGGTGAAATTAAGTGGTATTGCAGATAAAGAAGAAGCTAGAACCGGGAGACCAAGTTTGGTCTCAAGAATTATTGCGCCGCTGATTCTTCGATAAGGCGTGAGGTCTCGTCATCGATACGAGTTGCCGCGTTTGCAAGACCTTCTTGATACTTCTTTGCGTGATGACCACAGAAGAGCAATTCGAAACCATTTGCCATTACAGCGCGAACATATGCTTGGGCGCCGCAGCGATCACAACGATCAAGGGCATTAAGCGGCGTGGAATCGAGTACTACATTCTCGGTCATTTCTAGCCTGCCTTTCGTATCTCTTGCTGGAGTGCAAGTGCCTACAGTGGAACATCAAACCACCTCTTACTTATTCCCCGCAGGTTAAAATCGAATAATTTTCAAATTCTCGCCATATTCTGTGAAATTATCGACAAATTCTCAGCGTGCTCGGCGCGTAATACAAGGCTCAATTGGTGAGATAGATACCCTTGCGCATCGTGGCCAAGGTAGATGACAACGCGGAAAATCGCAGCGTTGAAAAATCATATTCCGCAAAAGATCTCTCAGTTCTTGAAGGTCTTGATGCGGTTCGTAAGCGCCCCGGAATGTATATCGGTTCGACAGATGGTCGAGGCCTTATGCACTGCCTCTGGGAAATCATTGATAATGCCGTTGATGAATCACTCGCGGGTTACTGCAAGAAGATTGAAATTAACTTAGAAAAAGATGGCTCAATAGAAGTTCACGATGATGGGCGAGGAATTCCAGTAGATAAAGAACCAAAGACTGGCCTCACAGGTGTTGAAGTAGTTATGACAAAACTTCATGCCGGTGGAAAGTTTGGTGGCGGTTCATATGCCGCGACCGGCGGTCTTCATGGCGTTGGCGCATCCGTTGTGAATGCACTTGCATCACGACTTGATGTTGAAGTAGATCGCGATGGCAAGATTTATTGGATGTCCTTTAAGCGTGGCGTAGCTGGGATATTTGAAGGTGATGGACCAAATGCAACTTTTGAACCCCAGTCTGGCCTTCGGGTAATTGGAAAAGTTTCATCTAAAGTAACAGGTACTCGAATTAAGTGGTGGTCAGATAAACAGATCTTCCTTAAAGATGCACAATATGACTTAGAAGAGATTTACACTCGCGCCCGCCAAACTTCTTATTTGGTACCTGGTCTAACCTTGATTGTTAATGACAATCGCACCAAAGAGAAAACCTCTGAAACCTTCTTCCACAAAGGCGGAATTTCTGAGTACTGCCATTTCATACAGCCCGATGAAGCTGTTGGCGATGTCATACGCCTTACTGGAAAAGGCCACTACCAAGAAACCGTCCCTGTGCTCGATGAAAAAGGCCATTTAGAACCACAAGAAGTTGAACGCGATATGGATGTAGATATCGCGGTTAAGTGGGGAAATGGCTACGAAACAACAGTTCGCTCCTTCGTCAACATAATTGCGACCCCCAAAGGTGGTACCCACGTTCAAGGATTTGAGCGCGCGCTCACCAAAACCTTTAACGAATTTCTCCGCGCCAAAGGCGTACTCAAGAAGAATGAACAAGATGTCATCAAAGACGACATCGTTGAGGGTTTAACTGCAGTCGTTACAGTACGTATGCAAGAACCACAATTTGAAGGTCAGACAAAAGAAGTACTTGGAACTCCTGCGGTTACTAAGATCGTCCAACAAGTCGTCTCGGATGAGCTAAAGCGATTTTTCACTACAACCAAAAGAATTGATAAAGCAAATGGTTTATTAATTCTAGAAAAAGTAGCGAACGCTTCACGAACTCGCATTTCATCGCGGGCGCATAAAGAGCTACAACGACGCAAAAATGCCCTAGAGAGTTCTTCGCTGCCTGCGAAATTATCTGATTGTCGTTCCGAAGATGTATCCCGTACCGAACTTTTCATAGTTGAGGGTGAATCTGCTCTCGGCACCACAAAGGCTGCTCGCAACTCTGAGTATCAAGCGATCCTTCCTCTCAAAGGAAAGATTCTTAATGTTCAAAAGGCCTCACTCTCACAGATGCTTGATAACGCCGAATGTGCCGCGATTATCCAGGTGATAGGAGCAGGTTCTGGAAAGTCGTTCACCTTAGAAGATGCGCGTTATGGTCGAGTAATTCTCATGTCCGATGCGGACGTTGATGGAGCACATATTCGTTGCTTGATGCTGACGTTGCTTTACCGCTACATGAAACCCCTTATTGATGATGGTCGTGTATTTGCAGCAATTCCACCACTACATCGAATTGAAGTAATGGGTGGCGGCGGCAAAAAAGGCGAAGTTCATTACACCTACTCTGATGATGAGATGAAGAAACTCCTTGCTGATCTAAAGAAGCAGGGTAAACGGTGGAAAGAACCGATTCAGCGCTATAAAGGCTTAGGCGAAATGGATGCTGATCAGCTCCGTGAAACAACTATGGATCCTGATCATCGTACGCTGCGTCGCATTACGATTAAAGATGCAGCGGCTGCAGAGAAGATGTTTGAGCTCCTGATGGGTAATGAAGTTGCGCCACGTAAAGACTTTATCTCCACTGCAGATATTGATCGCGAAAGAATTGACGCTTAAGTTACTGAATTAAGCGATTAACGTACGTCTCGGAGTCGCAAATTTAGCCTCGACCTCCGTGAGTTCATCAGCCACTTGCTTACGAAGCGCTTCATCGCTCTTAAGCAGGGCAGTCAACTTGGAGATTGTTGACTTAAGTTCTTTCTGCTCTGTCTCAAGTTCAATCTTTGACATCTTAGTAAGTCTTCGAAGTGGCATATCTAGGATGTAAGTGGCTTGCTCGTCGGTTAGTTTAAAGCTCTTAATGAGTGAGGCTTTAGCCTCATTGGCATCGTCGCTTCCACGAATAATCTTGACTACTTTGTCGATATCGATGATGGCTTTGAGCAGGCCGTCGACTAAATTCAAGCGGGCTGAAGCTTTATCTTTACGGAAGTTTGAGCGCCGAGTGACTACTTCAATGCGGTGGTCAACAAATACTTGTAGAAGTTCTTTAAGCCCAAGAGTCTTCGGTTTTCCATTAACGAGTGCAACTGCATTGATTGAGAAAGCATCTTCTAAAGGAGTGAGCTTGTAGAGATTCTCAAGAACTTGATCAGGCTCAAATCCATTCTTAAGTTCAATCACTACTCGAGTTCCAGATTGTCCATCGGTTAAATCGACGATATCTGAGATTCCCTGGATCTTCTTTGCTTTGACGAGATCGGAGATGCGCTCAACTACTTTCTCAGGGCCGATATTGAAAGGAAGTTCGGTAATTGTGATTCCTTGTTTACGAGTTGTTACTTTGCCGGTCTCAACTTTGGCGCGGACTTTAAAAGCCCCTTTACCGGTTTGGTAAGCCTCAAGAATTCCCTCTTTACCGATAATCGTTCCGCCAGTTGGGAAATCAGGGGCTGGTACAAATTTCATCAATTGCTTGAGTGTTGCAGTCGGATTTTCAATAAGGTGCTTTGCAGCTGCAATCACTTCGCCAAGGTTATGTGGCGCCATATTTGTGGCCATGCCAACTGCGATACCTGTTGCGCCATTAACAAGAAGATTAGGAAAAGCAGCGGGAAGCACAAGTGGCTCTAATATTTGGCCATCGTAGTTCGCCCCAAAGTCAACGGTGTTCTCGTCAGTCTCTTCGACCATCAATAAGGATGCGTTTGCTAACCGCGCTTCGGTGTATCGCATTGCTGCGGGGCCAGCATCAAGTGATCCAAAATTTCCGTGACCATCGACAAGAGGTAATCGCATGGAGAAGTTCTGTGCCATACGAACTAGCGCGTCATAGATTGCGCCATCGCCGTGCGGATGCAACTTACCCATAACTTCACCAACAACACGCGCGCTTTTCACATGTCCCTTATCAGGGCGAAGTCCCATTTCAGACATCTGGTGCAAAATGCGGCGATGTACAGGTTTTAATCCATCTCGAGCATCAGGAAGAGCTCGTGAGTAAATAACTGAATACGCATATTCTAAGAAAGAGTCAGACATCTCCGATGAAACATCGACATCGACAATTTTGCCTGGGAACTCTCCAGGTTTAGGACCAACAACTTTCTTCTTTGATCCTGCTGATCCTTTAGCGTCCGCCTTTGCCATGGGCGCGATTCTGCCAACTAACTATCGAATTACTGGGGATTGACGCTCGGTCTTGCTCCGATAATTGCGACACATTGGCGGGCTAATTCATTTCCTGCTTTCATCGAATCTGCCAAATCTTTGCTGGCGATCCATTGAGGTATAAAACCCGCTGCGAAAGCATCTCCGGCTCCTGTGGTATCAACTGGATCGATTTTATTGACAGGAGATGTGATGATTTCTGAACCAGTTTTCATCGCGATTGCACCTCTGTCTCCACACTTAATGACTACAACGGGACAATAAGTTTGTAATTCTTCAATTGCTCTCTCTATATCACTTTGATTAGTGAGAAAGAGAGCCTCTTCTTCATTAGGCAGAAGGACATCCATCTGCTTCAAGTATGTCAGTGCGCGATCTCGATCAAAGTGCGAGATTGTTCCAACCGATGCAGGATCGAAAAAGAGCGGAATTTTGGCTTCTTTGATTGCGGTAATCATCGTCTCAACTCCAGCAGTTGAATCTCGATTAAATAACGAATACCCCGATAGAAAAGCAGCGTCGAAATTTTCCAGGGATGGAAGATCGTCAAGTCCTAACCCAGAGTTAACGCCCGAATCAGGAAACATTGTTCGCTGTCCAGTTTTATCTACAATCACTACAACAACTCCAGTTTTCCCGCGGATATGGCTCATATCTTTATGTTCAATACGCCAAGCATCGAGTTCAGAGAGAATTGCACTTCCGGCTGCGTCATTGCCAATACGTGAGACGAAGAAAACTTGATGTCCTTGGTGTGCCATCCAGGTTGCGGTGTTTGCAGCGGCGCCTCCGCCGTGAGTAGTTATATGTGCGGGAGTATCGCTTCCGTAATGAATATCAGAATCAATGAGCGCTACTACATCAAGCATGGCATCGCCGATGCAAAGAATTCTCGCCATTGTTACTTTCTAGCTGCTGCAATCTGCGCTGCTAGAGCAGCGTTAGATTTAATAATCTCAATATTGACGCGGAGCGACTCACCATTCGTATGGTTGTGAAAATACTCAAGCAAGAATGGCGTCACCGCCTTTCCTTTAATGTGCTCGCGCTCAGCAGCATCTAAACCTGCGGCGAGAGTTTTTGCGTGCAAATCCGGATCCATCTGATTGACGACAGGATTTGCAACCACCATCCCAGAGCGAGAGATATTGGCGTTATTACGTGCGCGCCATATGGAAGATATTTCTTCAGGTGAGTCAGCACGATATTCAAGATCGAAACCAGAGTCTGAGAGATAAAAGCCAGGAAAGCGATTTGTTCGGTAACCAATAATGGGAACCGAGAGAGTCTCAAGCCGTTCCAAGGTTGCAGCAACATCGAGAATGGATTTCGCACCTGCACTCACCACCATCACTGGAATGTTCGCCAACGAATGAAGATCTGCAGATTCATCCCAGGTGTCTTGTGCGCCGCGATGAACTCCACCGAGACCGCCGGTAGCAAAGATTGAAATTCCTGCTAAATGAGCAATATGTGAAGTAGCAGCTACCGTTGTGGCAGCGCTCATTTTCTTTGCAATAACAACGGGTAAATCACGAATAGATGCTTTTGCAATATTGGTATCCGTTGCAATTCGCTGCAGTGCGCTTTCTTCAAGTCCGACATGTATTGCTCCATCAATGACGGCAATCGTGGCTGGGGTAGCGCCATTTTCTCTAACAATTGCTTCAACATCGGAGGCAACCTCAATATTGGTTGGTCTGGGAAGGCCGTGGCTGATGATTGTTGATTCGAGAGCCACAATGGGCTCATTATTTTTCAGCGCAGCTTGCACCTCAGATGAGTAATGGATCACGAGATGGAAGATTACTGGAAAGATAGGCGGGTGGCCTACTTGCTCTCAGATTTATCACAATCGGTATTTGCCACTCTTGGTCTCTCATCTACTTCAAATATCCTTGAAATCCCCGAAAATCCTGCGCAACGCGAGTGCATCCTCCTAGTAGATGGAATGGGAGTAAATGCGTTGCAACTTTCAGCGAAGAATCACCCAATCTTCTCTCAGATCAACAGTTTCTCATCCCTTAAAGCAACTTTTCCTTCCACAACTTCAACAAGTTTGACTTCGTTGGGAACCGGTAGCGCTGCTGGGCAACATGGCATGGTTGGCTACACGATGCGTGTTCCCCATAGTGGAACCCCTGAACGTTTATTGAATGCTTTGAAATGGGATGAAAGAGTCGATCCCTATATCTGGCAATCAGATGAAACTCTCTTTGAACGCGGAAAGAGAGAAGGAATCAACGTTTCACATATCGCAGCAAAGCGATATGAAGATACTGGTTTCACTCGCGCCGCTTTACGAGGTGCTTTATATCGCGGGGCAAATGTGGTCGATGAGTTAGTCAACGAAACTAAGTCAGCGCTGCAAAAGGAACGCTCTTTTGCTTATGTTTATATCAATGATGTCGATGATGCGTCGCATCGCGATGGCATTGGTTCACCGCGTTTCCATGTTGCGATGGCAAAAGCAGCAGAGCTCATCACAAAACTAATTGAGAATCTACCGAGCGGAACCAGGCTCTGGATTACAGCAGATCACGGGATGATTAATCGGAATGATTTCTGTGTACTTGGCAAAGATAATGACTTGCTTCGGAATGTTGAATTGCTCGGAGGAGAACCTCGCGTGCGCTATCTCTATGTAAAAAATGGTGCGCTTTCTGAGACTAAATCACAATGGGAAGAGTTCTTCGGAGAGAAAGTGCAAGTGCTCACTCGCGAAGAGTCTGTTCACAATGGATTTTTTGGAACTTCAGTTTTGGAAAAGAACCTTGAACGTATTGGCGATTTGGTAGTGATTGCCAATGATGAATTTATTCTTGTGGAGCCTGACCGCGAAGAATTGCAACTTGCAATGGTCGGACATCATGGTGGAATTACTAAAGCAGAAACAGCGATTCCCTTGTTGACCCAGACTATCTAATCTAAGCCTTACTCTTCCTCTGAGTCGTCCTTCTTCTTGCTTCGTCCAAACATAATGTCATCCCATGATGGAATTGAGATACGTTTTGTTACGCCATCCTTCTTTGCATCAGGAGTAATTTCTTTAATTTCATTCGGTTCATCATTGACCATCGGGTCAGTTCGGACTGCTACTAAGCGTGGAGGTTGGGGAGTTTCACCTTCAACTGGAAAGAGGACGCCATGATCGCTCATTCGATCAGGTCGAACAGTTTGCTTTGCAGGTAACTCTTCGCCATTGATCCATCGAGCGCCGTCATCTTTAGACGCGAGCGTGCGTTTGTTAGAGTCAAAAATCCATGTTGCTTCTGATTGTCCTTCTCGTGAGGGATAACTCAAAACTAAATGCCATGTTCCATCATCAAGACGCCAGGTATTCCAAGAAATCTGATTCATGTTTACGCCGCGGGGAGCAAGTCGCTGAATAACGAGATCAGAGAGCGGCAGGGACGTTCCTTTAGGAGAAGATTTCTCTGCTAATTCAATTATCCAAGCACGCTCTTGAAGAATAGGGCTGGCATATCTTTCAATTTTTTCCAGGGAGAGACCCGAGATGCGAGATACGTCAGCATAACTCTCACCGGCCCGCAAACGAGATTGAATTTCTTTGATTGAAAATTGGGGAGCAGCTTCAACTACGGGAGTTAAACGACGTTCATTTACGGCTGAACGCAGTGAATCAGAGACACGGACGGTGAATTTATTTCCATCGTTATCAACCATCTCTATGTGGTCGCCATCTTCAGTACGGCCAACTAGACGTAATTCAGTCACGGGTAAAGATTGCCATACGAAACTACAGATTTACGGGAACTTACGCTGGTATTTGATGGAGTTTACGGCGCCATATTGCAAAGAATGGCAGTAATGAGAGTAGCGAAATTGCCATACAAGCCAACGGAACAATAAATGCGACAGATGAGCCATATGTGTCAATGATGTAGCCAGTAATCGCAGTAGGAATTGCGCCCCCAAGATTAAGGGCCGCAATTGCCCAAGCTAGAACTTCTGTAGTTCGTTTTTCACTCACAGATCTTTCTGCAACCGCAAGTCCTGCCGTAAGAAGTGGCGCGATAGCAAGCCCATTAAAGAAGAGCGCGACAGCCAACATGTAGAGGTTACCCTCGTAGAAAAGCGCTGCAAGGGTAATGGGAATGGTCAATCCAAAGAGCGCGACTAATGAATAGAGAAAACGGCGCGTCTCATTCATCTTCCAGTGAATAGATCCGCTCACAAAAGCTGATAGACCTGAACTAAATGACCAGATTGCAATAAAGAATCCACTGCTCTCTCGAGTTCCAAAGTCATCGAGATAACCCACGATAACCAGACCAGTTGAACTAAAAAACGCCCCACACATCATGAGTGGAATAAAGAGCGCTTGAATAAATCGATCTCGAATCAGAAGTGAGTGATCATCACCAGGCTCTTTTGGATGAGCTGGAGGTTCAGTACGTTTTTGAGTAAGGAAAATGAGAGCGCCAACTATCAAGAACCCCATGGCAGTGAAAATTGATGCAGCAGGAAAGAAATACGATGCAACGAGCGTTGCGATGACCGGACCGGTGGTAAAGATTATTTCATCGACCAATGCTTCGAAAGAGTAGGCGGTATCGATTAGTTTGCGATCATCACCGATCGCATGAATCCACCGACGGCGCACCATTTGTCCAGAACCAATTACAAATGATTCAAAAACAATTGCGCAGAAAAACCAAACCCAGACTGGCGCATCGCTCTTTACAAAATACACAAAGAGACCGAGAAATAGAATGTGCACGGGTGCGGTGATGGAGAGTATTTTGTTCTGGCCAAATTGATCCGCTGCGCGGGACCAGAGTGGAGTAGCAATCGCAAGAACTACAGAAGAGACCATGGAAATTGCGCCTGCGAGTGAGTACGAATCGGTCTCTGCGACGACGAAGAGAACTATCGCCAAATACAACATTGAAATTGGTAAGCGCAATATGAATCCCGCGAGAGAGAATCGCCAGCCTCCAGGAATTGCGAATAATCGCTTGTAGGAAGTCAGCACATGGGGAGTGTACTTGTTCACTGCTAGTTATGATTAGATAGGCATATGTCCTTAACCAGCGAATTACTTGTTTTAGCAGAGTCAATTGCAATAAAAGCTGGAGAACTTCTCGTCAATCGTCCTTCTAAATTTGAACTAGACCAAAAAAGTGGCGTTTTTGACTTCGCTACACAGATGGATCACGAAAGTGAAAAATTGATTGTTGCAGAAATTCTGACTGCGCGTCCTGATGATGGGTTAATTGGCGAAGAAGGTGCAAATCGCGAAAGCAAATCTGGAGTTACGTGGGTTATCGACCCAATTGATGGCACAGTAAATTATCTTTACGACATTCCAGGTTGGTGTATAAGTATTGCTGCAAAAGATAAAGACGGTGGTCTCGTTGGCGTCGTTTATTCTCCCGCTACACAATCGCTTTGGAAGGCAAGCCGAGGTGGCGGCGCATTTCTCAATGGGAATCCAATTAAGTGCAATGATCCAGTTGGCTTAGATAGAGCCTTGGTTGGTTCGGGATTTGCTTACGACATAGAAAAGAGAAAAATTCAAGCAGCCCTTGTTGCTCGACTACTTCCACAGATTAGAGATTTAAGAAGACTCGGTGCATGCGCGGTAGATATCTGTCATGTCGCAAGTGGTTCGCTTGACGCCTATTTTGAAGCTGGAGTAAACGAATGGGATTACGCTGCGGCGGGTCTCATTGCCACCGAAGCGGGCGCAACTATCTCGATCGATACAGGAATCTGGAACGGCGAGAAGAACATGGTGATTGTGGCCGGACCAGCGCTACATCCTGCGCTCAGCGCCCAGATTCGGGCTGGTCAGGCGTACTAATCCCGCGATTTAGCGCTTCGGGAGTAGGTGTGGCAAGATACGCCGAGTTATTGAGCGTTAAGCGTAGAGACTAATTGTTAGGACAAACCATGAACGTGCTTGATGCGGTAGATGCCGCTTCCCTCCGTAAGGACCTTCCTAATTTCCGTCCCGGCGATGAACTTAAAGTTCACGTCCGCGTCGTTGAAGGTAACAAGAGCCGTATCCAGGTCTTCCAAGGTCTCGTCATCGCTCGCCAAGGTTCTGGAGTAAGCGAAACTTTTACCGTTCGCAAGATTTCCTACGGCGTGGGCGTCGAAAGAATTTTCCCGGTACATGCACCTGTTATTGAAAAGATTGAACTTGTCCGCAAGGGCGAAGTTCGTCGCGCAAAGTTGTATTACCTCCGCGATCTCCGCGGCAAGGCAGCAAAGATCCGCGAACGTCGTGGAGCTGATGATCTTGAAACTCTATATTCAGCGACTCCCGCAGTCGCGTCAGAAGCTGAAGTCACAGACGAAGTTCTTGTTGATGTAGTCAACGAGCCTGCAGCCGCGCAAGAAGCTGTGGCAGAAGTTGTAGCGGAAGAATCAACTCCGGAGACAACTGAAGAAAATTCTGCCGAGTCTGAAGTTAAAAACTCCTAAAGTCGACTCATATGTCGCGTAAAGCGAAAGGCACCAGCCTTCGCGAGTTACCCATACTTCTTGTTTCAGCCCTGGTCTTATCTATCATCGTTAAGTCATTTCTTATTCAATTTTTCTACATTCCATCTGGTTCTATGGAGAACACTCTCCAAGTTAATGACCGCGTTGGGGTAAACAAGTTCGCCGCCCTTTATAGCGATATTAAACGCGGGGAAGTAGTTGTGTTTCGAGATCCCGCTAGTTGGCTATCAGAGTCCTACGATGACAGCACGGGTATACGTAAATTAGTAAAAGATTCTCTTGTCTTTGTTGGAATACTTCCAGACCCCTCCAAGCAGTACCTGATTAAACGAGTAATTGGGGTGGGCGGTGATCGTGTGGTTTGTTGCTCGAAAGATGGAAAGATCGAAGTTAATGGGGTAGCGGTCAATGAGCCTTACGTGTTTGATGGCAATAAACCTTCCGATTCCAACTTTGATGTGACAGTTCCAAAAGGGTTTATCTGGGTAATGGGCGATCATCGTGCCGCTAGCGCTGACTCTCGTTTTCATACAGATGACCCAAATAAAGGAATGGTCCCGCTCGATAAAGTTACAGGACGAGCGCTCTTTGTGATCTGGCCCTTCAAACACCTTGGCGTTTTGGAAGCCGGCAAAGATCTTTCTCAAGTTCCAGTTAAACAAAATAAATAACACTGACGCGGATGATTGAAGAGCGACTCATCGCTGCGGGGATCACCAATATTGCTGGCGTTGATGAGGCGGGACGTGGCGCATGTGCGGGTCCTCTCGTTGTTGCAGCACTCATTCTCAAAGATCCTTTGAGTCCGCGCTTGAGTGAAGTCCGTGATTCAAAAGAGCTAACGCCTCAAAAACGAGAAGTTCTCTTTGATTTGATTGTCTCTGAATCAACATCCTTTGTAATAGTTGAAATTACACCCAGAGAAATCGATGAGATAGGTCTCCATAAAACTAATCTTGAAGGAATGCGCCGCGCGATTAGCGCTTTGAAAACAGAGCCTCAGTATGTTTTAACTGATGGCTACGCGATTGCAGGTTTGAATGTGCCATCACTTGCCGTGTGGAAAGGCGACCAAGTTGCAATAACTATTTCAGCGGCCTCGATTTTGGCGAAAGTTCACCGCGATCGGATTATGGATAAGTATGACAAGGAATATCCGGGTTATGGATTTGCTTCACATAAAGGATATGTAACGCGGAGCCATGAGAAATCTTTATCTGAACTTGGGGTGAGCGCAATTCATCGCCGGTCATATGCAAATATCGCAGCTCTTATCAACAATTAAATTTATACACAGTTTTAATTTCTGGTCGAAAGCAATTCGTATTTCGACTTAATCTCCCACAATGGCCTTGAATGCACGAGCGGCAAAAATCGGAACTATCGGAGAAGAGTTCACGGCGAAACATATTGAAAACCAGGGTTATAAAGTTCTTGACCGAAATTGGAGAGTGAAGGAAGGCGAGCTTGATCTCGTTGCGCTATCCCCAGATAACGAGATTGTCTTCGTAGAAGTAAAGACTCGCTCTAGCGCCGCTTTTGGAGATCCGCTGGAATCAATTTCAGAATTGAAACTCCATCGCATTCAGCGTTTAGCCCTTGCCTGGCTAGCAACGCACCAGAAATTAGGCGCCCCGTATCGAATCGATGTTGCAGGTGTATTGCTTGGTCGCTCAGGGGAGATCACGATTGACTATCGAAGTGGAATTTCATGAGCGTTGCCACAACACGAGGAATCTCACTGACAGGTTTAGAGGGAGAGATTGTTCAAATAGAAGTTGATGTGTCCAAAGGTTTGCCAGGTTACCAACTTCTTGGATTACCAGATGCAGCACTTAACGAAGCACGAGATCGCATCCGGTCGGCAATCAACAATTCAGGTTTGAGATGGCCCCAAACCAAAGTCACGGTCTCGCTTTCTCCAGCATGGTTGCCGAAAAGTGGTTCTGGATTTGATCTCGCGATTAGCGTTGCGATATTGAGTGCGACGAATCAAGTACCAAAGAGCAAACTTGATGAAACAATTTTGATTGGAGAGCTCTCCTTAGAAGGTTCGCTACGTCCTATTCGTGGAGTTCTTCCTATGCTCATGGCAGCGGCGAAGCACGGAGTTAAACGAGCAATCGTTCCGGAAGAGAATTTTCAGGAAGCAACTTTGGTATCTGATATCTCTGTAGCGCCTGCGGGAAGCCTAACCGAGGCTTTAGCAATTCTTTCTGGGGTCTCTCAACCTAGAAATATTCCTTTGCTGAATCATGAAGAATTTCTCAGCGAAATGGATTTTGCAGAAGTCGCGGGACAAGAAGACGCAAAGTTTGGTCTCGAGATTGCCGCTTCGGGTGGACACCATCTCTTGATGATGGGACCACCAGGAACTGGAAAAACCATGTTGGCAGAGCGACTTCCTACAATTTTGCCTCGCTTAGATGATGTTCAAGCAAGAGAAGTTGCTGCTATTCACTCCATTGCAGGTACACAGAGATCTCAAACTTTAGAATTCAAAACGCCACCTTTTGTCGCGCCGCACCATACGACCACAACTGTGGGCATGGTCGGAGGCGGAACAAAGCAGATACGTCCAGGCGCCTGTTCACTCGCACATAACGGTGTTTTATTCATTGATGAAGCTCCCGAGTGTGCAACTGGAATTCTCGACGCTTTACGTCAACCACTTGAGTCTGGCTCGATTGAAATCACCAGAGCAGTGGGAAGTACACGTTTTCCTGCAAAATTTATCTTGGTATTGGCAGCAAATCCTTGTCCCTGTGGCCGTTTCAACGGGAGGGGAAGAGGTTGTCAATGTTCATCAATCCAAGTTCGGCGTTACCTAAATCGATTATCGGGACCACTTCTCGATCGAGTTGATCTACGACTCAAAGTTGAGAATCCAACACGTGCGGCATTAGCACAATCAGAACCCAGAGAATCAAGCGCCAGAGTTCGGGCACGTGTAGTACATGCACGTCAGACTGCCGCTGACAGGTTTGCGGGATTAAGTTTCAATCTCAATTCGCAAATTCCATCTAATCAACTTCGCAATAGATTTCGTCCTCATTTGAAAGCAATGAGCGCCCTTCATACTTTGCTGGATAAAGATGAGATTACCGCCCGTGGTTTTCATAAACTAATTCGTCTCTCTTGGACCATCGCGGACCTTAGAGGAGTCACTACTCCAACACTGGATGAATTAGAAGTTGCGCTAACCCTTCGATCTGATTCAGAGCGAGCGGCATGAGCCCTGATTTAAGACTTCGACTCTTTAACGCAATTGAAGGTGGCTCACAATTTTGGAGCGAAGAATTCATCAAGTTTGGCCCAGCGGAGTTGATTGATCGAATTGAACATGGATTTTACGATAGGCAAAAGAAGTCAGCGCTTCGAATCAAGGAGAACTTACTTAATAATTCGGTAGCGGAACTTTGGGACGAGATTAAATCAGCTGGTGCTCGGTTTCTTTCTCCTGAGTCAGATGAATGGCCACCTCTCGTCAATGATCTTATTGCTCCACCATTTGGATTAATTATCAAAGGAAGTGTCCTGCCAAAGCGAGCTGTCGCAATTGTGGGTACGAGAAATCCGACCACTTACGGCGCTCGCATTGCGAGTGAATTCGCATCAGGGTTCGCAGATCGCGATTGGGCAGTCATCAGTGGCGGTGCATATGGCATCGATACCCATGCTCACCGCGGTTCGATTGCCGCTGAAGGTGTGACATGTGCAGTGCTTGCTTCAGGAGTTGCCGTGAATTATCCATCGGGTAATGAAAAACTTTTTCTGGAGATTCAAGAATCTGGGGCGCTGATTTCGGAGGTAATGCCAAATGTTCGAGCTCGCCCCGAACGATTTCTTACTCGCAATCGTCTTATTGCCGCTCTCTCACTTGGAACTATTGTGGTGGAAGCTGCTTTCCGTAGTGGTTCACTTCGAACTGCGAGAGATGCTGCTGAAATCTTACGTATTGTCATGGCCGTCCCCGGTCCCATCACATCCCCAACAAGCGATGGTTGTCATCGATTAATTGGTGAACGCTGCGCGGAAATAGTAACTTCGGTGTCAGATGCGCTGGAATTGATGTTGCCTGTGAGCTCTAATATTGCAGGTACCCTTAGCGGTGATGACTCATAAATCAGCCTTCGTTGCAATAGTTGGACGCCCTAACACCGGTAAATCGACTTTAGTAAATGCTCTAGTTGGGGAGAAAGTGGTTATTACTTCACATCATCCCAACACAACTCGTAATGCAATTCGTGGCATCGTGACTCGGCCCGGATTCCAACTCGTTGTGGTTGATACACCTGGAGTGCATAAACCTAAGACTCTCTTGGGCGGCGCTCTCAACAGCATGGTGAGCGAAAATATGGATTCAGTTGATTCGATTGTGCTGTGTATTCCAGCAGTAGAGGCAATAGGTGCAGGAGATTTATTTATTGCCAAAGAAATTGCTAACCATAAATCTGCAAAGAAAATCTGCGCAATCACGATGATAGATATGGCAAGGAAAAGTGAAATGCCAGAACAACTGATGGCAGCAAGCAAACTAGCTTCCGATGCAGGGTTTCAGTGGGACGATATCGTTCCACTTTCAGCAAAGACCGATGATCAAGTTCAACTTCTAATCGATCTCCTTGCAAAATATGCTCCAGATTCACCACCTTTTTATCCTGCGGATATGACCTCCGACCAAGAGTTGACCACCCAGATTGCTGACTTAATTCGAGAAGCTGCGATTGCAGATGTATTTGAAGAAGTTCCTCACTCAATAGCGGTAATGATTGATGAAATCTCGGAGAGAGAGAAGCGCACTGAAGGTGAGCGACCATTCTTCGATATTCATGCTTCCATCATCGTTGAACGGGATAGTCAGAAAGCCATCATTATTGGGGCAAAAGGGGAACGTCTCAAAAACGTTGGCATCGCAGCTCGCGGTGAGATTGAGAAGAAATTGAAGGGAAAGATCTTCTTAGGACTTCATGTCAAGGTGATGCCAAATTGGCAGAGCGATGCAAAAGCGCTCTCGAAATTAGGATTTACTCAGCAATAACTAACTAGTAATAACTAGCCGGCAATAACCGGCGCACTTGGCTTACGACTAGCGAAATATGAACCGAGAAGAACCATAGGTAGCCCTATTGCGATAGCAAGAGTTAATTGCTCATCGAGAAGCAAGATTCCCAAGACAACTGCCACGGCAGTATTCGGATAAACAACGAGTGAGGCTCGTGCAGCTCCAATTTCCTTGAGCACGATAAAGAAAACCCAGAAAGCAAGAGCCGTACAGATGACTCCAAGACCAATTGTGGCAAGTATTGCTTTGCTGGAAGGCATCTGACTCGGAAGATGAGTGAAAGCAAAAGGTGCAAAAATCACTGTTGATAATGCTATTGCGATTCCATTGATAGCAACGCCCGATGTCTCAGGAGCTTTACGAGTAATCATATTTACTGCAAAGGCATAAGAAGCAGATGCGATGAGTACTTGAATCAGTGCTCTGATATTTCCAACATCATTAAGTGACTCAAATCCAACGAGAAATACGATTCCGATTAAACCTAATGCAATTCCAAAAATTCGTGTTCGATGCGCAGCAGTAGAATCCCCAGTGTGATGCGCAAAGAGAGTTGCCCAAATAGGAACAGTCGCGACAAGAAGTGCAACCACGCCCGAAGAGAGATCTTTCTGTGCGTTTGTAATGAGGCTCCAGGGGATGACCATCTCGGCGATTGCATAAAGAGCAATATATTTCCAATATTTAAGAGCGGGACGCAAAGTCTTCTCGTAAAAAGCTAACGGAACTAAAACTACTGCGCCAATTAAAAGTCGAGAGAAAACGATGACTGGAGTGGATAGCTCTTCAACGGCTACCTTCATAAAGAGATAAGGAACGCCCCACAGCACTCCCACGAGCGCGAAGAGCGCCCACCCTTTACGTGACATGTGCTAGATCAGACTCCGATATAGGTCGACTGTAGAAGTTGCAACCTTATCCCATCCAAAATCTTCGACGGTGCGAATTCGCCCTGCTTTACCAAGTTTATTCGCTAGTGATAAATCTGACATTACTTGGTTTATCGCTGCGGCAAAATTACTTTCAAATATCTCACGATCATCGTCAAGCTCAACCAATAAGCCAGTTTCACCATCTACAACAACTTCAGGAATTCCACCTACTTTTGAGGCAACTACGGCAGTTTCACAAGCCATCGCTTCAAGATTCACTATCCCCAGAGGTTCATAGATTGAGGGGCAGAGAAATACTCGTGCATGGCTAAGTAGTGACGTCAACTCATCGTGCGGCAACATATCTTTTATCCAGTGGATATTTCCGCGTTCAGCGGATAATTCCTTGATAAGGGTTTCGACTTCTGCGCCAATCGCAGGCTCATCTGGACTTCCCGCAGCAAGTACTAGCGAATATTCAGAAGGAACTTGGCGCCAGGCGCGAAGTAAGTGAGCCAAACCTTTTTGACGCGTAATTCGACCAACGAAGAGTGCGAATGGTTCTTTAATTCCATATTTGCCCAATGTTGCAGAATTTAAGTTTGGAGCGAATTTAGCGGTATTAATTCCGTTAAGAATCACATGTACTCTCTTTGAATCGATAGACGGATACGCTTGCAGAACATCTTTTTTCATTCCGGCGCTCACAGCAATAATTGCATCTGCATTTTCATATGCGAGCTTCTCCACCCAGGATGAGATTTGATAGCCGCCGCCAAGTTGTTCAGCTTTCCACGGTCTTAGCGGCTCTAAAGAATGGGCAGTCACAATATGAGGAATCCCAAACATCTTCGATGCCAAATATCCAGCCAAATTTGCATACCAGGTATGCGAATGTGCAATATCTACGCGATTTAGTTTGGACGCAATGTCGCTATCGATTAAAAGCGCTTGTAGCGCAGGATTTACCTTGGCGAGTTCGCCAGCCAATTCGTAATTGAAGGCATCGTTGCGCTTGGGTCCAAAGCAATGCACTTCTACGGAAGTGCCTGAAACTTCGCTCAGAGCGCTCACCAGATTTGAGACGTGAACACCAGCACCGCCATAAATGTGAGGAGGCCATTCCTTGGTAATCATGCCCACCGCGACCTCTTTATTACTCACGTGACAAGAGTATCGTTAGACCATGGCGCGCTTAGATCTACCACTTGGAATAGTGCTTGCTGGTGGTGAAGGAAAGCGATTAATGCCGCTCACCGCAGATCGCGCAAAGCCTGCCGTACCCTTCGGTGGCTCTTATCGTCTTGTGGATTTTGTACTTTCAAATCTGGTTAATGCAGGTTTCTTGCGAATCGCAGTGCTCACTCAATATAAATCTCACTCACTCGATCGCCACATCACAACTACGTGGCGCATGTCTAATTTGTTAGGTAACTATGTAACTCCAGTACCTGCACAACAACGTCTCGGTCCGCGGTGGTACACGGGAAGTGCCGATGCGATTCTGCAGAACTTCAATCTCATACAAGATGAAAATCCAAAACATGTAATCGTATTTGGCGCTGATCACGTCTATCGCATGAACCCTGATCAGATGTATCAACAACATCTCCAAACCGGCGCCGGAGTTACTGTCGCAGCTATACGAGTAAAGCGATCTGAAGCATCTGAGTTTGGTGTAATTGAGTTAGCCGACGATGGCGTGACCATCAAGGCATTTCATGAGAAACCATCCAATCCTCCTGCGATGCCAGGACACCCGGACTTATCTCTAGTTTCCATGGGTAATTACATTTTCCGACGTGATGCGATGGAAGAAGCGCTCATTTTAGATTCGGAAGATGTTGACAGTCGCCATGACATTGGCGGAAACATAATTCCTGCAATGACAAAAGCTGGCATTGCAAAAGTTTATGATTTTGCACATAACGAAGTTCCGGGAGAAACTGAACGCGACAAAGGTTATTGGCGCGACGTGGGTTCTATCGATTCATATTTTGAAGCGCACATGGATCTGGTTTCTCCACTTCCAATTTTCAATCTTTATAACCGGCAATGGCCAATACTTACCAACCCACCATCTTTGCCACCTGCCAAATTCTCAGAACGCGGAATCGCTTTTGATTCTGTTGTTGGCGCGGGTTCCATCATCTCTGGCGGTGAATTACGCCGAACTGTCGCTTCCTACGATGTCCATGCTGGAAGGGATTCGGTTGTAGAAAATTCAGTTTTGATGCCGTCTGTAAGAATTGGTGAGAATGCCAAGATAAGAAATGCAATCTTGGATAAGAATGTTGTTGTAGAACCTGGAGCTTCAGTTGGCTTTGATATAGAGCGTGATCGTGAACGCTTCACGGTCTCGCCAGGTGGAATAGTTGTGATTGGAAAAGGCATCACCGTCACACGTTGACCTACCAATTTCAAAAAAGTCATGCGGTAGACTCTGTGCAGGTCAAAGTCGACTTACATCCCATAACCTAATCGGAGATTTATTCATATGCGTTTCGGTGTGCTTACTGGTGGCGGAGATTGCCCAGGTCTCAATGCAGTTATTCGTGCAGTCGTTCGTAAAGGCGAGAGGGAATACGGCTACGAATTCATCGGATTCCGAGATGGCTGGAAGGGCCCACTTGAAGGTCTAACAATGCCGCTCAACATTGCGGCGACTCGAGGAATTTTGCCGCGCGGTGGAACCATTCTTGGTTCATCTCGTACCAACCCATTCAAAATCGAAAATGGGGTAGAGCGAATTAAAGAGAATCTTGCAAAGATGAATGTCGATGCTCTCATTGCTATTGGCGGAGAAGACACACTTGGTGTAGCAACAAAGCTCGATGCTCTCGGCGTAAAAGTTATTGGCGTTCCTAAGACTATTGATAATGATCTCAATAACACCGATTACACATTTGGATTTGATA
This sequence comes from Candidatus Nanopelagicaceae bacterium, assembly GCA_036752125.1. GTDB lineage: Bacteria > Actinomycetota > Actinomycetes > Nanopelagicales > Nanopelagicaceae > MAG-120802. The sequence goes on along the minus strand of DAIOTH010000002.1, from coordinate 23,730 downwards.
CTGCAGTAAATATCGCAGTTGAGGCAATTGATCGCCTTCATACCACCGCAGAATCACATCATCGAGCGCTCATTGTCGAAGTAATGGGGCGTCACGCTGGATGGATTGCGTTGCACTCTGGCCTTGCGGGTGGAGCATCATGCATTCTCATTCCAGAAGTTCCATTTGATATTGAAAAAGTTTGCAAGTACGTAGAATCTCGTTTCGAGCAGTCCTACGCTCCGATTATTGTTGTCGCAGAAGGCGCACTGCCTAAAGACGGAGATATGGTTACCAAGGACTCCACACTTGATGCTTTCGGCCATGTAAAGCTCTCTGGAATTGGTGAGTGGCTAGCTAAAGAGATTGAGAAGCGAACTGGAACTGAAGCTCGCACCTCAATCCTCGGACATATCCAACGTGGAGGAACTCCGACCGCATTTGATCGCGTCCTTGCAACCCGCTTTGGATTGCACGCCATTACCGCCGCGCATGAAGGCGATTGGGGCAAGATGGTTGCGCTACACGGCACAAATATCGCGCGCGTTCCACTTGCATCCGCCACGGAGAAGCTCAAGACCGTAGACCCTGCGCTCTTAGCAGAAGCAGAAGTCTTCTTCGGTTAATTGGCCTGCGCCATTAGCCCGAGTTTGTTTACGCTCTGACAATGAACAGCCAGCCGAGTATCGACGCGCTCTTCAACAATTCTCTGGTTGCGGCGCAACAACCGGCTTGGCCAGATGGTGCAGCAGTCACAAGGGCAATTACTGAACTTAAATCTCTTCCTCCGCTGGTGTTCGCGGGCGAATGTGACAACCTCAAGGCGCGAATTGCTGAAGCAGCTGATGGAAAGGCATTCTGGTTGCAAGGCGGCGATTGCGCTGAGACATTTGCAGCAGCTACAGCAGATTCAATTCGTAATCGCATCAAAACTATTCTTCAAATGGCAGCAGTTTTGCAATACGGAGCAAGTCTTCCGGTTATCAAAGTTGGACGAATGGCGGGTCAATTTGCAAAACCACGGAGCAATGACTTTGAAAAACGTGGCGATGTAACTCTTCCTGCTTATCGTGGAGACGCCGTTAATGATCTGGAATTTACTGAAGCGGCGCGAACCCCGGATCCATCACGACTGGTGAAGGTGTACAACACATCCTCAGCAACTTTGAACTTGGTGCGCGCATTTACCCAAGGCGGTTTCGCAGATCTTCGTCTCGTTCACGAGTGGAATAAAGGTTTCGTTAAGGACTCGCGTATTGGCGCCCGATATGAAGCTATGGCCAATGAGATAGGTCGCGCTTTAGATTTTATGCGTTCTGCTGGGATCAATCCGGAGGAATTTAAGACCGTTGATTTCTACTCCAGCCATGAAGCGCTGATCTTGGAATATGAAAGAGCACTTACCCGTATTGATTCCCGTACTGGATTGCCTTACGACGTTTCTGCACACTTTGTGTGGATTGGCGAGCGCACTCGTCAGCTTGATGGCGCGCATATCGATTTCGCCAAGAAAATTAAGAACCCAATCGGAGTAAAACTTGGCCCTAAGACAACAGCCGAGGACGCGCTCACACTAATTAAGGAACTTAATCCCGATAATGAGCCAGGCCGTCTCACATTTATTACCCGCATGGGAGCAGGCAATATTCGCAGCGTCCTGCCACAACTTGTTGACACCGTAACGAAATCTGGCGCAAAAGTGCTCTGGGTTTGTGATCCCATGCATGGCAATACGTATGAGGCGCCAAGCGGATACAAGACTCGAAAGTTTGATGATGTTCTGGATGAAGTAAAGGGATTCTTTGAAGTTCATCAGAAACTTGGAACGCATCCTGGAGGAATTCACATTGAACTCACCGGCGACGATGTGACCGAGTGCGTTGGGGGAGGCGAAGAAATTTCGCATGACGACTTGGCCATGCGCTACGAAACTGCGTGCGACCCACGCCTCAACCACACTCAATCACTAGAACTAGCATTTTTAGTTGCAGAGATGCTCCGCGACCGCAAGTAAATTCAGAATTCTCGTATACCCAAAGCCAGATTCCAGTAATACAGTGGCGGAGTGCTGCTGCGCTCAACTTTAAAGACTCCAATTGGAGCTCTCTCTTTAATTTCCAGAGAGCAAATCCTTTTGGCAGCTGGTTTTACTTCTCATGATGAATTGACGGCTGGATTATCAAGAGTTGACCAAGAAACTAGTTATAAAAAATCTCACGAGTTACCAGTTATTACTGATTTACTTACCGATTACTTTGATGGCGATCTAAGAGCTTTGGATGGAATCTCAGTTAATCAACCTGGAGAGAAGTTTTCGCAATTAGCATGGAAGGGGATGCGTAAAGTATCTCCTGGAAAAATTATCTCGTATGCAGATTTAGCCAAGAAAGCGGGCTCGCCAGATGCGGTACGCGCTGCGGGAAGTGCATGCGCAAGAAATCTCATTGCAGTAGTTGTTCCCTGTCACCGCATTGTGAAAACTGGGGGCGCGCTGGGCAACTACGCCTATGGTTTGAAATATAAAGAGTGGCTACTACGCCACGAAGGCGCGCTTTAAAAGCTCCTGCAAGATTTCGGCTCCACGTTGAGTCTGTGAATCATCAATATCTCGGTGGGTTACTAAGCGGACGAAAGTTGGTCCGAGCGCGCTGATCCATAAACCTTTTTCACGTGCGGCTGCTGCAAATTCAGCGGCGCTCTGGGAAGCTCCACGCAAGTCAAGGCTGACAATATTTGTCTGAACATATTCAGGATTAATCACAGTTTTTGCGACAGCTGCGCATGCATCAGCCAATAAACGAGCGCGTCGATGATCATCTCGAAGTGCAGGAATATTGTTATCTAAAGCGTAGTGACCAGCCGCAGCAAGCAAGCCAACTTGACGCATGCCGGCTCCGTATCTCTTACGCCACACTCGCGCCTTTGATACGCGATCTTTAGTAGAGATCATTAATGAACCAACAGGTGCGCCTAATCCCTTAGATAAACAGACGCTTATGGTGTCGAAATACTTTCCATATTCAGCAAACGGAGTTCCACTAGCTACATGTGCATTCCAAATACGTGCACCATCGAGGTGCATCGAAAGTCCAAGTGGTTGGGAAGTAGCTCGAAGGGTTGCGATTTCTGAGATCGGCTGGACTGTCCCACCGCCAAAATTGTGAGTATTTTCCACGGCGATTGCGGTGGTCGATACCAAATATGGCCCTGAGTTGGGCTTGGCAAGTTCCATCGCATCGGACGATTTCAGAACTCCTCGATCTGCAAGCCACGTGCGGGTAGTAATTCCACTGAAGACCGCAGCAGCACCTAATTCAGCGCGCGCTATATGTGAGTTAGTTTCACAAATTAACTCTTCACCCGGCGCAACCAGCATTCGAATCGCAAGTTGATTAGCGAGTGAGCCAGAGGGAGTAAATACAGCTGCTTCTTTGCCGAATAATTCTGCGACGCGTTCTTCAAGAGAATTTACAGTTGGGTCGTCGCTGTAGACATCATCACCAACAGGAGCTGCGGCAATCGCAGCGCGCATTTCTGGTGAAGGCTTTGTGACAGTGTCAGAGCGAAGATCGATGACTAAATCGTTGCTGGCCATGGCTCCATAATCTCAGTTCTTGGGAGATGAAGAAACTCTTGGCTGCACGATCGCAAGCATTGCAATCAAAACCATGGTTCCACCTACTGCCAGGCGGAGCGTAAGTGGCTCCATGCCATACATGACTGAGAAGACAGCAGCGAAGACGACTTCCATCGTCAAAATTACTGCAACTTTTGTTGTGGAGATTCGAGCCTGAGACCAAGTTTGAATGACGAACGCAATTGCAGTTGCAAAGAGCGCAGTGAAAACAATGACGCCCCATACTTGCGAATCCGGAGGAGCTACATAACCGTTGATTGTTGCGGGGATGGCCGAGAGGAGAGCGCATCCGATGAGTTGAATGACGGTGAGGGCATATGCATCAAAATTCTTACTCCAAGAACCTAACAAAATTATATGAACTGCAAAAAACACCGCAGAGATCAGTACAAAGATTTCACCTAATCCAATGCTCCAACCTTGTACAGAAAGCACCGCCAAGCCAAGCACAGCGAGTAATACATAGCCCCACATCGCAGGGGTTAATCTCTCTTTCAAGAAAAAGGAAGCTAATACTGGTGTAACAACAACATAGAGGCCAGTGATGAATCCAGTGATTGCAGGGGTGGTTCTATCAAGTCCTAATGTCTGGAAGATGTATCCAGAACCCAACGCCATCCCAACGATTAAGCCTTTGAAAACCAACTCTTTCGTAAATAACTTGAGTACTTTAGGCTTTAAGAGAATCATCGCTGCTGCAGCAACAAGAAAGCGAGAAGTTAAGAAGCTGTAAACATCCTGTTGATCCAGAATGTCTTTCATCCACACAAAGGAAATTCCCCACATCGCGGCGACAGCAAGCAGCGCCCACGGCGCTAGTTTCATCTGCATTATTTATCTCTCATCTTTCTAAGGACGGATACCTCTTTGCCGTGCTCGGGTTCTTCGCCCGGTGTTTCTAAGATAAGAGGAGCATTAACAACTGCAGGGTGGGCCAATAACTCAGCAAAAGGTTTTACGCCGATCTCGCCTTCTCCTAAATTCTGGTGGCGATCTTTGAGCGAACCAAGTACATCCATAGAGTCATTGGCATGGATCAGTTGAATGCGCTCAGCTCCTGCGACTTCAACGAGCAAGTCAATAGTTTTAGTCATGCCACCTTTGCTCTTAATGTCATGTCCGGCAGCAAAAACGTGACATGTGTCGAGACATACTCCTACTTTGGGATGCCACTCCAGCGCTTCAAAATAATTTGTTAGGTCATCAAGTTTCTTCACCAGAGATTGGCCTTGGCCAGCAGTTGGTTCGAGAAGTAACCACGGATCTTGATCAGTGAGTTTCTCGAGAATTGGCATCATGCCATCATGAATCTGCTTCCAGGCTTGCTTCACATGCCCTTCATCAACTGCGGAGCCTGTATGTATAACGACACCAAGCGCACCGATCTCGCGACCTCGCTTTAGTGAGTACTGGGTTGATGCAAGAGAATTCTTGTAGGTTCCTTCGGTAGGTGAACCTAAATTAATCAGAAAAGGTGCATGAACATAAGTTTCGATATCGAGCGCCTGAGTTTTTTCAATGAATGCCTGATCCGCATCACGATTAGCTTCTGGCATTGCCCAACCTCGAGGATTTGATGCGAAGACTTGGATTGCTTCAGCCTTAATTGTCTGCGCGTATTCAATGGAGCGCTTTGCCATTCCACCTGAGGTGGGGACGTGGGCTCCTAAACGAGGTTTATTCTGCTTTGGCACTCAATCACCCTACAGTGATTGTTACCGTTGAGCCACGTTTAACCTTAGTTCCAACCTTCGGTGAGACATTTGTAACCACTTTAGTCTTTTTGTTTCCAACTTTTTTGACAACAACCTTGAGATCTTGATCTTTCAGCGCGGCCACAGCTTTTGCCTCGCTGATAGAGAAGATATTTGGAACGAATACAAATTCAGAACCTTTTGATAAGAGCAGAATAATTTTGCTGCCTTTATCAGCCTCACCGGCGCCAGGGGTCTGGCTAATAACTGCGCCAACAGGAAGATCCTCACTGAAAACATATTTGGTTTCCACATCAAAGCCAGACTCTGTGAGCTCATTTAAAGCCTGCTCACCACTTTTACCTTTGTAGTTTCCTAACTCAATCTGCTCGATACCCTTTGAAACAAAGAGATTTACCAAGCTATTACGTTTGATTTTTTCCCCAGTAGTTGGATCTGATCGCAAAATGAAACCTTTGGGGATTTCACTGGAGAATTCTTCCTTCACTTCGCCGAGCACTAATTTATTTTCTTCCAAAAGTTGCTCGGCTACTTCTAATTTAAGTCCTTGGACAGTTGGTACTGAATATCGCTCTTGGCCTTTAGAGATGATCACGCCAACTGTGCCATTAGGAGAAACGCGACCTCCGCCTGCTGGATCTGAATTGATGATTTTCCCATCCGGAATATCTTCACTGAACTCTTCTTTAGAAATATCAAGGTTGAGGCCTAAGTCCTCCAGAGTATTTTTCGCTTCCTTGACGGTCAGGCCAGCAAGTGAAGGTACGACAACTTTTGATCCAGGCCCAAGAAATGTGTACCAAACTCCGATCCCAAGAAAAATCGCAATCGCTGCTGCGATGCGACGATTCCGCTTAACTCGGGAAGAAAGCTGCTTCTTCTTTGTTGGTGCAGTCTTCTCTCGTTTCACGGGCGTCTCCTCTTTCTTGGCAGGGATGGAATTCTTTGATTTTTTCTCACGGATTGCTTGCTTGATTGGAAGAGGCGGAAGGTCTAATTCCAAACTGAGTTGGCGTTTGCGAGGGTCTAATTTTTCTGAAAGTGTTCGAATTTGTTCTAAGAGTACGCCAGCATCGCGAGGTCTTTTGTCGGGATCAATATCTGTTGCGGTTAGTACTAAGGTATCAACGTCTGGGCTTAGAGCTGAATTAATAGTTGATGGTGCAGGAACTCGTTCGTTGACATGTCGAATTGCAATCTGAACAGGATCATCACCTTGATAGGGCTTTTGTCCAGTAAGAATTTCAAAGAGAACTATTCCGAGAGAATAGACATCGCTTCGAGCATCTGCGACACCACGTTGAACTTGCTCTGGAGAAAGATAAGAGACGCTTCCCAAGATGACGCTAGATTCTGCTGTCATCGTACTTCCAAGTAGCGCTCCGCGTGCTAGGCCAAAGTCAGCAATTTTTATTCGACCTTCTTTAGAAACCAAAATATTCTCCGGCTTAATATCGCGATGCACAATTCCAAGTTTGTGTGCCGCGGCTAAAGCACTTGCAACTGGTGACATGATTTGGAGAGCACGTTCGACTGGAAGTGCGCCTTGTTCATGAAGATAGTCGCGCAGAGTCGCGCCTTCTACCAATTCCATCACTATAAACACGCATGGCACTCCGCCTTGATTCCATCCTTGATCAAGTACTGCCACGATATTGGGATGAGATAAAGAAGCAGCGGCTTTTGCTTCACGAATGAAGCGAGTTACAAATTGCTCGTCTTGCGCAAGATGAGGGTGCATCACTTTTACTGCTACTTGGCGATCCAAACGGAGATCTAGGGCGGCGTAAATTGTTGCCATACCCCCGGAGGCCACTACTCGAGTGAGCTGATAACGCCCATCAATGACTTCTCCAGTTAAATCTGACACGCAAGAATTTTAGATGAAGTGCTTCCCATCAACGCGAATGGTCGCGCAATCGCGAGTGTTGTCTTGCTTAAAGTGTTCACTTTCACGCATTTGCCAGATTCTCATCTCCGTTTCCAGATAATCGCCATCCCTTTGTAGGACTCGATTGAATCCCGTCTCTGATTCGATATCGATCCAAATCAATTGATCAAGATATTTTCGAATCTCGCGCTGACCTGAGCCCACACCTTCTAAAATCAATAATGAGGGGAGTGTTAATTTCACAAATTCCCCGTATGAATTCTTCAGCCAATCAAATTTACGATATTCAATGGCTTTTCCTAGCGAAGCAGGTCGAGCAATATTCTGCTCCAAAGTTTTCGTAAGTGTTGGAGTTAAAGCATCATTCCATCCCGCATAGAGATCATCCATGTGAATGATGACTACAGGAGTTTCTGGAAAGTTGCGGGAGAGACGTTCGGCAAGAGTAGTTTTTCCTGCACCCGCAGGTCCATCTATCGCGATTATTCTCGTGAAAGTATTTCGGCGTTCACCACTCTGAATGCGATTAATAATCTCTGAGAGGGAGAGTTGGGAATCCACAAAACTCACTAATTCTTCTTGGTTAACTTCAGCCAGCGGTACCAACCAAAAGCGGCAATTACTGTGAAAACTGCATAGAGGATTGAAGTGAACCAATAACCCTGATTGGCGTAGTGGTAAGTTCCAAAAGCGTCGATGACGAGCCAGAGAATCCAGGTTTCATTTCGTTGCAGCACCATCACAACTTGAGCCACAGAACTGGATACCAGAAGGAAAGAATCTGGCCATGTTGCTGCAGCGCCGATATCTGCCAAAGCGGGTGCGCTAATTAACCATGTTGCGATAAGTACAACTAACCACAGTCCTCGCTCTTTATTGGTCATGTATCGAGGTTCAGCGCCTGTGGGTTTCCATCCGAACCATCCCCACGCAGCAGCAGCGATAAAAACAAATTGCAGAAGCGCGCTCGCGTAAAGATCTACGCGATAGAAGAAGAGCGCATAGAGAGCGCTACTTAAAAACCACCAAGGCCAGGTGATTCGAACCCCAAGCGCACCAAGAAAAACAGCAATCAAAGAAGTGACTACAGAAACCAGTTCCAGGTATGTGACTCCATAACCCCACGCAGTAAATACAACGGACATGAATTTCTCCCTTCCAATTCGCATTATCGAACTGGTCTGACGGTCGACCTACAAAGGTCCTCTCAGCCAACTTTTGGCTCCCGATTGGAAGAGAGATTAGCATAAGGCGTGCTCAAGTTCAGTTACTTTGCGATGCTTGGCTTCACAGTTATCGGATCGTTCTGGCTGGAATTTATATTTAAAGTTGGAGTACTTCGACGCATAAAGAGAGCAGCACTCAGCATTATTCCAACCGCAGTTATTTTCTTGATTTGGGATTACTACGCCGTCAGTAGTGGACATTGGTTCTTTGATGCCAAGCAAGTTGTAGGTATTTATGGCTTTGCGGGGATTCCGCTAGAAGAGTTTCTATTCTTTGTAATCGTTCCTTTAGCGGGACTCATGACCATTGAAGCAGTGCGCGCTGTCAAGAAGCACTGGCAATTTGGAGATGAACAATGACATATACCCAACTTGCGCTTCTTTCCGTAATCCTTGCCGTTCTATTTGATCTATACGGGACTCGTTCCCGTATGGTCACAAGGAAAAGTTTCTGGACCGCTTACGGAATTATGGTTTTCTTTCAACTCATCACAAATTGGTGGCTTACTTCGAGAGGGATTCTTACCTACGACGAAGATGTCATCGTGGGATTACGAATAGCTTCTGCACCTGCTGAAGATCTTCTTTTTGGATTCTCGATGATAACTTTGACGATTTCACTATGGATTTACTGGGGGAGAAGAGGAATACAGAGAAACTAACGCGCAGCCAGCGCTTGAAACCACGCAGGCAGTGCGACTCTTGCGCGTCGCCACGTTGAAGTTTTAGCACGCGTTGTGAAGACTTGGTAATCAATCTTCTCTACCTCATCAACAATTCCACAATAAAGTTCGCTCGCAGCACGAATGCAAGCTTGTGAATCTGGACTGAGGAGATTTATTCCAAGATTCGCCTCGTTTTGGAGGTCCCTTACGCGACCAATTTGAAACTTAAGGGCTTCGATAATTTGCGGTGTTAATGATCTCCGCTCCAACATATCGCGAGATACACCGTAAGAGCGAAGTTCTGCCATTGGAAGATAAACACGCCCTCTTTCGAGATCTTCGCCGACATCACGAATAAAGTTTGCAAGCTGGAAAGCGATTCCTAGTTTCTCCGCCGGAACTAGCGCTTCAGATGTTTTGCCTTCAGCAGTTCCCAGCACGTGAACCATCTGCAGTCCAATAACTGCAGCGGATCCGTAAACATACTCAAGTAAATCGTCATAGGTTTCATACTGCGTAACTGTTAAATCCATCGCCATAGAATGAAGAAATGCTTCGAAATAGGCGATGGGAATATTGAAGCGTTGTACGGTATCTACCAGTGCTCGGCCAACGTGATCGTTACTTCTACCATTTGAGATATCTTGAAGGAGCTGTTCACTCCAGCGTTGCAGAGCATCTACTTTCTCTTGGTGGGTGAGCGTTGAAGTTAAATCATCAACAATCTCATCTGCATATCGCGCAAATCCATAAAGGGCATGAACATGTGGGCGCTTTGATTTGGGAAGTAGGAGAGTGGCTAAGTAATAAGTTTTTCCATGTAATGAGTTGAGCCTTTTGCACTCTTTGTAAGACTCACGTAGCGCTGGATCTGTAATCCCCGCCGCAGTTAACTCATCCATAATTAATTTACAGGTCCAACAATTCTTTCTGCAGCTAGTCTTCCGGAGATGAGAACCATTGGAACACCAACTCCGGGTTGCGTGCCACTTCCGGTGAAGACGACGTTATCAAAACCTTTAGCCATATTCCGCGGTCTAAATGGACCGGTTTGGAAGAATGTGTGTGCGCTGGCAAATGGTGCACCGCGCTCCATCCCCATCGCTTCCCATTCCAACGGTGTGGTGATGTGCTCGACTTCGACTGAGTCTGCAAAATCTGTGTAGCCCCGCTCTTCCATAGTGGCATACATCTGGTCACGATAGATGTTCTTCATCTTCTTCCAATCGATATCTGCATCAAGATTGGGGGTTGGGAAAAGAATGTAATAACTGTTTTTGCCTTGTGGGGCCAGCGTCGGATCATCTTTTGATGGAACAGTCACGAGCAAACTTGGGTCGGTCATCAAGGTGCGTTTCTTAATGAGTTCGTCGAATACGCCATCCCATGATTCGCCAAAATGAATATTGTGATGAGCCAGGTGGTCATAACTCTTGGAAGATCCAGCCAAAATAGTGACGCATGAAGGTGAATAGTTCAGTCGTTTAATGGAAAGAGGCGTTTTTCCGAGGAGATCTCTCCATGCAACAGGCAGATCTGGATTTAATACGACGACATCGCATTCGATGCGCTCTCCTTGAGATGTAACAACAGCGGAAGCCCGTGAACCTTGTTTCTCAATCTTCTCTACCGTTGTGTTGTATTTGAATGTAACACCATGTTTCTCTGCAGCTCCCGCAAGTGCACGGGGTACCGCATGCATGCCACCCTTGGGGAAGAAAACACCATTGACTGAATCCATATATGCGATGACAGCGTAGATTGCGAGCGCTTGTTGTGGTGAGACGCCGGCGTACATGGCTTGGAATGAATAAACCTTTTGAGTACGTGGATCTTTGAGGAACTGAGAAACCTTGGGAGCAAGTCTGCGGAATCCACCAAGTGCAACAAGTCGAGCAAGGTTTGGAGTGAGAAGATTAAATGGCGTATCAATATTGCGATCGATGAAGTCATTCATCTCGTATTTATAAAGTTTGGTAACAAAATCTACGTAACGACGGTAACCCGCAGCCTCATTTGCGCCAATAACCTTTTCAATCTCTGCTTCCATCTCAGCGGTATTTGCATGCACATCAAGTTGTGAGCCATCTGCATAGAAGGCGCGATACAACGGTTGTAGCGGGATGAGCTCGAGCCAATCTTCAAGTTTCTCACCGACACAATTGAGTGCGTCAGCAATGAGGTCAGGCATGGTCAACACAGTGGGACCGGTATCGAAGGCATACCCTTCTTTGTTAAGTAATCCGTTTCGACCACCTGGAACTGATTCCCGCTCAATGACAGTAACTTTTCTACCTGCGCCTGCGAGGCGAAGTGCAGTACTTAATCCCGCAAGACCGGCGCCAACAACTACGACGTGGTCGGTTTTCCCTTTAACGGTACGCAAATCAAACACTCCGCTGCGTAGCGATAATGGCCATTTCTTCTAACACCTTGGCTATCTTTCCGTCGACAGGTGAATCCTGCAACGCGGAAATAGCTGTACTGGTGAGATCTGTGATGAGATTCTCTACTTCATTGAGAGCGCCACTTTTTACAATTATCTCTTGCAGGGCTGATACTTTTTCTAGGCTCAATTCTGGGTTTCCAAGCGATGATGTGATGAGTTGTCTCTCTTCTGAGGTCGCATTTTCCATCGTCACAGCGATAAGGACGGTTCGCTTTCCCTCGCGTAAGTCATCACCTGCAGGTTTACCAGTGACTTTAGGATCTCCAAAAACACCGAGAACATCATCACGAAGTTGAAATGCTTCGCCTAGCGGAAGTCCAAATTTTGAGTAACTCTCATAAAAATCAGGACGAGCAGCAAGTGATGCACCAAAATGAAGTGGACGTTCAATGGAATATTTCCCAGATTTGAAGCGTGCAACTTTGAGTGAACGTTCAACGCTTGTGGTAGCTAACGCTCCTTCTAAAACATCAAGATATTGACCTGCCATCAATTCGTCACGCATATCAGAGAAAACGCTCTGAGCATTGATGAACTCTTCGCGTGTAATTCCAGATTCAACCAATAATCGATCAGCCCAAACCAGAGCAAGGTCACCAAGAAGAATTGCAGATGCCAAACCAAATCTCTCAGAGTTTCCTTGATAAGAAGAATCATCATGAAGAGATTCGAAAAGTTTATGGATGGCTGGTTTGTTGCGCCTCGTATCCGACCCATCCATCACATCGTCGTGAATCAGCGCGCAAACATGAACTAATTCAAGCGCGGTACAAGCTCGCAAGATTTCTGGACGAGGTGTTGCTCCAGTTCCTAAATAGCCAAGATAGGCGAAGATGGGTCGAAATCTCTTTCCGCTATCGGTGATGAACTCCTTCATCGCGTGTGCAACGGGCTGCAACTCGGAACCAATCTCAGTCAATGAGCGGCTACGCGCATCGGTAAATTCGGCCAAAACCAGATTAATCTCATCGCGCAGTTGCGAAAGTTCTTGGGAAGCCACGGCGCAACGGTACCCTCCCGCTATATGTCTAGCGCTTCTTTCTCAATTGAGTTCTTTCCTCCCAAGGATGAGGCAGGGGAGGCTCGACTATGGGGCGCCCTCGATGAACTAGAAAGAGCGCGCCCTGATTTCGTCTCCGTAACCTATGGCGCAGGTGGATCAACAAGAGATAGAACAGTGCGATTCACCTCAGAAATTACTTCACGTACCGGAATTCCAACCATTGCCCACTTAACTTGTGTGGGTTCAACAAAAGAAGAGTTGATCTCTATTTTGCAGCAATACAAGAGATCGGGGATTCAATCGATTCTCGCGCTACGTGGTGATCCTCAAGGTGGACCAAGTGCGCCGTGGCTCACAACTCCTCATGGTTTTGATCATGCTGACCAACTTGTTTCGCTAGCAATCGAGCACGGATTCGAAGTTGGCGTTGCAGCATTTCCAGATGGACACCCTGCTTCGCATGGTGACTTCAAAAAAGATATTGATGTTCTCTTAGAAAAAGAACGTCGTGGTGCAACTTTTGCTACTACGCAATTTTTCTTTAATGTCGATCGATATTTTACGCTCATAGATTCACTTCGTAACGCTGGCTCACAACTTGATGTTTATCCAGGAATTCTTCCCATCACAAATGTCGCCCAACTCCATCGCATGTCAGAACTCTCAGGAACTCCACTTCCAGATTATGTGAGAGATCGAATCAAGAGCGTTGAATCTGATTCTGCAGCGGTAAGAAAAGTAGGAGTTGATATAGCAAGTGAAATGTGCCATGAGCTCTTATCTCGAGGTGTGCCAGGTTTACATTTCTACACAATGAATTCGGCTGTTTCAACGCTGGAAATTGTCAAGAGAATTGGATTGCGATGAGAGAAGAATTCTTCAGAGAGTGGAGTGCGCTTCACGGCGGAGCCAAAATTAAAGGTGTTGTTAAAGGATGGCTCACTGTTAGCTACTACATCTGTAAACCACTCAAGACCCTACGTATAACGCCAAACGGCCTCACCTATCTATCTCTGCTATTTGCTATCGCGTATCTCTATTTCATCGATTCACATTGGGCAATCGCTTTTCTGGTGCTTTCACTCATGGCAGATGGATTGGATGGAACTCTCGCAATTCTGAGTAAGAAAGTAAGCAAGTGGGGCGCAGCGCTTGACTCGATAGTAGATCGAGTAGTTGAAACAATTTGGGCGCTGGGTCTGTTTCAGTTAGGAGCGCCCTGGGAATGGGTTTTACTTGCATGGTTGACGGCATATGCCCAGGAATATATGAGGGCGCGAGCAGGCGGACTAGGTGTTCAGGAAATTGGAGTCGTCACGATTGCGGAACGGCCCATTCGCGCCAGCGTAATCTTTATCGTTCTCGTCGCTCGCGCCTTTAGTTTGGACATCGCAACGATTGCAGTAATTATTTGGGCGGTAGCACAAAGCATTTCTGCACTTACTGTTCTAAATTTTCTTCGACCGCTTCTGCGACAATCTCCGCGCTGATTCCTACTAACGGCAAGCCGCCACCGGGATGTGCTGAGCCGCCAACGCAATAGAGATTCTTAATCGGAGCACGATTTCTTGCTCGAAGGAATGCTGAGCGAGCACCGTTGCTTGATGTTCCATATATTGAACCACCTGGCGCATTGGTACGAACTTCAAGATCGGCTGGGGTACGAATCTCCATAACTTCTAAGCGAGAGCGAATCTCTAATCCGCGCGCTTCCATCAGGTCAACAATGTGTGATGCGTAGCGCTCTTTCAGGCCGGGAGAGTTCCAATCACAACCGCCTTCAGGTTCGTGGCGCGGGGCATTAATTAACACAAACCAGCTCTCGCTATCGGGATTCTTTTTCATACTCTCATCTTGGGGGTTGCAGATGTAGATAGCAGGATGTGGAACCGGTTCTTTCCGATGAAATATCGCATCAAATTCGTCGTCATAATTCTCGGGAAAGTAAACAGTGTGGTGACCTAACTTTGATTTTCCGCGTAGACCCAAGAGCAGGCTAAAACCAGATAACGAAGGAGTGGCTTTTTTTAGCGCTCTACGTGGTGCACGAGTTTCCCTCATCGGTGGAAGTAGTGAGTTGTAGACAAGTGATGCATCTGCATTAGCAACTACTACATCAGCAAGAACCCTCTCGCCGTTTTTTAGCGTCACCCCTCGGACAACTCCATCTTCAACATCGATAGAACTAACCCGGGTGTTGAGGCGGAGATTCACTCCGAGCTCTTTAACTCGCGACTCAAGAGTTGAAGCGAGGGAACCTAATCCACCTTTTACATGCCACGCCCCGAATGCTTCTTCGACAAAGGCGATGGTAAGAAGTACCGCGGGGACTTTTCGTGGATCGGAGCCGGTGTAAGTCGCATACCTACTGATGATTTTTTGAAGATAAGGATTATCAGTGTAAGCATTTGTTAGCGCACGGAGCGACTTCCAAGGCGCGATATTCCTGAGATCATTGAGAAAAGTTCTGCGCTTCAATAATTGAAGTGGACTTTCGAGCTCACCTTCAATAAATGATTCTCGTGAAGACTCCCACATCGCTTCGGCTCGAGTGAGTAAGTTGTGCCAATCGCGACCGGCATCTTCTCCAAAAACTCGTGTTATTGCAGCAATGGTTCCGTTATGAGAGAGATTTGGAAATGTAACTTTCTTTCCATCGTGAAAAATATAAGTAAAGGATGGATCAACTGGTTGAAGTTCAAGGAGATGTTCTAATCGTTTTCCAGTTTTCAAAAAGAGGTCTCGATAAACCGCGGGTAGCGTCAATAAAGATGGACCGGTATCAAATGCAAAGTCACCAATCCATTCTGTCCGACACTTCCCGCCTGCAAATTCTGTGGCTTCAAATATTGTTACGCGATGTCCACGTTTAGCCAACCGCGCAGCGCTGGCCAATCCAGCCATACCTGCGCCAATAACAATGACATCCCGTGGTGTCTTTGTAACGCGATGGTGACTCATAGCTGTCTACCTCGCCATGCAAGTTGACCTGTTGACTTTCGGATCCACGAGAGAATGATGAGATATATCCACATAAGTGCGCTTAATGGATGGAGTAAAGCGCTACTTATTACTGATCTTGTTCGGATAGCTACAAGCAAACGTGACATGACAATCGCAAAGTAACCTATCCACCCAGAAAGATTTCCTGCTAGCCCAATAAGGATAGGAACAATTGAAATAAATGCCAGAATTGCTACGGCAATAATTGCGCCAAAAGGGTTACCAAAAGCGCGCCATTGAGACTTTGTATATCCCTCTATGAGCTCCCGCGAAGTGGAATACATTCGGCAATCGGCAAAGTGAGATGCTTCTGCAACGCCACCACGAAAGCCCTTTCGCACCATGGAGCGTCCGAGCTCTAAATCATCGAGAACTTCAGATTTGATTCCTTCATGCCCGCCGGATTCAAAATAGGCTCGACGATCGATTACTAAAAATTGTCCATTTGCGACGACCATCGAGGGAGTTTGAAGTAATTCGGCGATGCGAAGTGGAAGAGATGCAAACCATGACCATTGCAGAAGTGGTTGCGTCAATCGCTCGAGAAATGAGATTGCAATCTGTCGTGGATAAGGAGAAACGAAATCCCATCCCCACCGCTTCATTGATTGAATTGAGGCCGTTATGGCACGCGGCGCTAAGCGCACATCAGCGTCGACAAATACGAGATAACTTCCATCTGCTTGAGCGGCGAGTTGGTGACAGGCAAAATTCTTACCTAACCAGCCTTCGGGCAATGTCTGCCCACTTACAACTTTGAGATTTGGTGAAGTGATTTCTTGCAATCGAGAGAGCGTCTCGTCACTGGAGGAGTCATCAAGTGCAATGATTTCAAAGTTAAGAAGCCCTTCTTGGGTGATGAGACTATGAATTACCCCTTCTACATTTTCTGCTTCATTACGGAGTGGAAGTAGTATCGAGACTTTTTCATCTATTCCAATATCTTCACGGTAACGAATTACCCGAATAGTTAGAAAATTTACGATGGTAAATGTGCTTGCCAGTGCGATGAGGATCCAAGAGAAATTTAGAAGTGCACCCATCTCTAATCTCTTCGACCGTATCTGACGGATAAAAAGTAGCTGAGTACGATCGCGCCCAGAGCTGTACCGCCGATAAAAGCGACTCCAGGTCTATCAAAGTAAAAGAGGTTTGCAATTACACCGCCAATCCACGTCCATGCCAAGAAAAACTCAGGAACTGCGCGACTTGAACCAAGTGAACGTCTTTCGCTGGGAAGTAAATAATGTAGAAGTGCCATTAAGCCCATTCCAGTTAGCAACCAGCCAAATGCATTGGAGAGCGGAATTTCTGGCTGGAATGGAACTGATCTTCCCGTCACTTCCCAAGTCCATCTCCCTGCAGAGACCATCTGCGGATCGAGGAATAAATCCCACGCCATAAGCCCATAACCACCAACAAGAAAAACCCAATTCGGAGCTAAACGACGAGCAGCTATGAAGATTGGATGCGCCATCATGATCCATGCAAATGGAACAACGAGCGGCACACCATAAATTTGGTAGCCAAGCGTTGGTGAGTACTCATAACTTCCAAATGGCCATGAAGTTCGCATCCCGACTTGTTCAACAAGAAGTGCAAAGAAGAAAGTAATAAAGAGGAAACGAAGCGCATAGTTCCAGCCGTAGGCGAAGAGTGCGTGAAGGAGCATTGCGCCAGCTGCCCAATAAACGGTGGCAATAGTTACCAGACGAAGAACTTCACCATCGACAAGCGGATATGCAATTTGTAAGCCGAGTGCGACAGTCAAAACTGCGATAAGTATGAAGTTCTTGGAGGGAGAAATTGTTCGACGCGAATCTCGCCGCGGGCGATAATTGCGAATCGACATAAGGCAATTGTGCCTTATAGAGCTCCCACGCTTCTGGTCACAGCAAAGCGGGCAAAGAGCTCTTCTGCATACCAATCCTCACGGTGGGTTGCATCGATAGCCGCCTTATGCGCTTCACCCCTGTAGGCGAAGTTTCGCACCGCTTCACCGGATTCCCATAAAGAAAATGTTCCTTGTAGTCCAATGGGGGCTTCACCGATACCAATAGCAGAAACCAATCCTTGCGAACTTCGTAAACTATGAGTGACTGGCGGAACAGAACGCCAAAAGATCAAGTTTTTTCGCCATTTAATTCGCGCGCGTGTAATTGCAGCAACTGGGCCGCTCCAATTCTTTTCGGTATTACTGATTGAGATAAATGGATCTTTTCTTGACCACTTTCCGTGAACCGAAATAGGGGAGAGATCAGCAGAGAATTCAGAGTCACATCTCTTTCGCCAACGTTGAATCATGGGTGATGAATCAAGATCGTCTACATATTCCTTCTCAACAACGACAAGCAGACCCCAGCGCAGCGGATCTGCATCTCGTGGTGTAAAAGTTTCTCCTTTCCCAGCCCCGAGCAATTTCCAGAAAGAAATTCCATTCATACGCCACAGTGAGAACCGATCCAATCCCATTCGAAACAACGCCCAAGGAATAAAGCGTGGAGGAATTTTCCAGAAGTAAATTCGAATCATGAAGCAAGCGCAGTCGTTTTCTTTATTTCATCAACGACATCAAGCGGCGAATCCCACATGGGCGCATGACCAGTTTCAGAAAAGAAAATCCATTTGGCATGTGAAGGCGCAACCGAACGCTCCTGGCATGTGGTGGCTGGAAGAGTTCGATCGGTGTCGCCAAAAATTATTGTTACGGGCAAAGTTGCGGGTATAAAACTGTCGAAACGTTTCATCAGCATCCCATCCCAAGCAGGGTAATAACCTTCCGCGCTTGCCATCGCCATAGTTGCATCCAGACAAATCTCGTAGCTAAATTCTTTCCAACGGGGACTGACATCTGCGAAACCCAGCATCCGTGCTTTTTCAAAATGAAGAGCAGCAGGGGCAATCTTGCTGGTGTAACGTGCGAGGAATCTCGCAATTGCAGTTCCCGGATAACGCGCGTTATAAGGATTTAGCCAGAGCCCTGCCGGTGCAATTCCAATGAGTGAGCGAACTCGTTCGGGGTCAGCGCTTGCCATTTCTAGAGAAATCCAACCGCCTAACGAATTACCCGCTAAGTGAAATCGTTCAATTCCTTCTGAACTTAGTTGTTCCAGTACGCCAAGCGCCAAAGAATGAGGATCCATGGGCTGGCCTTTGATGTAGGGCGTCTTTCCATGTCCAGGTAAATCGACAGTGACAACTGTGTAGAACTCATTGAGAAGTGGTCGAATTGGTTTCCACGCCGAACTTGCAGAACCCATCCCATGTACAAGAACTAAAGGTTCTCCAGATCCTGAAATTTCAGTGTGAAGTTTGTAAAACATTAATCGCCAACTTTTGCCGGTGTTGCACCAGATGCAATTTTTAGTTCATCGAATGTTGTTGGAAAGACAGCATGCGGATGTCCTGCAGCGGCCCAGACCACTTCATAATCATTAAGCGCTTCATCAATCAAAGTAAGCGCGGGAGCATTAAGCCACCCAACGGGTGCAACGCCACCGACTGAATAGCCGGAAATTTCTTTCACGTAGTCCGCATCGGCGCGGCCAAGTTTTTCAACTTTAAGAAAACCAGCGACAAGTTGGGTATCAACGCGGTGTCTTCCGGATGTAATGACAAGGAGTGGGCTTTCATCTGGAAGCTTGAAAACAATCGAGGATGCAATCTGACCAACTTCAATTCCGAGAGCAGCGGCTGCTTCAGCTGCAGTTCGCGCACTATCCGATAAGACTTTAATCTGTCCTGGCATCTGGTTCTTAGTGAGCGCAGCTTGCGCACGTTGTACTGCTGCTTTTTCTAGCACGCCTTCCATGTCGGCGATTCTAGAGAGTTTCGATGAGTTCTTTCACGAGCGACTTAATTTGATTGCGGATTGGTCGCACGGCATCAACGCCTTGGCCCGCAGGATCGTCGAGTTTCCAATCCAAATATCGCTTTCCTGGAAAGAAAGGGCAAGCATCGCCGCAGCCCATTGTGATAACTACATCTGAACTTTCCACTGCCGATGTGGTCAAAACCTTTGGAACTTCGTGACGGATATCAATACCTTCTTCAAGCATCGCAGCAACAACAGCTGGGTTGATTGAATCGGCGGGAGCAGATCCTGCACTACGAACTTCTACCCAATCTCCCGCCAAGTGTGAGAGATATGCAGCTGCCATCTGTGAACGACCCGCATTGTGAACACATACAAATAGAACGGATGAGCGCTTTGTCATCTCATGACCCTTTAACAATCTTTGATTTGAGAGCAAGCACTGCGAGCAAAGCTCCGACCACTTGAGCAGATAAAAATCCGAGAACCGAACTGCTACTTATTCCAGTGGGCGCCTCCGTAAAGATTCGAGAAACTGTTACGGCAGGATTAGCAAATGAAGTAGAAGAAGTGAAGAAGTAGGCAGCAAAGATCCAGAGCGGAATCATCTTCCATACGCTCTTCTCATTTGCTGTGAGCGCCAAATAAACCAGACCAGAAGTCGCAACAATCTCTCCAATAAATAGACCGCTCCCTGATCGCAAAACTGTACTTGCGCCAAATAAGGCTTCACCAAACATTGCATTGGCGATGACTACACCAGCGATTGCGCCCAAGACTTGAGCGACGATGTACGCGAGCGCTTCAACGGTTTTCATCCCACCAGTAAGCAGCGATGAGATTGTGACAGCGGGATTGTAATGAGCACCGCTTATCGCTGCGCCTGATTTAATGATGATGGCAAGGGCAGCAGCGGTAACGGCTGCAACAATTAATAGAGATAGCGCTTTATCCGAAGTGAGGCTTGCAGCCATATACGACGAGCCCACGACTGCAATGAGGAGAACGGCAGTGCCAACGAGTTCGTTGACGAGTTTTTCTATCTTCATGTGATTACCCAGGTATCTACTAGAGTGAATAGAGCGATAGCGAAGACAAAGAGAGCAAATGCCCGCTTCAGCGTGGCCGGAGAAAGTCTGGAGCTATGGTGTGAAGCAAATCGCGAGACGAGTAATGCAACAGTTGCGATGACGCCAGGTATGAGCCAATTGACTTCATCCCAGTGACGATAATGCGCGAAGAAGCCCGTCAACGTATTGATCATTATGATGAAAAGCGAAGTACCTGCAGCACGAGCAGGAGAGACGTTGTAAAAGAGAACCAGAATCGGAATGGCGAGGAATCCACCACCTATTCCGAAAAGTCCAGTAAGTGCGCCAATAATCAATGAGATTCCAACGAGGGCGACAGGAGAAACTTTCCGCTCAGAAGATTCGGCTGGTGATGGAATTAGCATTGAAACTCCCGCAGAAATCAGAACAAGAGAGAATCCTGTCAAGATTACATTCTCATCGATTCGCGGCAAGTAATAAGCGCCAGTTAGATTTGTTACCAAGCCAATTGCCCAAATCGTCAAACTCTCCTTAATGAGAATTTCATTACGACGTAATTTTGGAAGCGCACCCGATGCCGCTCCAACAAAAACCACTAAGAGTGATGCCGTTGTTGCAGCAACTGGTGATAATCCATAGACATAGATAAATATTGGAATCGCCAACATGGAACCGCCAGCGCCTACATAACCCAAAACAGAACCAATGAGAACTCCGCTGGCGATGGCCATCAGTAATTCCATATTCAGACGCTATCGTGATAAAAGTTAAAACCCCCGCACATTTGAAGCCTGTGCAGGGGTTTTACTTGGAATTAACTAATTATTCAATTAGAGGTTGAAGAACCCTTCAGTAATTGATGGGCCAAAATCAGTTCCTGAGCCAACGAGCACGAAGATGATGAGCGCTGCGCCTGCAAGGGAGAGATTCTTGAAGAAGTTAATGGTTTCTGCCTGCTTTGCTTGTGCATCCTGGATAGTCCAGAAGTTATGCATCATGAATGCAGAGAGAACAAGGAAGATTGCAAGGAGAAGTCCGCCAAGATCTGCGTAGACGCCAAGTGCTACATAAAGGCCACCGATAACAAGCATGAGGCCAGTAACGATGACTGAGAGTTTGGCTGCTGGGACTTTCTTAAATTGCGCGTAACCCGCCATAGCTTCGAGCTTGGTGAGATGTGCGATACCTGAGTTGATGAAGAGCAGCGCAAAGAGCACGCGACCAATCACAAGGAGGATATCCATAGTTTCCTTTCATAGAGGGTCAAGATTTAGTTGAAGGGTAAACTAATTTTATTGAAATTTCAACTAAATCGGCGTGTCGGGAAAAGAAGAACCGCGCCCCGTTAATACCGAAGCGCGGTTTTTCTTTACTACCGAATTGCTGTTATGGATTCACCTTTGTGATGCGTCCATCGAGAGCAGGGATTTGAATTGCCTTGCCGCCAGCGGATGCCCCTTGTACTGCTTCAATAAATACGTCAACGAGAAGACCTCGTAACTTAGCTTTTGAAGGAGTAAAGAATCCTACGTATCCGTCTCCACCATAGATCATGAAGTCGGGTACTGCGATGGTGTATTCCTTACCATCTTTAGCGATTGCAGTTCCATCAGATTTGGAGACGCTTTGAACTCGAGAGCCAACAGCTTTACTCGTGTCAAAGGAGAACTTAAAGCCCGAAATCTGTGGGAAGCGACCATCGCCTGGCCAATTGCTAACGCCATTTTCCAGCGCCTTCCAAAGATTTTCACCTGTAATGACAGAAACTCCAACCGTGTTACCGAATGGATAAACCGCTAGGGCATCACCCAAAGTCACATCATAAGGTGCAACTTTGTCAGCGCCGGGACGATTCAAACTCTTATCAGCTGCAACGTAAGTTGCGGCAGGGAATTTGTCACGGATACCTCCGCCGTTGATATACGCAAAATCAGTTCCGTATTTCTTGCGCATCGCATCTGCAGTGAAGTTTCCAAGTGCAGCTTCTCCGGCACGTTGGACTTGAGGAGTTCCGCCTTGAGGGAAGATTCCATTAACTTGACCAATCTTCACATCAAGTTTGGCGTTGAGTTGATCTTTATATTTCTTGACCAATGCAGCGCCATCTGCGTTTGGCGTCAAGGTCGCGAACTTGGAGCGGGTCATGACTTCAACCATTGATCCGCGAACACGTCCGCTGGCATCCATACAAACATTTACTTTGTTGTATTCCTGGCCAGCATTTCGTGTCATGGCGACCATAGTTCCTGCAGTGAAGTAATTACCAGCAAGCATTGATGAATAGGTCTGGTGGCTATGCCCACCAAAAACAACCGCAGCACCTTTAATTTGCTTAGCAAGTTCAATCAAACGCCCTTTGGCTTCGCCGTCGCGATTCTCTTGCCAACCTTGGTGGAGAATTGCAACAACAATATCTGCACCAGCGCTCTTCGCTGCCTTAATTGCTGCGTTAATGCCAGATGCATCTCCAGAAATCACTAGATCTTTACCGCCGAAAGTTAAGTTTCCAGGGAAAATTTGCTCCTTGGTCTCTTCTGTATTTCCAGCAACAAATCCAACGCTGACACCTCCACGCTCAACAATGTGGAAATTCTTCGCAGACTTTGTGCCACTCTTCAAAGGTTCAAGAGTGTTGTAATTAGAGGCGACCCATTGAAAGTCGGAAGCTCCAATGATCTTCTGAACATGGGACAAATTTCGATCATGTTCATGGTTTCCAAATCCAGATACATCGAATTTCATGAGGTTCATTGATTCAATGGTTGGCAACTCTTCGAATTGACTGGAGATTGGTGGCGCTGCACCGATGTTATCGCCAGCTGATAATGTGAAAGTCGCAGCATTTTTTGCGCGCTCTGCAGCAAAAGCAGTCATAAGAAGAGCAGTTCCAGCGTTTGCCGATGTTCCTTCAATAGCGCCGTGGAGATCACTGAGCTGTAGCAATTGAACGGATTTCCATGTGCTTCGAGCGACATTTGCTAAGTCAGCAGAGCTGAAAGTTTTGCTCCATGTGCCGGCTGCTGAAAATCCATAAGCGTTGACAGCTTTAATTGAAACTGTTGCGCTGGTCTGGTCTTCAAGAATTGGGATGGTGACTACACCCTTAGTAGCTGCAGACACAGAAATTGGACAAGAGTTTTCGCCACTTGAGATGACGTAATTTGTTACAGCAGGTGATGCTGAAACGGTATTGAAAACTACGCGGATACCAAAAGGCGTAATGCTCGCCTTCTTGATGACTGGAGCAGCAGGAACTGAATATGTATTTGCAGTGACCTGCGGGGAAGTGAGCACCA
>DAIOTH010000001.1:0-87861 GCA_036752125.1 Candidatus Nanopelagicaceae bacterium | reverse complement strand
GGCGGCCCACAGATAGAAGTGCACGCCCTCCAATGCGCAAAAACGATCGACGCGTTGTGAATGATGAGAATAAGCGGGTAAGAAAATTCGCTGAACCTCCGATTCCTGAAGAAGTCACAGGTAAAGAATTAGAGAAGCGTGAAGCATTTGCTCTCCAGTCTCTGGCTGCAGATAATGCAGAGCGCGTTGCAAAACATTTAGTAGCGTTAACGATGTTTCTTGAAAGTGATCCTGAACGAGCATATTGGCACGGACAATCTGCATCTTTCAGAGCTGGCCGAGTTGCGATTGTTCGCGAGCGAGCTGGTATAGCGGCGTTGAATTTCCAAAAATATGATGTTGCGCAGAAAGAACTCCGTGCCGCACAACGTATCTCTGGAACGCCAAGTGTGCTTCCATATTTGGCGCAATGTGAATTAGCTCTAGGAAACCCCCGTAAAACACTGGAAATTGCCGGTTCTGTAGATCCCAAAATTCTCTCTGCTGAACAAAGAGTTGAGCTTCGCCTAGCTGCTGCTGGAGCACGAAGCGCGCTAGGCCAACATGATGCTGCGGTTGTAACCCTCACCTGCCCGGAGCTGGGTGATTCAGATCCAGTGTGGAGCAAGAAACTGCGTCGCAGTTATTACGCTGCGCTCTGCGCCGCTTCGAGAAATGAGGAAGCAGAGAAATTCAAAGGTAAATATCCACATTCTTTTCTTGACGAATGAGAGAAATGTCAGCCGATTAATCTTTACTTCTCGCTCCAAAGCAGATATTGCCGAGAAAGTTATTAAGGAGCGAAAATGGCAAAAGCAAGGACGGTAGGACAATCAATTGAACGCGAAGAGTACGAAAACGAAGTGCGACTTGTCGGCAGAAGTTCCGGCCCTGCTATTGAAAAAGAGTTGCCGAGCGGCGATAAGGTTGTAGAAATACGTATCGTGGTTGCTCGAGATAACCGCGATGGTTATGACACTCTAGATGTAGCTCTCTGGAGCGCATCCCTACGAAAAAGAGCCCTCACTTTAAAGAATGACGAATGGATTGAGGTTGTAGGCGCTCTGCGACGAAGATTCTGGAAGACCGGAAAAGTTGTTGCAAGCCGATGGCAAGTTGAAGGACGCGAACTCACAAGAGTTTAGATACCTTTCTCCCATGGCAAATGACCTTCTCTCAGCGCTTCGCACCTATCTATCCAAAGTGTCGTCAGGTGAGAAAAGCCCCCAAGAGGTTGCTGCTGCGCTCAATGTTTGGGCGCGCGAAAGTGGGGAAGCGATCAAGGCCCGAGTTGAGGAAGAGTTGCAGCGCAGCGCAAAGAAAATGGGCTTTGCCAAGCAAGAAGATCTCGATCGGTTGGCGCGTGAAGTGGAACTCCTTAAATCTAAGTTGGTTGTTGGTGGCCGCCCAAGTGGCTCTACTACAAAAAAGTCGGCGACTAAAAAGAGCCCGAGTAAGAAAACTGCAGCGAAGAAATCTACGAAAAAGATCGCGACCAAGAAGAACGTGAAGAAGGTAGCGCGATGAGTGAGAACGTTGTCAATCTAGATTCGGTTACGGCCATCAAGAAAAGGATTAATGAGGTTGCCTTTGCGCCGCTGGAAGAGCATGGTGCAAAATTCGATGAAATTAACAAGGAACTTTCAGATGCCCTCTCTTCAGTCGAAGGTATTTCAAACTAGTTCATTGCGACTCTAAATGCGCACTCGACTTGATGCAGAGTTAGTCCGGCGAGGACTTGCGCGCTCACGAGAACATGCGGTCGACCTTATTGAATCTCGCTCAATTTTGGTGCGTGGAATTCCTGCATCAAAGCCTGCAACTCAAGTTGATGCTGAAACTTCCATCACTCTGGCTGGAGCTCGTAGCGACTATGTCTCTCGCGGTGGTCACAAATTAGCCGGAGCTCTTGATGCTTTCCCAGAAATCCTTGTTGATGGAAAAGTTGCACTTGATGCAGGAGCGAGCACAGGTGGATTCACGGATGTACTTCTTAAGCGAGGTGCGTCAAAAGTCATCGCAGTCGACGTGGGATACGGACAATTAGCGTGGGAGCTCCGCCAAGATCCGCGAGTGGAGATTCATGACCGAACCAACGTCCGAAATCTCTCTCGTGAAATCATTCAAGACTCGGCCGATATTGTCGTAGCAGATCTCTCATTCATCTCCCTGACACTTGTCATTCCGGCTCTTACGGCGGTATCAAAGCCAGATGCCGATTTTTTGATTATGGTGAAACCACAGTTTGAAGTGGGTCGCGAGAAATTAGGCGCTGGAGGCGTTGTCCGGGATCCACAACTACGGAAAAACGCAGTACTTGAGGTCGCAAAGAGCGCGCATGAGATGGGTTTAGGTACCTTAGGAGTAGTGGCAAGTCCGCTTCCCGGACCATCCGGAAATGTGGAGTACTTCCTCTGGTTACGTCGTGGCGCTGCCATGATTTCAGATAGCGCAATTGATGAAGCGATCGCGAAAGGACCTCAATAATGAGTGGACGCGAAATTCTTTTGGTGCTTCATCCCAATCGCCCCGAAGCAAGAAACGTTGCTACCGAAATAGTCTCAACGCTCTCCAAAGAGGGAATTGGATTCATTTCCACTGTCGATCCAGGAATTCCTGGGGTTAATTTCATTGCGAAAGAAGATTTGCCGAAAAGGCTTTCTGGCATTGAACTTACTCTCGTCCTAGGCGGAGATGGCACGATTCTTCGCGGCGCTGAACAGATTCATGGCACAAACATTCCTGTGTTAGGAATCAATTTGGGGCACGTGGGTTTCTTGGCCCAAATCGGGAAACCTTCAACTGCAACAATCATTGGCGCAATTAAGGATAAGAAATACAAGACTGAGAAACGAATGACGCTTTCCTACCAGGTGCAGCGCGAGGAAAAAATTGTGGCGCACGGTTGGGCACTTAATGAGGTAACAATCGAACGAAGTACTGAAGCAATGATTGAGTTGTTTGTTCAAGTAGATCATCGTCCTCTATCTAGATGGGGCTGTGATGGTGTTATCTGTGCAACCCCAACTGGATCGACTGCCTATGCATTTAGTGCAGGAGGACCGGTTGTCTGGCCAGAAGTAGAAGCTCTTGTTTTACTTCCGTTAGCGGCGCACGCTCTTTTCTCAGACCCCATGGTCATCTCTCCCGATTCCGAGATAGCAATTGATGTCGAGAGTGATGTGGGAGCTCTTTCCGCCGATGGGCTGCGCAAATTTGCTCTCATCGAAAAGGATCGCATCGTCCTCACTAGCGATAAGTCATTTATCAACTTAGCTCATTTGGAAGAAGCGCCATTTGCCGATCGCTTGGTAGCGAAATTCAAATTACCGGTTGATGGGTGGCGCGGTGAATAAAAAGAGTGCGGCACAACGCTCTCTTCTTGAGGAAATCGAAATCCGGGCTCTCGGAGTTATTGATAACGCCCTTGTTGAATTTACGCCAGGCTTCAATGTAATTACTGGAGAGACCGGGGCGGGCAAAACTATGTTATTGACTGCCCTATCTCTGATTTTAGGGGAGAAGGCCGACTCAGATCTCATTAGAAATGGCAACGAAAGACTCGTGGTTTCGGGTCGCTTTCAACTACCTGGCAAAGAAAGTGAGAATCTGAAAATTCTTTGCGAGGAACACGCTCCGAACATAGAAGAAGGCTCTCTTTTGCTTGCTCGACAAGTTTCAAAAGATGGTAAGAGTCGAGCACAACTCTCTGGTGCGAGCACAACTGCTGCGACACTAGCTGCCTTCGGAAGTGAGCTGATCGAAGTTCATGGTCAGCATGGAAATCTTGTTCTTTCTAAAGCGCAGAAACAGAGAGAATTATTGGATCTTTCTGCGGGTGAAAAAATTCAAGGTGCACTCGATGAATACCAGAAAGTATTAACGGATTTTGTTGCGCTTAAAAATACGATTGCTGAACTGCGAAGATCGATGCAAGATAAAGACCGAGAAATCGCATCTTTACGTGAATTATCAAATGAATACTTGAAGGTTAAACCCAAAGAGGGCGAGTTGCAGGAGCTGGATGCTTTGATTTCACGCCTGGAGAGCGTAGAGGATCTGCGAATTGCATCGACGGGTGCGCAGCAAGCGCTATCAGATGAAGATAGCGGGGGGTTGAATTCTCTCCATCATGCAAAACGCAACCTCCAAGGAGCACGTGGTAAAGACTCTCAATTAGATGCGATAAATGAGAGCGTCTCAGAAGCTCTTTTTCTATTGTTGGACGCCGCTTCTGATCTTGATCGATATATTGAAAATCTCGCTGCAGATCCACAAGCTCTAGAGAATGCACTACAACGGAAGGCGCTGTTAACAAATTTTGCAAAGCGATTCGGTACATCGAGCGATAAATTTGAAGCTCTCACCGAAGCTATGGAAAGAGCCAAGTCGGCAGAGAAGAGGATCGCGGATCTTGCAGGCGGAGACAATCGAATTTCCGAATTAGAAACTGATTTGCTTTCTCTTAGAAAGAAATTGGTTGAAAACGCAATTGCGCTTTCTGATTCAAGAAAGCAGGCTGCTAAAAAATTGAGCGCTTCGGTTACCTCAGAACTTCATCTGCTAGCGATGCCTAAAGCGGAATTTGAAGTACGAGTAGAGCCAAGGTCTGGCGAAAGCGACGGAGACTTCTTAAATTATGGTCTTGATGAGGTTGCGATGTTCTTCACAAGTCATAGTGGTGGAGAGTTACTGCCCATTGCAAAAGCTGCAAGCGGTGGTGAATTATCGCGATTGATGTTGGCCTTAGAAGTTGTGATTGCCGATAAATACCCACTCGGTACTTATGTATTTGATGAAGTTGATGCGGGTGTGGGCGGAAAAGCAGCTTTAGAAGTTGGTAGAAGACTGCGCAACCTTGCGGAGTCCTCACAGGTAATTGTTGTTACCCATCTTGCGCAAGTTGCGCTGTGGGCAGATAACCATATTGTGGTGGAAAAAGATACGAGTGGATCTGTTACGGAAAGTTCCATACGTCGCATTACAGATCATGATCGTGAAGTTGAAATAGCTCGAATGCTCTCGGGGATCGAAGATTCCGAACACGCCCAAGAGCACGCTCGGGAGCTGCTCAATTTACGAATCGCAGAGAAGGCGTGATAAGTTCATCTCCCATGACCGCCCATCATGTGACGAAGCATCTATTCGTCACCGGCGGAGTCGCTTCAAGTCTGGGAAAAGGTCTCACTGCTTCTAGCTTAGGAAGACTCTTACGCGCTCGAGGACTCAGAGTTACCATGCAGAAACTCGATCCGTACATCAATGTTGATCCAGGAACTATGAATCCTTTCCAGCACGGAGAGGTTTTTGTGACTGATGATGGGGCAGAAACCGATCTTGATATTGGGCATTATGAGCGATTCCTCGACACCAATCTTCATGGTTCAGCAAATGTCACAACTGGCCAGGTCTATTCACGGGTAATTGCACGCGAGCGACGTGGTGAATACCTAGGGGATACCGTTCAAGTCATTCCACATATAACAAATGAGATTAAAGATCGCATCAGGGCGATGGCTTCTACCGATATTGATCTTGTTATCACTGAGATTGGCGGGACAGTCGGAGATATTGAATCTCTTCCATTTATCGAAGCTGCGCGCCAAATTCGACAAGAAGTAGGCCGAGAGAATGTCTTTTATCTCCACGTTTCTCTGGTGCCATACATCGGTCCATCAGGTGAGTTGAAGACAAAGCCAACCCAACATTCAGTTCAGGCGCTACGCTCGATTGGTATTTCACCAGATGCGATAGTTCTCCGCTCTGATAGGGAAATTCCGATATCAGTAAAGAAGAAAATCTCGTTGATGTGCGATGTGGATCAAGAAGCTGTTGTTGCTGCCGTGGATGCGCCATCTATCTATGACATCCCAAAAGTTCTGCATCGCGAAGGCCTTGATTCCTACATCGTGCGCCGACTTGGTCTCAACGCCGATGATGTCTCATGGCAAGAGTGGGACGCGCTGCTTGAGCGAGTTCATAAACCCGCTCATACAGTAAAGGTTGGACTAGTCGGAAAATATGTAGACCTACCTGATGCCTATCTCTCGGTGACTGAAGCGCTTCGCGCTGGAGGTTTTGCCAATAACGCTAAGGTTGAAATCAAATGGATTGTTAGCGACGATTGTGAAAGCGCAGCGGGAGCAGAGAAGAATCTCTCCGATGTTGATGCAATATGTGTTCCGGGTGGATTTGGGGTTCGTGGTATCGAAGGCAAGTTAGGTGCACTTAAATATGCGCGAGAGAAAAAGATTCCAACACTTGGTTTATGTCTCGGTTTGCAATGCATGGTAATTGAAATTGCGCGTAATAAAGCTGGTCTAGCAAATGCGAACTCCGCTGAGTTTGACCCAACCACAGATGCTCCAGTCATTGCCACGATGGCCGGTCAAGAGAAAATAGTCGCAGGTGAGGCTGATATGGGCGGCACTATGCGCCTTGGTCTTTATAAGGCGGTACTCAACCCCGGTTCAATCGTTGCAGAAACGTATGGAACAGGTGAAATTTCAGAACGTCACCGCCATCGTTACGAAGTTAATAATAAGTACCGTGATCAGATCTCCAAGGCTGGTTTGGTATTTAGCGGACTTTCACCTGATCAGCATCTGGTTGAGTTTGTGGAGCTACCGCGAGAAGTTCATCCGTATTACGTGGGAACTCAAGCGCATCCGGAATTCCGGTCTCGACCAACAAAACCGCATCCCCTTTTTAGTGGCCTCATCAAGGCCGCGCTAGAACGTGACTAACTCTGCGCAGATTGAAGTTTTCCTCAATCATTGCGCGGTTGAAAGAGGTCTCAGCAAGAACACTATTGCGGCATATCGTAGAGATCTCATCAAATTCGACACATTTCTCCACGGCAAGAACCTAGAAATTACTACGGTTCAAGCGAGTGATATCAATGAGTTCCTGCAAAATCTTCGACAATTTGGTTTAAGTGACTCAAGTATCGCTCGCCATGCCGTAGCAATTCGAAGTCTCTTTGGATTTTTAGCGAAAGATCAAGGAATTACAAATATTGCAGACGAAATTTCTCCACCACGGATTCCAAAGCGACTACCTAAAGCCCTATCAATTGCGGAGATTGAGTCTTTGATAGGAAGTTGCGGTGAAGAGCCAAGTGGCCTACGAGATAGGGCGTTCTTGGAAACGCTTTATGCGACAGGCGGCCGAGTAAGCGAGATAGTGCAATTAAATGTTGCTGACATTTCGCGTAGCGAGAATGAAACCACAACAGTTCGCGTTCGAGGTAAGGGTGGCAAAGAGAGACTTGTTCCCCTTGGCCGGTTTGCGCAACTAGCGATAGACCAATACCTCACCCGCGCTCGTCCCACATTTCTTAAGAAGAATCGCGAAGAAGCGCTATTTATCAGCGAGAAACAAGGTAATCGGCTCAGTAGACAAAGCGCTTGGAGCATTGTTGTAGAGGCTGCACATAAGGCCGGTTTGGAGAAAAGGGTTTCTCCGCACGCTCTTCGGCATTCTTTTGCTACTCATTTGATCGATGGGGGAGCAGATATCCGAGTTGTACAAGAGTTGCTCGGACATGCATCAGTGACAACAACTCAGATATATACCTTAGTAACCATCGATAAGTTGCGAGAGAGTTACGCTAGCGCTCATCCGCGCTCGCGTTAACAATCCAAAGCGAATTAACGGCCGCGTAGACGTCTTGCAATAATTGATTGATCGCCTTTAGATTCCAAATCCGCAATCACAATTGCTAAAGCTTCTCTAACAATTCGACCGCGGTCAACGGCAAGACCGAGATCTCCCCGCAGATGCAGTCTGGCTTGTTCGAGATCGAAGAGCTCTTCGGGAGATAGGTACACAGTGATTTTTTCGTCGTGTTTTTCGCGACCAGAAGGTCCCTTATCTAAACCAGTTGGTCTCCTCCGTGGCGTTTGACGCACACCAGAACTCTTCGGTGCAGCTTTTGCAACACTTTGTGTTGTTGGACGGTTTGTGTGCGCAACTTCAACTTCTTCAACAACTTGATCTGGAACGGCGCTCAAAGTTGTCTTACGAAAAAGTTCATCGGCTCCTGGCAAACTAATACGACGAGTCATCGAACCCCTCCATTGGCGATAATTTCACGAGCTAAGCGACGGTATGACGCAGCTCCGACAGATGAGCTGGCATAAGAAGTAATGGGTTCACCGGCAACTGTTGTTTCAGGGAAACGAACGGTACGGGCGATTGTGGTGTCAAAAACTTTTTCAGGAAATGCCTCGCTGATGCGCTCAAGTACCTCGCGACTATGTACTGTTTTGCGATCAAACATCGTAGGCAATATTCCAAGCAATTTAAGATCAGGGTTGGTATTAATCTGCACTTTCTTGATGATGTCATCTAGAAGAGCCACGCCTCGCAGCGCAAAGTACTCGCATTCCAATGGCACTAGGACCCAATGCGATGCTGTGAGTGCGTTTACTGTGAGCAAGCCAAGAGAAGGTTGGCAATCAATAAGGATGACATCGTAGAAATCAGTTACCGAAGAGAGAACGCGTTTCAATATTTTTTCACGAGCGATGACGTTAACTAATCCGCCTTCAGCGCCTGATAAATCTTCGTGCGCTGGAATCATGTCCATTCCAGGAACGCTGGTTTTAAGCAGGAAATCATCAATTTTCGTAGATTCATCCATAAGTAAGTTATAGATAGATCCTTCGATATCTCGCGTCGAAACATTTAATCCAACAGAGAGTGAATGTTGAGGATCGAAGTCAACAAGCAATACGCGACGTCCAAGCTCAGCAAATGCTGCGCCAAGATTTATTGTTGTTGTTGTCTTTCCAACGCCGCCCTTCTGATTAACAACCGAGATGATTCGAGCATCACCGTGTTCGGTAAGTGGCGTCGGATAAGCAAATTCTCGTTCTGGCTTACCAAGAACTGATGATGATGTTGTGATATCTGAATCCGCTTTCGAAAATGTCGATTTAGCGTTCAAGCGAGAAATCTCTGAAGCACTTTTTGCCATGCCGAGACTCTAGCCACGACGTGCGGACATAAGGCGAACGACACGCGTACAGTATGCGCATCATGAGCGATGAATTCGTTGAACCCTCAAGTAATACTTTAGGTCAACTTCCGCCAATAACTGGCGCGACAACAATCTCTGGAGAAGGTCGCGTTGCCGGTTTCTCCGTTCATTTAGAGAATTTTGATGGACCATTTGATCTTCTACTCCAGCTCATCTCTCGCCATCGAATGGATATTACGGATGTTGCAATTGCAACTGTTACTGATGAATTTATCTCTTATATTCGCGAATTAGAGAAGACTGATGAAGGCTGGAAACTCGACCATGCCACAGAATTCCTTGTAGTTGCAGCAACTTTGCTCGATCTCAAAGCAGCGCGCTTATTGCCGTCGGGGGAGATCGATGATGAAGAAGATCTAGCTCTTCTCGAGGCTCGGGATCTACTCTTTGCACGTCTGCTTCAGTATCGCGCCTTCAAAGAGATCGCCAATATTTTGGCGGAGCGTATTGCGGCCCAAGAAAAAACCTTTGCCCGCTCAGTGTCTCTCGACCCTGTCTTTGCTGCGCTCCTTCCAGAAGTCCTTATCGGGGTGACCCCAGAGAGATTCGCAGCGATAGCCAATCGCGTACTTACCCCCAAGACCGCTCCAACCCTCTCGGTGGAGCATCTCCATCTTCCCTTGGTCAGCGTCGCAGCCGAGGCTGTGCTGGTCGTAGCCGCCTTGCGTAAGCATAAAACAATGACTTTTCGAGGTTTGGTCGCCGACGCCTCCAACACCTTGGTGGTGGTCGCACGCTTCCTTTCGCTCCTTGAACTCTATAAGGATGGCTCTGTTCGATTCGAGCAGATCATGGCGCTAGGGGAGCTTCAAATAACCTGGACAGGTGCAACAGATGGTGAAATCTTGGTGAGCGATGAGTTCGATCGCGCTCCCGTTCTTGAGAATTCAGATGAAAACTCAGTAAATCAGCCTGAACAAAGGGATATCTAAATGTCTAATCAAGAACTCCATCGTTCAATAGAGGCCATATTGATGGTTGTTGAAGAGCCTGTCTCAGAAGTGGTTCTAGCGCAAATTATTGAAGCGCCAACGGAACAGGTCCTCGAAGCGCTCAATACATTGGCATCGGAATATGAGAGTCAGAATCGGGGTTTTTCACTCAAACAAATCTCGGGGGGCTGGCGTTTTTATAGCCATCCAGATTTAGCGCCTTTGGTCGAGAAATTTGTACTTGATGGCCAGCAAGCAAAGCTCACTCAAGCAGCGCTGGAAACCCTTGCTGTGATTGCCTACCGTCAACCCATCTCACGAGCTCGAGTTTCGGCAATCAGAGGTGTCAATGTCGAAGCAGTCATGAAAACCCTGGTCACGCGCGGGCTGGTCGAGGAGTGCGGAATTGAGCATGAAACAGGCGCCATCCTTTACAGAACGACCCACTATTTCTTAGAACGGATCGGAGTCAATCGAGTTGAAGATCTGCCAGCGTTGGCTCCATTCCTGCCTAATATCGATGGCCTAGATGAGGTAATAGCTTCGCTCACGGAATAACCTCGATTTTGTAAAGTAGACTCACGGCCATGGCCGAGCTCATTCGTTTACAGAAGTTCATGGCCGATTGCGGCGTTGCTAGCCGGCGAGCTTGCGAAGTGATGATCAGTGAAGGCCGAGTAAAGGTCGATGGGAAAATCGTAAAGGTGCAAGGCATCAAAATAGACCCGATAAACACTAAAGTTGAAGTTGATAATGAGTTAATCAATCAGAAAAAGACCAAAACTTATCTTGCATTCCATAAACCTCAAGGGGTTTTGTCAACTATGTCTGATCCAGAAGGTAGGGCGTCTCTCGGTGATTTCTTCGGGGTTTGGCCGGATCGACTTTTTCATGTTGGTCGCCTTGATAAGGAGAGTGAGGGCTTAATCATTCTCACCAACGATGGGCAATGGGCGCATGAATCTACCCACCCGTCGTTTGGGGTTGAAAAGACCTACTTAGTGCAAACCGAAGAACCTATTTCACGAGAAGCTTTCCAAGCTTTAGTAAACGGCGTGGAGTTGGATGACGGATTGGCCAGACCACTGTCGGTAGCAAGGCATGGCGCGATGATTGAAGTTGTCATCCATGAGGGGCGCAACCAGATCGTTAGAAGGATGTTCGATGCTTTAGGTTTCCCTGTCGAGAGATTGATCCGTACTGCAATCGGGTCAATAAGGTTAGGGGAGCTACCTTCAGGGAAGTGGCGTTCACTCAATAGCGCTGAACTAATAAATCGTTAACTCGTTAACAAGTTAAAACCATTTATTAATAAATTACTTTTCCCGAATAGCGTTTTGTCTATTTATTAATAATGTTAGATTGCAAGAACATCAATTTATCGACTTTTTCGTGCTTGGTTTCGTCACAATTATCGATATATTGATAATATAAAGGCCAGAGCTCCGCGGCGCTTAATGTCGACTTTCCCTCTTCCTGCACTCGAAGTCCTGATAACTATTTATCGATAAAACGCCGAATCACCTTCTCTCGATTGAGGAGAGGTTCGGTAAAATTCATAGATGACAGTGCGAGCAATTCGCGGGGCAATTCAGATTGATCGTGATGATGCGCTCCTCATGAAAGAGGCCGTCGTCGAATTGATGTCAGCCATCATGAAAGCCAACTCGTTGGCCGCCAGTGACCTGATATCAGTTCTTTTTACCTGTACCCCGGATCTCGTGAGCGACTTCCCGGCCGCTTCAGCGCGTGCGATGGGGATGGAGAAAGTTCCGTTACTTTGCGCCGTTGAGATGGCGGTGGCAGGAAGCCTCCCGCGGACGATTCGAACGCTGGTGCATTGTCACACTGCGCTTGAACAAGGGGATGTTGCACATATCTATCTGCGTGGTGCAACCGTTCTCCGCAAAGATATTGCTCAGTAACTGATTGCTTCCTCCATTTAGCTTGCACGACCATGAAAAAGGGGTGACAACGTTGAAAATTAAGCATGTTCGCGTTGTCGGCACGGGTTTGATTGGTACATCAATCGCTCTTGGCCTCGCCAGCAGGGGAGTGTCGATCGATCTTCATGACGAGGACCCCGAAACTCTCAAATTAGCGAGAGATCTCTTAGCGCCGCATCTTGCAGAAGACTCACCAGATCTCGTTGTTATCGCGACACCGCCACAATCAACTTTACGAGCTCTCGAGGGCGAGTTTGATAAAAACCCTCAATCTGCATTTATAGATGTTGCTAGTGTTAAAAATAATCTTCTACTTCAAGTTGAGAGATTAACGGGTTTATCCCAGCGGTTTATCGGTTCGCACCCAATGGCGGGAAGGGAAGTCGCTGGGCCGCCATCCGCCCAAGGCGATCTCTTTCAAGGGCGGGCGTGGATTCTGACTCCGACGACTTCGACAGATGAATATGTAGTGGAGATAGCAGAAGAATTGGTATCCATTCTGGGCGCAACTTCGTATGTCATGACCGCAGAAAACCATGACCGTCTTCTGGCTCGAATATCTCATCTGCCACAGCTCACCAGCACCGCCCTTGCAGGCTCGCTCACAAGTATTGGCGACGATCTCAATCTCTCCGGACAGGGTTTACGAGATATGACAAGAATTGCAAATAGCGATGGCGAGCTTTGGAGTGAAATCCTTTTCGAAAATCGCAACGAGGTGTCAAAAGCAATCGATGAATATCTTCAAATATTCGCAAAAATTAAAAACGCTCTTGACACTCAGGATGTAGAGGCGCTGAGAAAAGTTTTTCTTGAAGGAAATAAAGGCCGATCACTCGTATCCGGAAAACATGGAGCAAAACCTCGTAACTATTCACACTTATTGATTGTTATTAAAGATGAACCTGGAGCACTGAGCCGACTCTTTGAACAATGCGCATCGATTAACGCAAATATTGAAGATCTCTCAATTGAGCATTCACCAGGGCAATTAACTGGTTTAATTACATTGGCTTTTTCTCCTGAAGATGCATTGCGCGTTCAGGATCACTTAATGGCACAAGATTGGAAGGTTCATCTGCGATGACCATTGTTATTGCAATGGATGGTCCGAGCGGATCTGGTAAATCCTCAACTTCAAAGTCAATTGCGAAAAGAGCTGGTTGGCTCTATCTCGACACTGGCGCTCTATACCGAGCTGCCACTTGGCTAGCGATCAAAGAGACTATTGATGATGCGCCTTCTCTCGTTGCAGCTCTGCAAAAAAGTCCAATCGTATTTAAGACCGATCCAGATAACCCAATAACCCTTTGTGGCGGGGTAGATATCTCACAAGCTATTAGAACTCCAGAAGTAACATCTGCGGTTAGCCGTATCAGCGCTTGGCCAGAGGTGCGACAATCATTACTAACTCTTCAGCGAAAGATCATTGAAAGTGCCAAGAATGGCATTGTTGTGGAAGGTAGAGATATAGGCACTGTTGTTGCGCCACAGGCACAACTGAAAATTTGGCTGCAAGCCGATATTAATGCGCGTGCTATCCGTCGAGATATAGAACAGAGAGAAGCCAACATCGCTAGTGGCGGCATCTCTGAGGTAGCAGATGCGTTAGCTAATCGAGATCAACTGGATTCAACGCGCTCCACATCACCTCTCAAAAAAGCTGACGATGCCATAGTTGTAGATTCCACAAACTTGTCACTGAATGAAACCGTTGACTACATCTGGAATATTTTGAAACAACGCTCATTGATTGGGCTGCCACGCGTTGTAATCATTGGAAGACCTAATGTTGGGAAATCGACACTGGTAAATCGCATCATCGGATCTCGCGAAGCAATCATTGAAGATACTCCAGGAGTGACTCGAGACCGAGTGTCTTATGAAGCAGAGTGGAACGGTAAAAGTTTCGTTGTTGTCGATACTGGCGGATGGGAGCCAACAGCAGAGGGGATTGCGCTAAAGATTTCTGATGCAGCCGAATCGGCAATCGTGGATGCCGATTTAGTTCTTTTCGTCGTGGATGCGCAGGTTGGTCAGCAGTCCGATGACGACGCTTTAATCTCTGTATTGCGAAAGAGTAAGAAACCGATCATGCTGATCGCTAATAAGGTTGACAGTGATAAAGATGAACTGGAAGCGCATTCATTATGGAATCTAGGGTTAGGTGAGCCTCACTTTATATCTGCAGCGCATGGCCGAGGCAGTGGAGACTTATTGGATTTAATTGTTGCTCAACTTCCAGAAGTCGGTCAGAGTCGAATGGATGATGGATATAGAAGAATCGCAATCGTCGGTCGACCCAATGTTGGCAAGAGTAGTTTGCTCAATTCATTTGCAGGTACGACAAGAGCTCTCGTTGATGACGCAGAAGGTACAACTCGAGATCCTATTGATGAACTTATTGATCTCGGGGATAAAACGTGGCGCTTTATTGATACCGCAGGAATTAGACGTCGAGCCCACCAAGCCTCGGGTTCGGATTACTACGCAGCGCTGCGAACTGAGCGCGCAATCGAAAATGCGGAAGTTGTCATTATGGTTCTCGATGCTTCGGTTCCGATCACAGAACAAGATTTGCGAATAATCTCGCTGGTAGAAGATTCCGGTAAAGCACTTGTCATTGGGATGAATAAGTGGGATTTGATGGATGATGAACGGCGCATCTCACTCGAGAAAGAAACCGATCGTAATTTCGATCAAGTTGAGTGGGCTGAACGCGTAAATATCTCCGCAAAAACTGGCTGGCATAAGGACCGACTGCTACCTGCAATAGAACGAGCGCTTTCCAGTTGGGAACAACGCGTTCCGACGGGGAGACTCAACTCTTTCTTAGGGCAACTCATCGGAAGTAATCCACCACCTATTCGCGGCGGTAAGCAACCAAAAATTCTCTTTGCTACCCAAGCTGGAATCGCCCCTCCAACCTTTGTAATTTTTGCTACTGAATTCTTAGAAGCCTCGTATCGTCGCTTTATCGAACGTCGTTTGCGGGAAGAGTTTGGGTTCTCAGGTTCACCTATTCGAGTATCAGTACGGATTCGAGAGCGCTAAAGCATTCAGTAGGATCGCTTCTGCATGGAAAGTCTTACGGGACGTAGCGCAGCTTGGTAGCGCACCAGGCTGGGGGTCTGGTGGTCGCAGGTTCAAATCCTGTCGTCCCGACGTGTTTACTATTCCTAATCTTCTGACCGCGCTTCGCGCTGCAGGAATTCCAGTATTTCTCTACTTTGTTTTAGTTTCCGACAATCTCCCTGCTGCGGTGATTACTTTGATGGTTGCAGGCGCAACTGATTATTTTGATGGCAAGTTGGCCCGAGCTCTCAAGCAAGAGAGCCGATTAGGTGAGTTGATGGATCCTGCCGTGGATCGTCTCTACATCATCACCGTGCTTATTGCGATGTATGCAACCCAAGCTCTCCCGATCTGGGTGCTCGTTTTAATTGTATTTCGAGATATTGCGCTGGGGCTTTTGCTATTAGCTATGAAAAAAAGAGGGATTCCTCCGTTTACAGTTACCTACCTCGGCAAAGCAGCGACCTTCAACCTCCTCTATGCATTACCACTTCTACTCTTGACCGATTCAACAAGCGGCGTCACGGCCGATCTCGCCTACATTTTTGGGTGGAGCTTTGCATGCTGGGGTATTGCGCTATATCTCTGGACCGGAATGAGTTACGCTCGCGCCGGATTCAAAAGCTTGAAAGGAATGTAGATGTCTAATGTGCCGGGAGATCTTCGCTACACAAAAGAGCATGAATGGGTGAAGCAGAGCGCAGAGAAAAAGTACCGAGTGGGGATTACTGATTATGCTCAAGGAGCGCTTGGCGACATTGTCTATATTCAGCTTCCTAAAGTCGGCGATGTTCTAACTCAAGGAAAAGTTTGTGGCGAAGTTGAATCTACAAAAAGCGTCTCGGAAATATATGCACCACTCTCGGGAATTGTGACCGAGGTAAATTCGGCTTTAGATTCGAATCCAGAAGTTATGAACGCTGCGCCGTACGACGCGGGCTGGATCTTTGAAATTGAAATCTCCAGCGATAGCGATCTGGAAGCGCTTCTTTCGGCGGAGGATTACCGTTCTCTGACGGCTTGACTCACCCCTCTACCGCGCCTAGTGTGAGCCTCAAGGTAAAGGTGAGGTTCGGAGAGAACCCTCTACTTAGCGTTGAAGGGGAGTGGTGATGGATCAAGCGAAGGATCGAGATCTGACCACCACAATCAACCTTGGGGCGCTGCGCTCTGTTTCAGACCACGTATCTGCTCTTTTAGATAAAGCGACCCAGAATGAACGCGATGTTATTGCAGCGCTTCCAGAAGGATCAGCGATGTTGATCGCGCTCAGTGGCCCGGCGCGAGGAGCAAGATTTCTTCTCAATCCAAGTCTGACAACAATTGGTCGTTCCAATGAGAACGAAATCTTCTTAGATGATGTTACGGTTTCGAGAAAGCACGCAGAAATTATCTGCAATGGCAAGAATTATTCAATAAAGGACCTTGGAAGTCTCAACGGAACTTATGTTGATGGAAAAATCGAAGAGAGCGCGCAACTCAGCGATGGTATGGAATTAAATATTGGAAAATATCGTCTTCATTTCTTTATTGGAGGAAAGGTCCGAGCATGAGCGTTCCCGCACGAGCTTACTTAAGCATTGGTGAGGTTCTTGGAAAACTTCGCGGTGACTTTCCGGATGTAACAATTTCTAAGATTCGGTTTCTAGAGTCAGAAGGACTGATAGAACCGCAAAGAACTCCATCAGGTTATCGAAAGTTCACTACAACAGATTTAGAACGCCTGCGCTATGTCTTGCTTGCACAACGGGACCAATACCTTCCGCTCAAGGTAATTAAAGAGAATCTTGATGCTCTCGATCGTGGTTTACAACCAGCTCAGAATCCTGGTGCCGCGCCAACTCCACGTTTAGCAACTGTCGATGGTTCACTCGCACCGAGCGCTTTCATCGAACAGAGCGAATTACGTTTGTCGCGCGATGAACTTCTATCGAGCAGTGGAATTTCCGAAGAGCAATTAGTTGAGCTTGAAGGCTATGGACTCATTCAGATTAAAGGAAGACACTACGACGGCGATGCCCTTACGGTAGCCAAAGTTGTCGCCGAAATTGCAGCATTTGGTATTGAAGGAAGGCATCTACGAGCCTTTAAAACCGCTGCAGATCGCGAAGTTGGTCTCGTAGAACAGGTAATTACTCCGTTGATGCGACAGAAGAATCCAGAATCCAAAGCTCGTGCTCAAGAAGTTTCTAGAGAGATTGCATCGCTCTCGGTACGGCTTCACGCGGCGCTGGTTCGTTCTGGTTTGAATCGTTCGCGATGAATTTCCATGCGATGGATGTAATCGGAGTCAGAGTTGAAATGCCTTCGAATCAACCCATCGTGTTGCTAAAGGAAATCGGCGGGGAACGTTATCTTCCAATTTGGATCGGAGCAGTTGAAGCAACAGCGATTGCATTTGCTCAACAAGGGGTTACTCCACCAAGACCACTGACGCACGATTTAATGAAAGATGTTCTAGGTTCGCTACAGGTTTCAATTGATTCGATTCACTTAACAGAACTGCGTGAAGGAATCTTTTACTCAGTACTAAACCTCCAGGGGGGAGTTGCTGTCTCCTCAAGGCCGAGTGATGCAATTGCACTGGCACTTCGCACTGGTGCACCAATTTTAGCTAGTGAAGCCCTTTTGTCGGATGCTGGCATTGAGATTCCAGACCAATCTGAAGATGAAGTTGAGAAATTTAAAGAGTTTCTCGATCAAATAAATCCTGAAGATTTTGCCGGATAGGTAGCGTGAAAAATGCTTTCTCGACGCATCGCATTGGTGCTGAGAGTTGGCGGGATTATCTTTGCGGTGTCAGCTTTAGCGCTTCTTATTGAGCCGAATTTCTTTCTGGAATTTCTTGGTGTCGTTACTGAAGAGTCGGTAGTTTCTGCAGAGCTCATTTGGGCGATGAGAATGATGGGCGTTGTGCTGGTGATAGTTTCAACGATGATGCCTGTTGTGGCGGCTTTTGCTTCAGAGCGAACGCTTCGCCAAGTCGCGGCGGTCATGGTTCCTACATGTTTCGCCCTTTCGCTCTTCACCTTAACTGCGCCTGGTAATTGGACTTTGGGGAGATGGGTCTACATCGCCATCGGAACGTGCTTTGGGTTCGCTTACCTATATGGTTTACAAGGTCGTAGGCGAAACCATTAACCTCAACTTGAGGTTTCAAGTGTGTCGGTGATTGAATCCATGAGAACCCGCCTCTACCGTTCTCCTATTGCTCTCCCCGGCGATATGAAAAGTGAGGCTTCCCTGTGAAAGAAAATCAAGAGATAGAACTTGGTTACCGTGGAGCATCTGCGTGCGCCGCGGCGGGGATCACCTATCGCCAGCTGGATTACTGGGCACGCACGGGGCTCGTCGAGCCAACTGTTAGGGGAGCAACTGGTTCGGGAAGCGCTCGCCTCTACGGGTTTAAAGACATTTTGGTACTTAAGATTGTTAAACGGCTACTTGATACCGGCGTTTCACTTCAAAATATCCGCTCAGCGGTGACGCATCTACGCGAAAGAGGCGTTGAAGATCTAGCGCGTATTACTTTAATGAGCGATGGCGCGTCGATTTACGAATGCACCAATTCTGAAGAGATCTTCGATTTACTCCAAGGCGGCCAAGGTGTTTTTGGAATTGCAATCGGCAAAGTCTGGAATGAGGTTGAAGGATCCCTTTCCCATCTCCAAGCCGAAAACCTCAGCGATGGTTCAGTTGTGACATCTGAAACATCGAGCGATGAGCTGGCAGCGCGACGTAAGTTACGCGGCGCATAAATCTGAACTAGCCCTTATTCTTCTCGCCATGACAAGGCGGGACTTCGCAGATCGACATATTGGTCCTTCTGTTGATCAAGTTGCGACCATGCTTCATGAACTTGGCTATAAATCCTTAGAAGATTTTGTTAAAGCGGTCCTACCCGAATCAATTACATTACGGGAGAAATTTGGCACTAAGTTGCCCAATCCTGTTTCAGAAGTTGATGTCATTGCAGAACTGCGCGCTCTAGCAGATCAAAATGTTGCGGCTGAGTCGTTGATTGGAATGGGCTACTACGGCACGATCACGCCTCCAGTCGTTCTTCGAAATGTTTTAGAAAATCCTGCGTGGTACACCGCATACACGCCCTACCAACCAGAAATTAGCCAAGGGCGACTTGAAGCGCTATTTGCTTTTCAAACTATGGTTAGCGATCTGACCGGTTTACCGATCTGTAACGCATCGATGCTTGATGAAGGCACAGCTGCAGCTGAGGCAATGACTCTAGCTCGACGCAATTCAACGCTAAATGACGACGCTCGCTTTTTTATTGATTCTCGCGTACATCCCCAGACTCAAGCGGTCGTCGCAACTCGTGCAAAACCACTCAACATTCCGGTTGATATTATCGATCTAAGCACAGTATCTGATTTCTCGAATTGTTTCGGTGTTTTGATTCAATATCCAGATACCTTTGGAACTCTCTCAGATTTCGAAGAAGTTATAAACACGGTGCATAGCAATTCAGGTTTTGTTGTGATGGCAACTGATCTTTTGGCATTAACTCTCATCAAATCTCCAGGGGAGTGGGGAGCAGATATCGCCGTCGGTTCCGCGCAACGTTTCGGTGTGCCAATGGGATTTGGTGGTCCGCATGCCGGATTTCTTGCGGTACGAAATGGTTTAGAGCGTTCACTGCCTGGTCGTCTCGTTGGGCAGAGTATTGATAGTCATGGAAAT
Organism: Candidatus Nanopelagicaceae bacterium; assembly: GCA_036752125.1. Taxonomy (GTDB): domain Bacteria; phylum Actinomycetota; class Actinomycetes; order Nanopelagicales; family Nanopelagicaceae; genus MAG-120802. Next base: position 68,182 of record DAIOTH010000001.1, on the reverse strand, counting down.
CCAGCTCTCCGCCTCGCTTTACAGACACGTGAACAACATATCCGCAGAGATAAGGCAACAAGCAATATCTGCACAGCTCAAGTTTTACTAGCTGTGATCGCCGCATTTTATGCAGCATGGCATGGTCCAGATGGACTCAAAGAAATTGCGATTCGAATCCATAAGCATGCGCGTAACTTCGCGGCTGCTCTAAAAAATAGTGGTTTTGAAATTTATTCTCCTAATTTTTTCGACACAGTAACTTTTTTCGCATCAAATGCAGATGCGCTGGTAGATGCAGCCGCAAAAGCCGGAATTAATGTACGAAAGGTTGATGGGGGAGTAAGCGTTGCTTTTGATGAGCGCACATCCGAGAAGCTGGTCGATAAACTTTGCAAGGTTTGGGCGCTCAATCGCAGCGCATCAGATGCAGTTGGCGCGATTCCAGTTCTGCGAAAATCCGAGTATTTACAACATCCACTCTTCAATTCTTACCACTCTGAAACATCGATGTTGAGATATATACGTTCGCTTTCAGATCGAGATTTAGCGTTGGATCGAACCATGATTCCTCTGGGTTCATGCACCATGAAATTGAACGCCACAACCGAGATGGAGGCCATCACGTGGCCAGAGTTTTCTGATCTCCATCCTTTTGCTCCTGCCTCACAAACCCAAGGAACGCGGCGACTCATCAGTGAGTTATCGCAATGGCTTATCGATATCACCGGTTATGACGCTGTTTCGCTCCAGCCCAATGCGGGATCTCAAGGCGAGTTTGCAGGGCTGCTTGCGATTAAGAATTATCTCGACGCAAAGGGGGAGAGCGGCCGCGATATTTGCCTCATCCCATCTAGCGCCCACGGAACTAACGCAGCGAGTGCAGTTATGGCAGGTATGCGAGTTGTTGTTATTTCATGTGATGAGCATGGAAATGTCTCTCTTGATGATCTTAAGGCGAAGATTCACGAATATGGCTCTCAGCTCGCCGCACTCATGGTGACTTACCCATCCACGCACGGGGTCTTTGAAGCGGAAATCACCACGATCTGCGCGATGATTCATGACGCTGGTGGACAGGTTTATGTTGATGGAGCAAATCTCAATGCACTTGTTGGATTAGCGCAGCCTGGAAAATTTGGAGCCGATGTTTCTCATCTCAATCTCCACAAAACATTCTGTATTCCTCATGGCGGCGGGGGACCAGGAGTGGGACCAGTCATTGCAAGAAAACATTTGGCGCCCTATTTGCCTAACCATCCATTAGATAAAAGCGCTGGTCCGCTAACTGGCCCTGGTCCTATTAGCGCGGCTCCATTCGGCTCGGCGCTGATTCTGCCAATTTCATGGGCATATATAAGAATGATGGGCGCTGAGGGTTTAACACGAGCAACTCAAGTCGCAATTCTTTCTGCGAATTACATTGCAAAGAAGTTGCAACCTGCATATCCAGTTCTTTACACCGGGCAGAATGGTTTGATTGCACATGAGTGCATCGTTGACCTTCGCGACATCACCAAGCGAACAGGTGTGAGCGTTGATGACATTGCAAAACGCCTGATGGATTTTGGCTTCCATGCACCCACAATGAGTTTTCCTGTGGCTGGAACTTTTATGATTGAACCGACCGAGAGCGAAGATATTGCTGAGATTGATCGCTTCATCTCCGCAATGCTCACCATTGCAGAGGAAATCGAAGAGATCGAATCTGGAAGAGTTAAAGTTGAAGATTCTGCGTTACGACGCGCACCACACACTGCTGCAGATGTTCTTGAAACAGAATGGTCTCGACCATATTCGCGCAGTGATGCAGCTTTTCCTGCCGGCGTGGAAACCGGAATAACACGAAGAGGGAAATATTGGCCTACCGTCGGACGAATTGATGGTGCGTATGGGGATAGGAACTTGGTCTGCGCCTGCGAACCCATCGAAAGCCTTGCAATCAATTAGTTTTACTTTACATAATGTAGATTATCGGCTTAATCTCACGCGTGCGAGGCCGATAATGAACCCCAAAAAGACTATCCAATGCCAACTCTCGGTCCTCTGAGCCAGCGTCTTCTTATCAGGATCCGCAGCGCTTATCTTCATAGTGAGCGCCGTTGATTTGAATTGCGGAGCTATCGATGCGATGGTTCCTCGAGAATCTATGTGAGCAGTGAAACCAGTCGTGCTCACCACGGCAAAGTCCCGACCTGATTCTGCTGCTCGAGATCTCGTGATTTGCAGTTGTTGCGCCGCCTCTGAACTTTCTCCAAATGTCGCATTATTTGTCTGTGCAACAACAAAAGAGCTACCCGTTGCCCCAGCTTTGGCATGGTCATCATCCAAGATTTCAAAACAAATGAGAGATTGAAAAGGCAGGCCTTTGATCTCATGTTTTACCCATGAATTCCCAGGCACGAAATCGTTGACTCGTTTTGCGTAAGGAGAGATTGCTTCGGCTAATTCTCTCAAAGGCATATATTCCCCGAAAGGGGCCAAATCCTGTTTGAGATAACGGCTATCAATCTCCCCCGAATCTTTAAAAAGAATACTTGAATTAGTTGGGCCTTCCGCAGTTTTCTCTACCGCGCCAATTAATAGTGGAGATTTAATCTCGTTGATTACACCAAGAATGAGTGACTGAGCCTCTAAGTTTTTTATGGGATCTACATCAGAGGCATTCTCTGGCCAAATGTACAAATCTGTATTCGCTACTTTGTCGGTTTGATCTATGTGCCGTTGCAGAACTCGCATAGCGCGGTTATTGAAATCTAAACCTAAGTTATCAACCCCACCTTGTATCGCTGTCACTTGTAAAGTTGTACCGACTTCTCTTTCGAAAGAATAATTAAGAAAATAAGAGAGGCAAAAAAGGAAAACAACTACAAAAAGATAGAACTTCTTCAAAGCGGTGATGGCAAAGGATGACGATGCCACAAGTAATGAAACTCCAGCGACGCCCAAATATGGGTAGAGGAAATTTAACGAATCTATTTGTGTGAATCCGAGCCTGCCCCAACCAAAGCCGCCAAACGGTGCTTTCATTCGCACCAACTCCAACACCGTGAAAAGTGCTGCGAAAGAGAGCGCGCTCTCCCACCGTGGCGTCCAACGGGGCAAACCAATGAGAGCAAAGATAAGAGCCTGGCCTATTGCAAGTACTATCCAAGGAATCGCACCGACATAAACAGAACTCCAATGCAATAAAGCAAGGAAGAAGCTCAAGCCACCGACAAAAGAGAAAAGTAACCTTTGAGGTAACTTTTTATCCCTTAGCAAATAAAAAAGCAACGCAGCGCCCAGGTATGGCCCGATCCAAATCTCTAGAGGTGCAAATCCACACCAGAAAAAAAGGCCCGAGAGGGCAGCCAAAAGAAGATTCACCATTGCAGTGCTGCTAGCAAACGATCAACGCTTGCTCCGAGACCATAATCTTTCTTCATAGAGTCTATGTATGCACGGTTTTGCGGGGACTTAGGAATTTTTAGATCTATCTTTGGCAGTCTCACGTCTAAGGCACATGTGACCAATTTCTCGGCAATCCTCGCGTAGCTAAGATCTTCGAGAATTTTCTTGCGATGCGTTGACGCAAGCTCGTGATGTTCTGACAACGCAGCGTCAATAACGTCGCTCATAGATTGGAATTTCTGTGCGATTACCGCTGCACCTTTTTCACCGATACCTCTGATTCCTGGGAGTCCATCAGAAGCATCACCGCGAATCATGGCGTAAAGCGCATACCTCTCCCCCGGTATGCCATATTTCTCAGAGATCCAAGAAATATCAACTAGATCATGATTACTAATTCCTTTTGCAAGATATGCCACCGCTACATCGCGTTCATCATCGACGAGCTGGAATAAATCACGATCACCTGTGACAATGCGAGTAGGACCTTTTTCTTGATGAGATAAAGTGGCAATGACATCATCAGCTTCATAATCATCAACGCCCACCAGAGGAATTCCTGCCGCCTCAAAGAAGTCCATAATGATGGGTATCTGAGGGGTCAACAAATCCGGTTCGGCTTCTTCTTCACCATCTTCGTCCACGCGATTTGCTTTATATTCAGGAAAAAGTTCAACGCGCCAACTGGGACGCCAATCACCATCGAGACATAGCGCTAATCGATTCGGTTGATAGTGGGAAATTAAACGTGCAGTCATATCTATGAAGCCTTTGACTGCGTTAATCGGTTCACCTTGGGGAGAAAGGAGCGTATCGGGCATTCCATAATAAGCGCGATACCAAAGAGAGGCGCTATCGACCAATAAAAGGGTCATGCGATCACCGCAGAATAGGCGATTACGCCTCTATCTATTCGTTTCATGGCGTCGCGTACTAAGTTATGCATTTCAGGCTTTGCATTAAGAAGTTGACCAAGCAAATCAATGATTTGCCGAATTGCTCTTACGAAATCTCCAACAGTGATCTCTGTTTCTCGGAGAATAGTCTGCAAACTATGACCATTAGCCCAACGGTACGCACTCCATGAAAGATCAAAATTGGGCTCACGCTGTGGCGCAATGCCATGAGATTCTTCCAAGTTCACGATCTCGGCCCACATTTTTACGACGGGCGGTACGAGATTTTCTAGCGTCTTTGGCAACCGAGGAGTTCTGCTGCGCTCCCCTCTCCCTTCATAAACCAGAGCAGACAACAATCCAACTAAATCGGGCGCAGAAATTTCGTCTAGAATTTCGGAGTTCAAGATTTCAGCCATCAAAAGGTCTGTTTCGGCATAGATCCGAGTGAGAATTTCTCCTTTGGGGGTCAATGAATCCCCGAGTAAATAATCTAAATCTGTCAAAACATTTCCAACTCGATCAAAAGTTCTTGGAATGACGTTAGTTCTACTTTCCATACGATTAGTTAATCCTGCAGACTCTCGCTCTAATCGTGCCGCTTTTTCGTATTGTCGAGCATGCGATTCGCGATCGGGACAAGGGTGACAAGGATGGTGCTTCAGGAAACGTCGATGTTCAGCGATTTCTTCTTCAATAGCCGCATGCGCCTTTCTCCTGCTTCCTGAAACAATTCGACGCTGAGAGAATTGATTTTCCAATTCTTTGATGGCGCCACGGCGCTGCATATATTCAGAGATATCCCCGAGATGGCATTCTGCTTCGCCTTTAAGTGATTTAACAACCTGTTCATTCTTCGAAATCTGACGAGCTAAGCCCACTACAGCTTTATCCGCCTGAAATTGAGCGAAAGACGATCCCAAAGATTTTCTTGCTCGCTCGCGACCAAATCGCGAAATCAAATTTGCGGTCATGTTATATGTTGGTGAAAATGATGATCGGAGCGGATAGGTTCTCGTGCTTGCTAATCCCGCAGCGCTACCGCTATCTATCTCTTCGCTCCACATGATGAGAGCATTTCCCTCGACATCAATACCTCGACGCCCAGCTCTCCCTGTGAGCTGCGTGTACTCCCCCGGTGAAATAGTTGCATGAGTTTCACCGTTCCACTTCACAAGTTTGTCCAAAACTACAGATCGGGCCGGCATGTTAATTCCAAGCGCTAGAGTCTCAGTTGCAAAAACAACTTTGAGTAACCCTCGCTGGAACAACTCCTCAATAGTTTCTTTGAACATCGGCAACAAACCTGCGTGATGGGCTGCGATTCCTCGTTCCAAAGCCTGGCTCCATTCATGAAAACCGAGAATGCCGAAATCTTCATGCGGTAGTTCATGAGTTCGGATACCAATGATGCGACGTATCTCTTCCTTTTCTTCATGATTAGTGAGTGAAAGACCCTCTCGAATACACGAAGCAACAGCTGCGTCGCATCCTGCCCGCGAGAAGATGAAGTAAATAACTGGCAAGAAATTCCTATGTTGCAACTTCTCAATCACTTCCGGCCTAGTGAGCGACTTGATGGTGGAAAATTTACTTTCCTTCCAACTCTTGCTTCCCGAGCCAGGAACGCGACGAATGGAGTTTCGTTCAAGGCGGACAATTTCTGGATTAACTCGCCCCTCATCCACAAAGAGATCTAAGATCCTGTTTCCTATCAAAATGTGCTGATAAAGCGGAACCGGACGAATCTCACTCAGTACTACCTCTGTCTCACCTCTCACCGTTTTAAGCCATTCTCCAAATTCTTCTGCGTTTGAAACGGTTGCTGAAAGTGAAACGATCTGAATTCGTTCTGGAAGATGAATGAGAATCTCCTCCCAGACAGCACCTCGAAATTTGTCAGCAAGATAATGAACCTCATCCATAACGACATAGCCAAGCTCTGAAATAGCATCAGAATCGGCGTAGATCATGTTTCGTAGAACCTCAGTTGTCATAACGACTATTCGAGCTTCGGGATTGATAGATGAATCCCCAGTGAGTAGGCCAACTTCACTCTCGCCGTAGGTCTTAACTAACTCCTGATATTTCTGGTTTGATAACGCTTTAATGGGTGTCGTATAGAAACATCGATTTCCATGCTTTTCGGCGAGAAAGGTAGCGAATTCGCCAACGATAGTTTTTCCCGCGCCGGTAGGAGCAGCTACGAGAACGCTCTTTCCATCTTCGAGATGCTGACAGCCAATCTGTTGAAAATCGTCAAAAGGAAAGGAGTAATTCAACATGAACTCCGATGTCAGGGGATGTTTCTGACGATTCTTTGCAGCCGCATAACGCTCAGCTGGACTTAAAGTACTCATGAGCGCCACGTTAAAAGAGCGTGAGGAATAACCTCTGCTCGTATTGGGAGATCACCTATTCGCTCTCCGTCTGCGTAAGCCACAGCATCTGAATGAATTTCGACTTCCTTACCGCGGATGATTTTCACAGCGGGGTGATTGATGTGACCGCCCGAGAATACTTTAGGAAAAACTTTAAGGAACTCCAATTTGGAAACTGGCCCCAAAACCATTACATCAAATAACCCGTCATCGAGCAGCGCATGAGGAGTTACCTTCATTCCTCCCCCATAACTCACACCGTTTGAGACCGCAATGAGCATTGCTTTAGTAGAGAAAGTGACTCCATCAACTCGAAATTCATAATCCTTAGGTTTGAAAGTTGAGAGTTCACGAACAATTGCAATGTTGTATTTGAGACGACCTTTTATGATCTTCATTCGATTAGCTCTCTCATTTACAACTGAATCAAAACCAGTGCTTAAGATGTCCGCAAAAATCTCTCCATTAACTCTACCGAGATCCACTTTTGTCGGGGCTTGCTTCAGATATCTTTCAAGGAGCAATAGCGGTGAATCGAGGGGCAATTCAAGCGAACGGGCGAAATCATTCCCCGTTCCAGCTGGGATGAGAGCAAGTGGAATCTCAGTGTTTACCAACTCTTGCACAGCCAAATGAACCATCCCATCGCCACCGATGACGAGTAAGCCAGATATATCTTTTCCATTTGCGTTGAGGGAACGTTTGAGATTTTGCAGCGCCTCACTGTAGCTAGAAGCTGAGATATCGATATATTCAATCTTTTTATCGTCGAGATAATTGACGATAACTTTAAGGTACTTGGCCCCTTTACCTCCGCCGGATGTCGGATTGCTTAAAAGAAGCCACATAGCTTTGTAGCCTAAACCCTTTATGCCTCGGGTGTTGGTTCATCAATTGGAGCAACGTCATCAATGGAGGCCGCTTCATCATCGCCTACCAATCGAGATTTACGATCTCGGCGCTTATCAACCAGCAAAGCAATTCCACCTGCACCAAAGTAGAAGATCACCAAGGGAACCGCCAACGCCGCCATTGACAAAGGATCTGCTGTGGGTGAAAACGCTGCAACAAAAAATGTTATCGCAAAAATTGCGAAGCGCCACGGGCGCAATATGGACTTTCCCGAAAGCACTCCAATCAAATTGAGTGAAACTAGAAAGACCGGCAATTCAAAAGCGATGCCAAAAATCAGAATGAGCCGTAATACAAAGTCAAGATAGTCGTCGAAACGGATGAGGTTATTTAACGATTCTGGCGTGAAACCAAACAAGACTTCGATCGCTAGAGGCAATACGATGAAAGCTAAGGTTGCGCCAATTGCGAAGAACGGTGTGGCTGCGATGATAAATAGAATCGAATTTCGCTTCTCTTTTCGATGTAGCGCAGGCGCTATAAATGCCCAAATTTGATAAAGCCAGAATGGCGCCGAGAGAATGATTCCAGTTAGGAATGAAACCTTGAGTTGTAGATTGAGTGGACCAAGAACACCGCTGATGTACAGAGCTCCACAGCTTTCACTTCCACTCTCTTGGGCAGCTCTGAGGTCACAGACTGGACTTGAAAGGGTTGTGATGATGTTGTTGTACTGAATCCAACCAACAACTGAAAAGATAACAATAAATAGCGCAGAACGGATAACTCTCTTCCGTAGCTCCCGCAAATGCTCCAGCAGCGGCATTGTGCTGCGATCTCTGGATGCCATATCTCCCCACCTACTTATTGCTCAACACTCTCGTTGTGCGCGCTCATGAGCGCGAAATAGGTAGAACTATTGTGAAGGTTGGTCTCCGTCTTGGTTCTTCTTCTCTTCCTTATTGAGTTCTTTTACTTCACTCTTGAAGATTCGAAGTGAGCGGCCCAATGATCGAGCTGAATCAGGAAGGCGCTTCGCTCCAAAAAGTATGACGACAACGAGGATGAGTAAGAGCCAGTGTGAAGGTTCGCGTAAACCGAACATATCTCCGCCTTTCAGAGCTACCTAACGAGAGCGCTAACCTACCACGCGCCCCCAGAGAAGTTAGAGGCGATATTGCTGAGAGTTCTTACTTAGAACCTACTTCGCCATACAGGCCGAGTGCGTAGAGGGCCCTTTCCTTTACTGCTTGTCGAATGTCGAGCGGCTCTCGTAATTCAAGAGTCTCCGGTTCGCTGAGCACTGAACGGAGAATCCATTCCTTGTTAAATACTTCAAGATGGTAGGTATCGCCTTCAACGCGCTGAAGTTGATCCTTATTGGCAAGAAGGAAGTCTGAACTCGCTAACTTTGAAAGAAGCTTGACCTTCCAAGTTTTATCAAAAGAAGTTGATTCAATACTCGTGGCTTGGCTTCTAGTAACAGGTGAAGCAGAGATTACTTGTGAGATAACAAAACTTCGCTCTGCCTTTGCCAGGTGACAGTAACCAGTAAAGATAGATCGGTCAGGATGAATCGTAATGAAGTTGGGAGAAACAACGCGTTCCGTTCTTTCATCCTTCGCTTTATTTATGTACTCGATTGTTACATCTACTTCTTCACGAATAGCTTGTTCAATAGTCTCGAGAATATGCTTCTCGCGATCAAGAACAAATTCAATCGAGCCTGTAGGAATTTCAGCGCTAAATGAGGATGAAATTCTCTCAATCAATTTCTGAATCTTCTGGAAAATAGGATTATTTTTGGGGGTCATTTCCAGTAGCGCTGCGAGAGAAATTCTGAGCGCAAGAGATTCCGACTCAGTTAAATTTCTTGGAGTACTCAAATTTTGGGGATCTCGAACCACAACCACATCATCATCGAACGAGATATCTATGAGCTCTAACGGGGTGTAGCCCGGCAGCCCGCACATAAAAAGTAAATTCAAATCCTTAAGAATCTCCTCTTTGGAAACTTGAAATTCTTCTGCAAGGCGAGCTACCGAAATGCCCGGATGCGATACAAGATAAGGAACTAGGTCTAAAAGTCTGAGCGCACGCGCCGCTGCTCCTTCAACCATGAGACTTAGCCACCCTTTCAAGGGATTCAATGATCTTCTCTCTCAACTCAGATGGCGATTGGATGATCAGAGAATCCGAGTACCAGAGAGCTTCTTGTAGCGCATCGTTGAACTCATCGCATTCGTAAGAAACTTGCTCCCAATCCTCTGCCCACTCTGGATCCGTCAAGGCTTCAACCTTGAAGACTCTTGAGCGCAAAGAGTGAGCCTTGTCTTTTCGCATAAGTGCTGAGACCACGATTGAAGAATCTGAATACATAATTAGGTAGTCACGTACTTTGAAATCAGATGGAATCTCATAGGCGCCACTCTTCTTTGAAACTTCAATCGTCGAAGTAATGCGATCTAGTTTGAAAACTCGAATATCATCTCGATCTAAATCTTCTCCAACGAGATACCAGGAACCTTTCCAAGCACTTAAACCAAACGGATTTACATTTCTTTGTTCCGCTAGAGCAGTATTCGGCTTTCGATAATCAAAAGAGATTTGGCTCTTCTGAGCAAGGGCTCGCGTAACCTCCAACAAACCCTCTTCGGTTAGTTCGGACCTCTTCAAAGGACTAACCGGGAAAGGCAATTCCGCCTCACCTAGGGAACGAAATCTTCGAGCCGCTGTATTAGCTACATTTTCAAAACCGCTATCAAGCCATAAACCCAGCGCGGTTGTAATAATCGAGACTTCTTCCGTTGAAAATGTATTGAGCGGCATTCGATAAGAGTCAGGGCGAATACGGTAACCAGGTTCATCCTCAAAGAGTGGATCATGGGAAGCAACTTCTATTTCGATACCCAAATTGCGCAAATCATCTTTATCGCGCTCAAACATCCGCTCTTTCGTTTCAGAACTCCCGCTATACCCAGCCACTTTTCTGAAGATTTCACTCTTTTGCATATAGCGTTGTGTTGCCAAGAGCGCCATCGTTAAATTCACCAAACGTTCGGTTTTGGCGCTGGACATAGGGCGAGATTAGCGGCTAAAGAAGGGCTAGCATCGTTTTTAATCGTCTACTTGCTACAGTCCGCCCATGACTCAGAAGCCACAATTCACTCTTCTTGCACCAGTAGCTTTGGCCATCGTCACTTTGCTCGCTGGCTGTACTACTGATGGCGGAGCGCCATCAAATTCTCCGATGGGAACAACATCCAACACAGAAAGCGCAGGAGCAAACATGCCACAAGTATCTGGAGCGGCTAATGAAGCTCCAACCATCACTGCTCCTTCAGGTAACCCTCCACAGGAGCTTGCTGTGGAAGATGTAATCGCTGGAAGCGGAAAAGTCGCTGAAGCCAACTCAACTCTCACAGTCCATTACACACTAATGGCTTGGTCGACCGGTGAAGTTGTAGAGAGCTCATGGAGTGGAGAACCTGCAACATTCGGACTTAATCAAGTAATTCTTGGATGGCAACAAGGGATCCCAGGAATGAAAGTTGGAGGCCGACGCTTATTGGTTATACCTCCCTCACTCGGTTACGGCGAAGCAGGCGGCGGTCCGATTGGTCCAAACGAAACCTTAATTTTCGTCGTGGATCTTATCGACGTTAATTAAGGTCTGGCGTTTCCAACTGACCTTTCGAAGGTCGTCGTTTTCTCCGAATTGGCGGAGTTCCTTCCGCCAATTTTCGGGTAAATAATAAAAATCCTGTGTGTGCATTCATGGAATGCATCGGTCGTACTGCAAGTCCTTCGTGATGCCAGGGACGCAAAAGGGTTTCGAAACTCTCGGGTTCAGAAAATCTGTCAGACGCCTTGATAGCTTCAGCCACTTTCGATAATTGAGTGGTGGTAGCTACGTAACAACAGAGCACGCCGCCGGGTTTTAGCGCGCTATATGCAACTTCTAAACAATCCCACGGAGCAAGCATGTCAAATATAACCCGATCGAAATCCCCTGAAAATGCTCCATTTTGAACTTGATCATGTACCAAAGTCCAATTGCTAGGAATGTTTCCGAAGTATTTACGAACATTGTCTCGAGCATTCTCTAGAAATTCGTCGCGCATTTCGTACGAAACAAGTGAGCCATTTCCGATAGCTCTTAATAAGCTAATTGCAAGTGCGCCACTTCCCGCTCCAGCTTCGAGCACTTTAGCTCCTGGGAAAATATCAGCGAAACCCACAATCACTGCTGCATCTTTGGGATAGACAATGGTTGCACCTCGTGGCATAGAAAGAACGTAATCGTTAAGAAGTGGTCGAAGAACTTGATATTTCGTTCCAGAATTGGATACGACAGTTGAGCCTTCATCTAGTCCAATAATGTCGGCATGATTGATCCAACCTTTGTGAGAATGCCATTGCCCACCTTCGGCAAGGTAGAAGGAGTACATCTTCCCGCGTTCATCGGTGAGTTGAACTCGATCACCTGGTTGTAATTTCCCCGAACCTTGAGCTCTCATGAACTGATTATCCCTCACAAAATTCTAAACATTTACAAGAGCTTCAAAACTTCGAGTAAGAGATTCAAGAGTTACTCCTTTGAGGGAGGGTAAATGAATGACTTTCGCGCCTTCTGGGAGTGGAGAGAAATGAGGCAGTCCTAATACGTAGGCTCCTGAAGAGATTGCGGCATTCATCCCGGTAATCGAATCTTCAATAACTAAGCAGCGTTCAATATTGACAGAGAGTTTCTTTGCTGCCAATACGTAACCTTCAGGATTGGGTTTAGATTGTGAAACGTCATTATCTGAAATGGTTACTTCGAAATGTTCTTTACCAATACTGACGAGGGCAGCATCCATCAAGGGTCGCGATGAAGCCGAAACCAGCGCCAACTTTATTGAGTTTGAACGCATCTCAATCATCAATTCTCGCGAACCATCAGCAAAGTCAACGCCCTGTTTAAATCGAGTTTCCATGCGTTTAAGCAAAGTGTTAGTAATTTCTAGTGGTTGGAATTCGCTTTGCTGCGAAGGTGAAAGTTTGCTCCTCATAAATGCGTCTACCCTCGTCATAGGACCACCAACACAATGCAACGCATCGGCATCACTCCACGCCGCTCCGAGGCTCGCCATTAGCTCACGCTCTTGTTCAATCCATAAAGGCTCGCTGTCGATAAGCGTTCCATCCATATCCCAGAGCACTGCTTCGAAAGGGAAATTATTGAGCATTGAAATACTTTGCTTCGGGGTGATGAACGATGATGGCTGAAGTGCTCTGCTCTGGGTGGAGTTGGAACTCTTCCGATAAAGAAACACCGATTCTTTCAGGTTCTAATAGTTCACAGAGTTGAACTTGTTGTTCTAAATCTGGACAAGCGGGGTAACCAAAACTGTAACGCGAACCGCGATAACCTTGATCCAAAATCTCATCCAATTGCGAACTATCTTCGTTCGCAAAGTTCAACTCGGAACGAACTCGTGCATGCCAACGTTCGGCCAAGGCTTCGGTCAGCTGAACGCCTAAGCCATGTAACTCTAAATATTCTCGATAGTTATTCTCATTAAAGAGCTTGCTAGTCGCTTCACTTACCGATTGGCCCATTGTGACAATATGAAAAGCGACAACATCAACAATCCCTGATTGCTTGGAACGGAAGAAATCGCTGATACATAGCCGTCTGTCTCGCCTCTGGCGTGGGAAAGTGAAACGAAGACGTTCAGATCCCTCTTTATCTCCTTCATGATGAAGAATTACTAGGTCGTTCCCTTCGCTGTAGCAAGGAAAATATCCGTATACGACTGCGGCATTGAGCCAACCGTGAGCTTGCGCTTCATTGAGAAGCGAACGTAGCCGTGGCCGACCTTCATTCTCGACCATCTCTTCGTAACTTCCCTTGTTTCCTTTCAAGCCCCACTGCCCAACAAAGAGCGCCCGCTCATCAAGCATCGAGCTAAATTCATTAAGTGCAATACCTTTAACAACACGAGAACCAAAGAACGGCGCCCGAGGCACGATATTTGAATCAGAGACATCACTTCGCGTTGTTTCGGTAGTCGAAGGAGCATCGGCGGATACAACTCGAGTGCGGCGTTCCTTTAAAGGAGGTAGCGAAACTCCTGGAACTCCCCTTTTCTCACCCATGATTGCATCCATGAGCGAGAGCCCTTCAAAAGCATCACGCGCATATCGAACCGTGCCAGGAAATTTCGTGGCCAAGTCACTTTCAACAAATGTGCGCGTAAGCGCTGCGCCGCCAAGAAGTATTGGCCATCGTGACGCTAGACCACGACTATCTAGCTCTTCAAGGTTTTCTTTCATGATGACTGTGGATTTAACGAGTAGACCACTCATACCAATGACATCGACATCATTTTCTATTGCGGCATCGATGATTTGATTGATTGTTTGCTTGATTCCAATATTTACTACCTTAAACCCATTATTGGTGAGGATGATATCTACCAAATTCTTTCCAATATCGTGGACATCACCTTTTACCGTAGCCAACAAAATTGAACCGCGATTATTTGATTCTGATTTCTCCATATGTGGTTCGAGTAACGCTACTGCGCTCTTCATTACTTCAGCAGATTGCAAGACGAAGGGAAGCTGCATTTCCCCTTTACCAAAAAGTTCTCCAACAACTTTCATGCCTTCGAGGAGATAATCATTAATGATGGTTAACGGCGCAATTCCAGAAACTCTGGCTGCCTCCAGATCCTCAGTTAAACCCTGTTTTTCGCCATCAATAATTCGTTTCACAAGTCGATCTGTGAGCGGTAGCGCGGCCAGTTCAGCGGCTCGAGACTGCTTCGTTGAAGAAACTTCGACGCCTTCAAATAGCTCAAGGAAGCGTTCCAACGGATCGTATACGCAGAGATCATTCTCAAATCGTCTACGGTCATAAATCAGATCTAGAGCAACTTCTCGCTGCTCTTGGGGAATGCGATTCATCGGAGATATTTTCGAAGGGTGAACTATTGCGCTGTCGAGGCCGGCGTTCACAGCTTCAGCAAGGAAGACTGAGTTCAAGACAATACGCGCCGCAGGATTAAGACCAAAAGAAACATTACTTACGCCGAGGGTAGTTTGAACATCAGGATATTCCATTTTAAGTTGTCGAATCGCATCTATCGTTTCGAGCGCATCACGCCTTGTTTCTTCTTGTCCTGTTGCAATGGGAAAGGTTAAGCAATCGATGATGATGTCTGAGATGTTAATTTGCCACTCTTCGGTGAGATCCTTAATTAATCTCCGTGCAACTCTCAACTTCCATTCTTTATCACGAGCCTGACCTTCTTCATCAATTGTGAGAGCAACGAGAGCCGCGCCATGCTCTTTCGCAAGCGGCATAATCTTGGCAAACCGAGATTCAGGTCCATCTCCATCTTCATAGTTGACTGAGTTGATTACACATCGGCCACCCAGATTTTCAAGACCTGCTCGTATGACTGCCGGTTCCGTAGAGTCAAGAACAATGGGAAGCGTTGTGGTGGTGGAAAATCTTTTAGCCAACTCCGTCATGTCTCGAGCGCCGTCACGACCAACGTAATCAACAGATAGATCTAGTAAGTGAGCTCCTTCGCGGATTTGATCTTTCGCAATTTCGACACACTTCTCCCAATCATCGGCGATAAGCGCATCCCTAAAAGCACGGCTGCCATTTGCATTGGTTCGCTCGCCGATTGCTAAATAAGTTTGATCTTGTCGAAAAGGAGCGAATGAGTAGAGCGAGGAAGCGCCTGATTCCAACTTAGGCGAACGAGCCTTCAAATTCTGTCGATCTAATTTCTTTACCACTGCTGCTAAATGTTCGGGCGTTGTTCCACAGCATCCACCAACCAGGCCCACGCCATAAGCGTCGACAAAAGTAGCTAGAGAATCGGCCAATTCGTCAGGTCCAAGTGGATAGTAAGCGCCACCGTCTTTGAGCACAGGTAATCCGGCATTTGGCATGCAGGAAATTCCAATGGGCGATGCTTTGCTGAGCGTTCTCAAGTGCTCGCTCATCTCCGCAGGTCCGGTTGCGCAGTTCATGCCAATCACGTCAACGCCTAAGGCGGCAAGAGAATTAAGCGCCGCTCCGATTTCCGTACCAAGCAACATTGTTCCTGTAGTTTCTACAGTGACTTGAGCGATGATAACTATGTCTCGTTCGCACTTTGATCTCGCGGCACGCGCCCCATTAACTGCAGCTTTTGCCTGGAGAAGATCTTGTGTGGTCTCAACAAGCAAAGCATCGGCGCCCCCATCGATAAGTCCACGAGAGGCCAATTCATATGCATCTTTCAATTCTTGGTAGGTGATGTGACCGAGAGTTGGCAATTTTGTACCAGGACCCAATGAACCGAGTACCCATCGAGGTTTCTCTTCGGTCGAAAATTCATCTGCAACACCGCGTGCGATTTCAGCGCCCGCCCTAGCTAATTCATAAATTCGATCTGAGATTTCATACTCCCCCAGATTTGCAAGATTGGCACCGAATGTGTTCGTCTCGATGGCGTCAACACCAACGTTCAAATACTTACGATGAATATCTGCAATTAACTCAGCTCGCGTTACATTGAGAATCTCGTTGCAACCTTCATATCCTTGAAAATCCTCCAACGAGGGATTTGCGGCTTGAATCATCGTGCCCATTGCACCGTCAGCGATGACGATTCGGGAGTTGAGAGCCGTACGGAGCGCGCTGGAAGGCACTTTTAGATTCAATTTCGACGCGCTCACTAGCGGGAGTTTATCGTAGGCTCGCACCATGTTCATTTCGGAGAACTCATTGAATTTGCGCCAACCCATCATGATTGCAGCCTTTGAAGGTTGGAATGATGCTGGTGAGTCTGCAACCGGTGCTCTCACTCACCTACTCACCGTTTGGACCCACCAACAACTTGGCTTAATGGATCCCGAGGATTATTACGATTTTCAAGTAAATCGCCCAACTATTCGTGTTGACGAAAAGGTTGTTCGAGAAATCATTTGGCCCAACACAATTGTTTATGCAGTTTCAACTCCACACTTGGAACACGACTTTCTATTGGTTAAAGGAATAGAACCGTCTATGCGCTGGCAAAGATTTGCAGACGAATTGCTAGACCTTGCCGATGATTACGAAGTGCAAATGTTGGTGACAATGGGCGCGCTCTTGGCTGATACTCCGCATTCTCGTCCAATCAGCGTTACTGGTAGCGGCGCGCATCCAGATGTGGCTGAAAAACTTGGCGTCGAAATCTCACGCTACGAAGGTCCGACAGGAATAGTTGGCGTAATACAAGATGCGGCTCATCGTCGAGGTCTAGATGCGGTTTCGCTGTGGGCGGCGGTACCTCACTATGTCTCCACTCCTCCTTCACCAAAAGCATCACTTGCTCTCGTTAATGCGTTAGAGGATTTTCTGGAAATAAGTATCGCTCAAGGTGATTTACCCGAACGCGCAATTTCTTGGGAGAAGCAGGTAGATCAAATGGCAGCAGAAGATTCTGAGGTTGGGGATTATGTCCGCCAATTAGAATCTTCGAAGGATGCTAGCGAGCTTCCAGATGTAACAGGCGAAGCTATAGCGCGCGAAGTTGAGCGATTTCTTCGGCGAAATCCGGAAATTTAGTTTCGTTATTAGAAAGCTAAACCTAAATAGCTATCGAGAGTTCGCGAAACTTCCCCAGCAGATCCACCTTCGTCACCATCGGCAGTTCGATCACACCACTTCTCAATCGCTGCGTAGGCCCTAGGAGTATCTAGATTATCCGCTAATGAATCTACGATCTCTTTGACAAGATCCTGTGTGGGCGCAACCTCGGAACGGGAGAGCGCAGATTCAATCTTGGTAGATAACGCTTGCGCGCGACGAATATTTTCATCACTCCACATACGATCTTTTTGAAAATGCTCCATTGTGAGTGCAATACGAATAACTTGTGGTGACATTCCAGCACCTAAGAGTTTTGATACAAAGACTAAATTTCCTTTGCTCTTACTCATCTTTTCGCCATCTAGACCAATCATGCCCGCATGTATGTAGGCGCTAGCGAATTCTTGACCAGTAACAGATTTTGATTGAACTGCAGTCATGTAGTGATGAGGAAAGATTAAGTCTGAACCGCCGCCTTGTATCGAGATCGACGTATCCTTACCCGCATTAGTGTTGTGTAATGCGATTGCTACACACTCTACGTGCCAGCCTGGGCGCCCTTCACCGAAAGGTGCTGACCATGATGGGTCATTACCCTTCTTAGCGCGCCATAACAATGGGTCTAAAGGGTTTCTTTTGCCCTCTCTATCTGGATCTCCCCCACGCTCTTTAAATATTTTAAGAGAATCTTCTGGCGTAAAAGGGAGTGAGTTCAGAGCTCCATCAACACCACTTAAATCTAAATAGATGTCACCATCGAGAGAATAGGTAAATCCCGAAGCAATGTGCCGTTCGATGAGTTCAATGATTACCGTCATTGATTCCACAACGCCTGAATATCGCTGAGGAGGGAGAACTCTCAGCGCAGTCATATCGGTACGGAAGAGATCAATCTGTGATGTTGCCAATTCCTCCCAATTTTGACTATCTCGTTGAGCTCTCTCTAATAAAGGATCATCAATATCAGTAATGTTCTCGACAAAGGTGACTTCTTTGCCTTGCAGAACCAAGTAACGATGTATCAAATCAAAAGAAATGTATGTTGCAGCATGTCCGAGGTGGGTAGCGTCGTACGGCGTAATTCCACAAACGTAGAGGGACGGAGAGGCTTCCATAACCTCGATTCGTCTTTTCTTGTAGGAATCGAAGAGCGAAAGTGGCTTTGGAATAAATCCAGAGAGCGCAGGCGGAATCGCCAATGCAGGCCAAGAACGCATAACCGAATGCTACTTAGAAAGATTCTTAAGCGCGCTCAAGAAAAGCATCAAAAAGCTAGACCGGCGGCCAAGGTATTGCTGGCCAATCCTCCGAAGGAAAGGGAAAACCCTCCTCAATCAGACGATGTATTCGGACTTCCATAGCGGACAGTTCTTCTTTCCTTATTAAATTATCTAGAAACGTACCACCATCGTTTGAGAGCCAATCCAGAAGATTTCTCGCTTGCGAATATTCATGTGGAAGAAGTTTCTCTCCGGCAAATTGCCAGATAACCGTTCGTAATTTGAACTCTTCATGGAAAGAAACTCCGTGATCGCAACCGAGAATTCGATTTGGAGCAATGGGCAGAATGTGTCCAAACTTTCGGTCGGTATTGTTGATAACTACATCAAAGAAGGCGATATTTCTTATCGCTGGATTCTCCGATTGCCCAAGTGAAATCGCATCAATATCCTCTGCGACAGTAATCCACTCTTGAACAGCGCCAACTCCAAAAGGTCCATCTCGCAAAACAGTTGTGGGAACACAATCAAAGCCACCATGTTTGCTCACCAAATATGCTGCGACTTCTCTGGAAGCAAGATTTCCATCAGGAAAATCCCATAGCGGCCGTTCTCCCGCGATGGGCTTATAAACGACTTGATATCTCGTTTCTGAATCAATCTCCACTGAACCGAAAAGTGTTGCGTTAGATGCGTCGATCAATCGACCTTCTATCGATAACTCCCCCGTGAGAAGTTCCTGTTCAGACGGCATGGATAGAAATCAATTGGCTCGTGGACAGATATGACCATCCGGATTAATGGGACCACCGCAGAACATGCACGGTTGTCGTCCAGCTTTAATAACCGAAACGGAGCGGTAAACAAATCCCCGAACTTGAGCAGGTGTTAGAGTCAATCGCAGTATCGGCGGCGCGGAGAGCAGATCATCCGTAACGATCTCATCAAAAACTTCATCGCTACTGTCGTTCGATATTCCTTGCGCTTCAAACTTGATCACTTGAGAATCCAGCTGCCACGAAATCGCCATGACGCCAAGAGTAAATTCGGATTCGATTGGTGAATCAAGCGGTTCTGCATCCTTCTCTGCTGCTCCTTGAGTGATACGAGCATCTTTAAGGATTTCAGCAAACCTTTCGGTTAAGGCTTGGGCCTGCGACTTTTCGAGGGCAAATGAGAAAATCTGACCCGACTTCTTTACTTGAATATAAAAGGCTCTTTCACCAGGTTGCCCGACGGTACCCAGAACAAATCGATCGACCAGGTCAAGATTGTAAATTTGTCTAGACACCCGAACCCCCTCCGACAATACGACGATTCTTGAGAGTGTTCCGTCGAGATTGCTTTTTTGAGGACTTAATCAAGCGCTGATTAAAACTTACCAATGAGCGAGACGTTCTGTTCCACTCTAAGACGGTTAACGAACAGGTATCGACAACCAAACGTTGAAATTTGTTCAAATCACCATCAAGAGTTAATTGCGTAGCAAGCTTGATGATGTCGCCATGAGTCACAATAAGAATCGTCTCTTTAGGGTAAAGGTTGGATAGTTTGCGCAATCGCCTTTCAATCCGATGAGCAGCAGAGCTGAAAGCTTCACCTTCTGGGAAAGTAAATGACATCGGCTCTCTTTGAATTCTTTTCCAACCCTTCTCTCGACGGAGGCGACTCAGTTTCTTACCTGACCAAAGTCCATAATCCATTTCAATAAATTCTTTATCGAGGAACACCTTTTTACTGCGATCGGCCAGAATTGGCTTAACTGTCATGATGCAACGATCTAATGGACTAGAAAAAAATCGGTTAATTTTCCAATCTTCCAAAGCCTTGGGAAGTTTCTTTGCTTGCGACTCTCCCACTTTCGAAAGAACCACTCCATCTACACGTCCAGCTAGAACTCCTTGATCATTAGCCACAGAATGGGCATGACGCAGAAGTAGGAAGGTCGTCATGTTCCAAGGTTATTGCTGCTAGGGTCTTTTCATGGAACTACGCCAACTAGGACGAAGCGGTGTTCGAGTCTCGCGTTTGGCGCTTGGAACTATGACCTGGGGTCGGGATACCGACGAACATGAAGCGGCAGAACAACTTCGCTTTTTCCTGGATGCTGGTGGAAACTTCATTGATACCGCCGCCGTCTACGGAGATGGCGATTCGGAGAGAGTTCTCGGTGGGCTTCTAGGGGTGCTCATCCCCCGAGATGAAGTTGTTATCGCAACAAAAGCAGGAATTAGCTTTAAAACTGGTGAGAGAAAAGTTGATAATTCTCGAACCTCACTTATCTCTGATCTCGACAAGTCGTTAACAAGACTTGGTACCGACTACATCGACTTGTGGCAGATTCATACCTGGGATGAAAAGACTCCGTTAGAAGAAACCTTGGGTGCGATGGACTACGCCCTTAATTCTGGCAAGGCTCGTCATGTGGGAATATCGAATTTCTCTGGATGGCAAACTGCTCGTAGCGTCACTTTACAAAATCCTCTTTTTGGGAAAGCACCGATAGTTAGTACTCAAAATGAATATTCTTTACTGAACCGTCGCGTTGAACGAGAAGTGTTGCCTGCATCTATTGAACTTGGCGTTGGCTTCCTGGCCTGGTCTCCCCTCGGACGTGGAGTCCTAACTGGAAAATATCGCGGTGGAATGCCATCTGATTCCCGCGGAGCAAGTCCACATTTTTCTGCATTTATTACTCCATATCTAAATGAGAGATCGATGCGAATAGTTGAAGCAGTTATGGTTGCAGCCGATGGTTTAGGACTATCTCCATTAGAAGTTTCTCTGGCTTGGGTTAGAGATTGTCCAGGCGTGACAGCTGCAGTTGTGGGCGCGCGAACTGGAGCGCAATTACGTGGAGCGCTTAGTTCTGAATCGGTAACAATTCCCGTGCCGGTTCGTGAAGCGCTCGATGAAGTTTCTTCAGATTCCTAAATATCTTTATTAAGCACTCGCGAGGAATGTTTGTAGCGCACGTGCGCCGAACTTCAAAGAGTCAACAGGAACTCTCTCGTCAACGCCGTGGAATAGCGCTAAAAAATCTAGATCTGGAGGTAGTTGGAGCGGGCTAAATCCGTAGCCTGCGATGCCAAGTTTCGCTAGCGCTTTATTATCAGTGCCACCGCTCATCAGATAAGGAACAGGAATACCTTCGGGGTCCTCTGATTTAACCGCAGCAATCATTTTCTCTACTAATGGACCTGAAAAATCTACTTCCAGTGGGATATCGGAAACAATACTTTCAACAAGAACATGCTCCCCGGCAAGTTGCTTTATCGTTTCCATTAACTCACTTTCATAACCTGGAATCGTACGCCCATCCACAACTGCGCTTGCGGTTTGTGGAATGACGTTAGCTTTATAACCCGCTTCTAACATCGATGGGTTCGCAGTATTGGTTAATGTTGCGCCCAACATTCTCGCTATCGATCCCAGCTCTTTTACTATCGGTTCCAGATTTTTTTCATCATATGTATGACCAGTGAGTTCAGCGACTTTGCGAAGAAATGCTTCGTTTGTCTTCGTCATTCGCTGTGGCCATTTATAGTTACCAATTCGCGATACAGCGTCGGCAAGTCTGGTGACCGCGTTGGCAGTATTGACCATGGAACCATGGCCGGCTAATCCTGAAGCAGTCAACTTCATCCACTCAATACCTTTTTCAGCGGTTTCGATGGGATAGATCCGTTTACCTGAGCTTAGGGTTAACGAGAACCCACCAACTTCAGAGACCGCTTCATTGCAATTGCTAAAAACTTCGGGGTGATTTTGCGCCATCCAGCGAGAACCAAAAATGCCACCAGCTTCTTCGTCGGCAAAGAAAACAATCACAAAATTTCGTTGTGGCTTAAACCCGTGGCGGGCCCACAGCCTGAATACACCAAGCATCATCGCATCCATATTTTTCATATCGACGGCGCCACGACCCCAAATGCATCCATCCTTGATAACTCCGGAAAAAGGATCTACTGACCAATCTGCTGCATTGGCTGGAACAACATCAATGTGACCGTGAACAACGAGCCCAGGAAGTGATGGATCTTGACCTTCAATATTTGCAACGACAGAACACCGCTTAGGTGCACTTTGGTAGATCTTGGTTTTAATCCCAACTTCTTCAAGCTTCGATGCAACGTAATTTGCAGCTGCCTCTTCATCGCCCTTGCCATCGCCAAAATTCACGCTGGGGATTCGAATCAATTCTTGGCAGAGTTGCACTACATCTGCTTCAAGTTCTAGGCGTTGAGCATCGTTGAGTTTCATGGGCTAAAGTATGCCCTCTCATTGTCCGGGTGGCGGAATTGGCAGACGCGCTAGCTTGAGGTGTTAGTTCTCGAAAGGGATTAGGGGTTCAAGTCCCCTCTCGGACACGTTTTATAGATACGCTCCCGCCGTGAGCCAGCAAACCCCACTTCAAAGAGCGCTTTCGTTGATTGCTGATGTTCCTGATTACCCAAAACCCGGAATTCTTTTCAAAGACATCACCCCGCTTCTTGCGGACGGACCTGGTTTCGGAGTTGTGATTGATGAATTCGCTCGTGCTATAAGAAGTTTAAATCGCGGAATCGATGCAATCGTAGGTATTGAAAGTCGCGGTTTCATTCTCGGCGGAGCAATAGCGAAAGCTCTAGAAATCGGTTTTGTTACAGTTCGAAAGCCCGGGAAATTACCCCGTGAGGTATATCGAAAAGAGTATGCGCTCGAATATGGTTTTGACGCTCTTGAACTTCACAAGGATCTTCTCGCACCAAGCGATAATGTCATCATCGTGGATGACGTACTTGCCACCGGCGGTACCGCTCTTGCCTGTCATGATCTCGTCGGTATAACCGGAGCTAATGTTGTTGCGCATCTTTTTATGTTAGAGATCGAATTCTTACAAGGCCGCAAAATAATTCATGAAACTCACCCCGATGTCTCGATAATTTCACTTTTAAAGGCGTAACACGTGGCTGAATTAATCTATTACTGCGGAACCATGGATAGCGGCAAGTCCACTCTTGCGCTGCAAACCGCACATAATCATGAGAGTCGTGGCCGTGCAGGGCTGCTCTTCACTAATCGAGACCGCGCTGGCGCTGGAAAGATTTCTTCCAGGCTTGGATTAACATCTGAAGCCCTCGAAGTTTCAGAGGAGATGGATTTGCATAAGTTTGTAGTTGATCAGTTATCAACTGGAAAACGGATCGATTACGTAATTTGTGACGAAGCGCAGTTCTACGCGCCCTCTCAGATTGAGCAATTAGCCCGGATTGCCGATGGTCTCGGGATTGACGTTTACGCCTTCGGAATCCTCACCGATTTTAGAACCAAGCTCTTTCCAGGTTCTGCCCGCTTGGTAGAGCTAGCAGATCGTGTTCACACACTTCAGGTAGAAGCCCTATGTTGGTGTGGAGAGCGTGCTACGCATAACGCGCGAACAGTTGGTGGAGTCATGGTGACTGAAGGTGAACAAGTTGTCGTTGGAGACACCAATGCTGCCAGCGAAGTTGCATATGAAGTTTTGTGCCGTCGCCACCATATGCGAAAAGTCACGGCCAGGAATTCAGGCGCTGCGCACCAATCAATCGATCCTCTACCCTTTAATTGACCCATGACAACGACCCGAGGATATGCGGCCTTGTCCGCGCGAGCAGATTTATCACCTTTTGAATTTGAAAGACGATCACTTCGCGAAAACGATATTGGTTTCAAAATTGATTACGCAGGAATCTGTCACTCTGACATTCATCAAGTTCGCGAGGAATGGGGTTCCGCACTTTTTCCTATGGTTCCAGGCCATGAAATTGTTGGAACCGTTACGGAGGTAGGCTCAAAAACTTCGAAGTTCAAAGTTGGAGACGCTATTGGCGTTGGTGTTTTTATAGATTCATGCCGAAAGTGCGTTAATTGCACCAAGGGTCTCCAGCAATATTGCCTCGAAGGTATGACGGGGACCTATAACGGATATGAGAGAAATTCAACCACCATTGCATTCGGTGGTTACTCAAACTATTTTGTTATCGATGAAGATTACGCAGTTTCAATTCCCAAAAATCTTGATCCCGCAGGTGTTGCTCCCCTTTTGTGCGCGGGTATCACTCTTTATTCACCTATAAAGCATTGGAAAGTTGACTCTGCATCCAAAGTTGCAGTGATGGGTCTCGGCGGATTGGGACATATGGGAGTTAAATTTGCCGCCGCTCTTGGCGCTGACGTTACTGTTTTTTCCCATTCTGAACAGAAAGAGTCAGATGCAAAATCAATGGGTGCAAAAAATTTCATAATTACCCGCGGAAACGAGTGGCATAAACCGCTACGTAAGAAGTTTGATTTGATTCTCAATACAGTAAGCGCAGATCTCGATCTCGATCCGTATCTTTCAACTCTCGCTACTGATGGAACTCTGGTCATTATTGGGCTTCCAGGTAAACCATATGCCGTAAACGCTGGAACCATGCTTGATGGACGTCGATCAATTGCGGGTTCGATGATTGGTGGAATGCCCGAACTGCAAGAGATGCTTAATTTCTGTGGCGAGAAGAATATTGTCAGCGATGTCGAAGTTATCAAGGCTGACTACATCAATAAAGCCTATGAAAGAACGGTTGCAAGCGATGTCAAATATCGCTTTGTGATTGATGCTTCAAGTTTTTAAAGAGCACCAATAGCCAGCGCAAGTAAGGGTGCAACAGCAAGTGCTGGTAGCAAATTTCCGATAGCAATCGATTTGATGTTCAATAACTTAAAGGCGATTCCTAAGAGCAAAATTCCACCCGTAGCAGTCATAGCGCTTACTTGATAATCAGCAAGAATTGAACCGAGGGCAAAACCTATTCCGGTCCAAGCGAATTGATATACACCCACAGGTAAGGCCGATACCGCAACGCCCCAACCTAACGCTGCTGCAAAAGCGATTGAAGCGAAAAAGTCCAAAGTACTCTTCAGGACTAATTGATCAATACCAGTGGACATCCCATCGCTGATGCTGCCGAGGATGGCAAGCGGTCCAATTGCAAAAATCAAAGAAGCGGTAACGAAACCTTCAACAAATGGAGAATCTCCATGACGATCAAAACGTTTTTTTAGCCTCACACCGAGCTGTTCAAGGCGCGCTTCGATATTCAACGTCGAGCCGATTAATCCTCCAATGAGCAGCGACCCTAGAACAACCATGATGGGCCATCCTTGTGGCAACGCGCTGGCAAGATCTTGATTCCACAACGCCTTAATAGATGATGCCGCGCCGATGAGGGTGATTGCTCCCAAAACATCGGTCATCAAAACTCGAGTTCTTTCGGCTAAACGGTTTCCGATCAATACACCGAGAGCCGCGCCAACAACGATTGCGGCAATATTGATGACTGTGCCTACACCCACAAACATAAAGATCAGTCTAAAGCATTATCTAAAGCATTAAATAACGCACAAATGGTGTAGCGTTCGAAAGTGCGTGATTTCATCGAGCGCCTCAAACCGCATAAAACAGTTCCATTAACTCCCTGGACTGCATCCCATCGCTGGGATTTAAGAGCATCTCGAGTATTGATTCTTGCTTTCGGTCTCTTTATTTTTGGAATTGGCGATAGCTTGTTAATCGTTTCAGATCTCGGTAATGCGCCATGGTCGGTACTGGCTCAAGGAATATCCCTGAGAACACCTCTGTCGGTTGGTGAAGCCACCTTTCTTATAAGTGGAATCGTATTGATCCTATGGATTCCCTTGAAAGAGAAACCTGGGTTTGGAACTTTGGCAAATATTCTCATCGTTGCTACTGCAATTGATATTGGAATTGAAAACATCCCGCACCCGAATAATTTCTCACTTGAGCTGCTCTATGTTGTTGTAGGTATTGTTCTCGTTGGCGCTGGATCTGCGCTCTACATAACATGCGGACTTGGCCCAGGTCCGCGCGATGGGTGGATGACATCACTACACAAGCGAACTGGAATACCAGTAGGGCGAGTACGACTCATGATTGAAGTTTTTGTCCTCATCTGTGGCGCTCTCTTGGGTGGTCGAGTAGGCCTTGGAACAGCGCTTTTCGCCTTGTTCATCGGGTACTCCGTAGCGACTTCTTTTGGTGTCGTTGCCCGACTTACCCAGAAGTAACCAATAGGTTTCTCGTACTCCCCTCAGCCTGTGGACTGACTCCACTCGGTGTCGCAACCACCACCGTTAAAAAATTAGCGCCATCCTGTTTTTCTGGGATGAAAGGAAGAGCATGCTCGATTCTTACTTCAAAATATCTCAACGCGGATCCTCGGTAGCTCAAGAGGTTCGCGGCGGCGTAGTTACCTTCTTCACGATGGCTTACATCGTCGCTCTCAATCCACTCATCATTGGTCTTGCAAAAGATGGCGATGGGAAATATCTCGGTGGCGGAGACGCCCCGAATCTAGCCCTCGTTGCAGCGGCAACAGCGCTTGTCGCTGGCGTCCTCTCAATTCTTATGGGCGTTGTCGCAAACTTCCCGTTAGCTCTGGCAACAGGACTTGGTTTGAACACCTTTGTTGCTGTGGCAATCGCTTCCAAGATGACATGGGCTGATGCGATGGGACTTGTTGTCCTCGAGGGCATCATCATCACCGTCTTGGTTCTCACTGGATTCCGCACTGCGGTCTTCCGCGCAGTACCAACTCAACTCAAGATTGCGATCTCAGTTGGTATTGGTTTGTTTATCGCACTTATCGGTCTTGTTGATGCTGGCTTCGTCCGCCGCACCGGCACTGGACCCGTTCCAGTAACGCTGGGCAATAATGGCGAACTTGTTGGTTGGCCAGTAGTTGTCTTCGCATTTGGTTTATTCCTCACCATTGGCCTTATGGTCCGCAAAGTTAAGGCAGCTCTTCTCATCGGTATTGTCATCTCAACTGCTCTCGCGGTTGCCATTGAAAGTGCGTTCAAAGTTGGACCACTATTTGATGGAGCTACTGGCAACGTCAATCCAAAAGGTTGGAACTTAAATGTTCCAGCTGTTCCAGATTCAGTTGTTGCAACTCCAGACTTTGGTCTACTAGGTTCCTTCAATCTATTTGGTTCCTTTGACCGCGTTCCATTAATCACGGCACTTCTCCTTGTTTTCACACTTCTCTTGGCGGACTTCTTCGACACCATGGGAACGATGACTGCAATTGGTCAAGAAGCCGGCCTCAACGATAAAGATGGAACTCCTCCAAATGCAGATCGCATTCTCCTTGTGGACTCACTTGCTGCTGCAGCTGGTGGCGCCGCTGGCGTTTCTTCTAACACTTCTTATATTGAGTCAGCTTCTGGCGTAGGCGAAGGCGCTCGTACTGGATTAGCTTCAGTTGTAACTGGTGTGCTCTTCCTGCTCACTACCTTCCTCGCACCGCTTGTAGCAATCATTCCTTATGAGGCTGCAACTCCAGCCTTGATCATCGTAGGCTTCTTGATGATGACTCAAATCAAATCAATTGATTGGGAAGATTACGGAATCGCAATCCCGGCATTCTTGACCATCATTCTGATGCCATTCACCTATAACATCTCAGTAGGTATTGGCGCTGGATTTGTTTCATATGTAGTCATTCGATTCCTACAAGGTCGAAGCAAGGATGTTCATCCTCTGCTCCTCCTTGTTGCTGGATTGTTCATGATCTACTTCCTCAATAACCCAATCAACACCTGGGTTAGCTAATAACGTTACAGCAGTAAAAAATGGCCCAGAGAATTCTGGGCCATTTTTCTTTTCAATTACCAAATGATGGGTGCTTGATTTTGGGCAAGTAATTTTTGATTAACTTGAGAGAATGGTTTAGAGCCTAGGAAACCGCGATGTGCCGATAACGGGCTGGGATGAACGCCTTCAACTCTGTGATCCTCGGAGAAAAACGTAGCTAACTCCCGTGCAGAATTTCCCCACAGGAGAGCGATGACACCTTGAAGGGCGAGATGTTTCACAACCGTTTCTGTAACGGCCGACCAACCAAGAGATGAATGCGATGCGCTTTCGCCAGCCGAGACAGTGAGAGTTCGATTTAACAACATCACTCCTTGGTCGGCCCAACGCGTGAGATCGCCATCAGATGTAGTTGTCGAGCCGATATCAGTAATAATCTCTTTCTGGATATTCATCAAAGAACCTGGCAAACCCGATTTACGCGGCGGCACAGAGAACGACAGTCCTATGGCATCGGAGATATTTGGGTACGGATCTTGTCCAACAATGACAACTCGCACCTGACTAGGAGGAATCTCAAGAGCCCGAAATACCCATTTGCGATCAGGGAGTATTCGCTCGCCTTTATCCGCCCTTATCTGTAATTGACTTCCAATGGAATTAATTAGCTCCTCGTGCGGCATAAGTACTTCACGCCAAGGTTCCGGCACCAATGAAAAGAGCATTAGTTCTTCGCAGAAGCAAAGTATCGCGTACCATTAAATGCCAAGTTAATGTCAACACCGAAAACTTCTTTGATATTTGATTCTGTGAGAACCTCTTCAATCATTCCAGCATGAATTGCTAGGCCGTCTTTTAAAAGAAGAGCGTGAGTAGTTCCTGCGGGTATCTCCTCAATGTGATGAGTGACAATAATTGTCGCAGGAGAATGAGCATCGCTTGTGTATTCGGTGATTCGCTGCAGAATATCTTCGCGCCCCCCGAGATCCAGACCTGCGGCTGGCTCATCAAGAAGGAGCACCTCAGGATCTGCCATCAGCGCTCGCGAGATTTGCACTCTCTTTTTTTCGCCTTCACTTAGGGTTCCAAAGATTCGTTCACCAAGATCTCGAACTCCAAATGTTGTTAAGAGCGCTTTAGCCCGCGATTCGTCCCACAAGTCATACTCTTCTTGCCAGCGACCTGCAATGGCATAGGCAGATGTGAGAACTATGTCCATTACCCGCTCATCATGAGGCAGAAGTTCTAGCATCGCACTTGATGTAAAACCAATTCTCGGGCGCAGTTCAAATACATCAACAGCTCCCATTGATTCACCGAGTATTGTGACTCGACCTTGAGAAGGATGAGTAAGCGCTGCAAGAAGTTGCAGGAGAGTTGTCTTGCCAGCTCCATTTGGTCCAAGAATTACCCAACGCTCGCCTTCGTTGATATGCCACGTTATCGGACCAAGAATATTTCTTGATGAACGTTGGACAACTACCCCATCAACTCGTAACAAGGGCTCCATAGGGCGAAAAGATACCTGTTTGCTGTGGCAACTTCGCTAAACTGCTCAAGTGAGTGCACTTAAATCGAAAGCAATTATTCTCGCTAGTGGCCCTGGAGATGCTTCTACTCGAGATTTACTCACCGCAGAGATCTTAGAGACGCTTAAACCGTTTAGCTTGTCTGTGTCAGATTCTCAGAGCATCGCACTTTCTGGTCGCGTCATCATCGCCTTGGAGATTGAGCTCGACCCAGCGCATGCTTCTGCAATTGAAAAGGATCTGGTCTCCATATTAAGACCCAAGAATTTTGATGTCGCTCTAGAAATCTTATGAAATATCGACTTGTTCTCTTTGATGTTGATTCCACTCTCATTGAGCAAGAAGTAATCGATCTTCTCGGAGCGCTAGCGTCACGCGGAGAGGAAGTTTCAAGAATCACGGCTCAAGCCATGGCGGGTGAACTCAATTTTGATGAAGCCTTGAAAGCTAGAGTTGCCCTCCTTAAAGGTTTGCCGGAAAGCGTATTTCAGGATGTTCTGGGTGACATCTCATTCACGCCTGGTGCAGAGTCCCTTATCGATGAGTTACGTCGTTCTGACTATCGCATAGGCGTTGTCTCAGGTGGATTCCTCAATGTTTTGGATTCTCTTCTCAAGGATTTCAACTTCAATTTTGTGAGAGCTAATTCTTTGGAGGTAGTGGATGGCTATCTCACGGGACAAACAATAGGTACGGTGATCAATCGGAGAGGGAAAGCCCAAGCGCTCAAAGACTTTGCCGAGATGTCCGGCGTGCAGCTGAGTGAATGTGTTGCAGTTGGGGATGGCTCTAATGATCTTGAAATGATTCAACTT
Source organism: Candidatus Nanopelagicaceae bacterium (assembly GCA_036752125.1). Lineage (GTDB taxonomy): Bacteria > Actinomycetota > Actinomycetes > Nanopelagicales > Nanopelagicaceae > MAG-120802. Next base: position 37,867 of record DAIOTH010000001.1, on the reverse strand, counting down.
GCAGGGCTTGGAGTAAGTTACCGAGGAAAAGAGATTCTCAATCAAGCGGCTGACGTTGTGATTGAAGAACCAGGTTTAGATCAACTATTGAAATATTTGTGATCGAATATCTCTGATCATCTGAGCGGGATTTTCTGCTCTATAGACAGCCGATCCAGCGACAAAAGTATCTGCCCCAGCTTCGTAAGCAATGCGAACAGTAGAGAGTGAAACTCCCCCATCCACTTGTAGCCACGTGTCAGAAAATCCTTTTTGACTGAGCCACTTTCTTGCTTGCGCAACTTTAGGCATCATATTTTCCATGAAGGATTGTCCTCCAAATCCAGGTTCAACCGTCATTACCAAAATCATGTCAATCTCTTCCAAAATCTCCTCAACAACTTCTATCGGAGTACCTGGCCTTATTGCTAATCCCGCTCGCTTGCCCGAATTTCGAATTGACCGAAGAGTTGAGACAGGATCCTCACAAGCTTCGTAATGGACAGTGATACTTTGAGTGTTTGCGGCTGCATAATCGCACGCTTTTTTATCAACCTCAGCAACCATAAGGTGAACATCGACGGGTAAAGCCGAGAATTCGATAATCTCTAAAGATCTCTCTAGCGAGAAGGTGAAATTCGGAACGAATACATCATCCATTACATCCAGATGTAATAGATCCGCTACCTCTGCAACCTTACGAATTTCATTGGGTAAATCGTCGAAATTAGCGTTGAGAATGCTGGGACAGATTCGAATCATCCTCTTCCCTTCTCAAGAATAGAAAGAAACATTGCATCACAGTTGTCTCGATGCGGCCATAATTGTAAATCCCCATCAGTATCGGCACGGCTATCTGCGACTGGGATACGGTGAAAATCGGGAAAATTCTTGAGAAAGTTTCTAATCTGGAACTTTGTTTCAGCTTGATGCGATGAGCAGGTTACATATGCCAGGATTCCACCGTCTTTGAGGAGAGATCTCGCTGACGCTAATAATTCGGCCTGCAAGACAGTTAAGTTCTTTAAATCCTGAAGGGTTCTTCGCCATCTCACTTCTGGTCTGCGCCTCAGCGCGCCTATTCCCGTGCATGGCGCATCCAGCAAAATGCGGTCGAACTTCTCAATATCGTCCGGGAACTTTCGCCCGTCATAGTTTAAAACCATAGATTCACCAACAACCTGTGAAACCAATTTTGCGCGTTCTGATGAAACTTCGTTTGCCACCAGAGTTCCACTATGCACATTAAGATAGCTAGCGAGATATGCCGCCTTACCTCCCGGACCTGCGCATAAATCAAGCCAACGTAGATTCTCCTCAAATGTGGCGAGAAACTTCTCAACAACAATCTGTGAACCTAAATCTTGAACCCCAGCTCTTCGCTCTCTTACGGCGGCGAGATCTCCAGGATCACCCTCGTAAGTCACCGCGACGCTACTTCCAGGTAATTGAATTGCGCCATTTTCGACCAGCTCAGATTGTGTGGACCTGCCGGGCCAAGCAATCAGTGTCGGGCGAGCCGGAAGATTATTCGCCTGCAAAAGTTCTTCAACCTGCGCTTCATCCTTTAGCGAATCAAAATAGGAACTTACAATCCACTCTGGATGCGAATATTGCGCCGACAATCGAGCCTGAGCTTCATTTGGTAGGGAAATATTTTGGTTGGATATGCCATCAATGCTTCTGAGAATTGCGTTCACAAATCCACTTGTAGATTTACCGGCTACTTTCTTTGCGAGCTCAACCGTTTCGTTCAGTGCTGCATGTGTTGGTACGCGCATCTCTTTAAGTTGATGAACGCCTAGTCGAAGTACTATCAAAACTTTCTCATCAATTTCAGAAAGCGGTCTGCTGCTTACCTCTGCAATGTACAGATCGTGGCGACCTTTAAGCCGCAGCGTTCCATAAACCAATTCGGAGGCAAATGCTCTATCAACTTTACTGAGTGTGGATTTGGCAAGGAATTTTGGTAGCAGCAGATTGCTATACGCACCATTGAGTTCCACATCTACAAGAACTTCGAAAGCGAGCAGACGCGCGTCGGAAATTGCTCTCATCGAAAAGTTGTACCTTGAGAAATCCGAGCACCTCGCACCCATTCATTGGCGGTCATCTGCTTTTTGCCTTCAGGTTTAATTGAGAGGATTTCTAGCGAATTCTCGCCGCACCCAATTACCAATGGAGACGTGGAAATAACGGAACCTGGTTCTCCGTCTTGATCATTTTTTACCGCGCTCAATATTGATAGTCGCTGTCCATCAAGAGTTGACCAGGCTATTGGCCAGGGATTCATGGCCCTTATCTGCCGATCAATCTCCGTTGCACTTTTATGCCATTCAATACGCGCTTCGTCTTTACTCAATTTTGGCGCCAACGTTGCCGCTTCATGACTTTGTGGCGTTGGCGCGGTACCTGCTTCGATCATTTCTAGAACTTGAAGAGTCGCTGGAGCTGCCAACGATGACAATTCGGAAAGCAGACTGCCGAAAGTTTCAGTACCACGCAACGGAATGGGTTTGGAGAGAAAAATGGGACCTGTGTCCATACCTTCATCAAGCTGAAAGATCGAAATACCAGTTTCGCTGTCACCATTCTGAATGGCCCTCTGGACAGGCGCCGCTCCCCTCCATCGTGGCAGAAGTGAGAAGTGAATATTGAGCCAACCATATTTAGGAATATTCAGTTCACCACTCTTAATTAAACGGCCGTATGCGATAGTAATCACTAAATCTGGCGCTAAACTCGTGAGAACTTCGTTGAGCTCCAATCGGCTTTCTGGTTTGTACAAAGGAATACCTTCTCTTTCACACAGAACTGAAAATCTGTTTGCTTGAAGAAGTCTTCCTCTGCCTGCAGGTTTATCTGGCATAGATATTCCTGCAAGAACTTGGTGCGTTGAACCTTGGAGAGCAGTTAAAACGGGCTCTGCAATCTCGGAAGATGATGCAATTACGACTTTCATTGATTAAAAGCCGATCTTCATTTATAGATTACGTCCGAAGGTTGCGTGAGGTGATACTTTGATCTCTAAAGATGCACCATTGGCTTCTGACTGAAGAAACCATTCAGCTTCGCGAATCTCCTTCATAGCTTGTTTTCTTAACTCTGCAGGAAGGCGATCAATAAATAGGACGCCATTGAGATGATCTGTTTCATGTTGCAGCGCTCGAGCTAGGAATTCAGTTCCTTCAACGACGAGGGGTTCGCCATGCATGTTCCATCCCTTAGCCACTGCACGCATCGCTCTAGGCGTCTCATATGAAAGTTCGGGGAAGGACAGACAACCCTCTTCTCCTTCTTGCATCTCTTCACCCAAATCGAGAGTTGGATTTACTAAATGGCCAAATTCATCATCTACATGCCAGACAAAAACTCGCAGGGGAACTCCGATCTGAGGAGCAGCTAAACCTGCACCAGGTGCATCAACCATAGTTTCCGTCAGATCACGAACCAGATTCCGAAGCTCCTTATCAAAATCTTTAACTTCAACCGCGGGCGTTGTAAGTACCGGATCGCCAAAATACCTAATTGGTTGAATTGCCATGGAGTTATTGTAACGGTCTAGATGTCGTAAGGATCGACATGGATACCGAGGAGCGCTTTCTTCTTGAGAGAACGGAGCTTCTGTAGCGCCCTGAGCGAAGCAAGTACTTCACTAGAGTATTCATGTTGAATCTTTAAGGTGATGGACGTGCCATCGATCGAAATATAGGAAGCGAGTTTTTTACCAAACTCATCATCAATCTTTCTTCGGAGACCCGGCATCGAAAGTGCGTCTCCATGAATTCTTACAAAACGTGTATGCGGTGGAAGGTCTGATGCATGACGTTCTTGCGATTCCGCACGCAATCTCTTTATTGGGTTTTGCTGGATGATCGCCTGAGAGATTCCATTCTGGGCGGGTAAAGACGAGTAAATCAATCCATGTGAGCTTAACTTGCCAAGAAGTTTGAAGAAACGATGCAGCGTCTCTTCTTCCGATCTAATAAATGGACGATTAACAAGGTCTTCTCCACCAAGTAGCACAATTGCGCCGTAACCGCCTGAGAACTCCGGCTCAACGCCAAATGTAGAAATAACAATTGATTGTTTAGCCAGCTCATCTATAAGAGGTTTTTCCGCTGTACTGATCAGGATAGGTATTCCGGGAAACATCCTTCCTATGTCGTCATGAATTCTTTCCGCACCAATTCTCATGGTTCGGAATTTGCTGTATGAACATTCTTGGCAGGCCCAATTACCTGAACTCTTTTCACAAATAGTGCAACCAAATAACCCTTTTTTCTGGATTACAACCCTTCCGCCACATTCACATTTCGCAATGGTTCGACATCTCTCGCAGCTAAAGACATTTGAATAACTCTTCTCTACGACGCTGATGAGTACAGGACCATGTTTCAGCCCTTCTTTGACGGTAGACCGGTACGAGTCGGGTTCTGTAACGACCTTCTGTCGCTTAGTCCGACTAAAGAAGTTTGCCTGCGAAATGAGTTTTATCCAACCTGAATCAACTAAGCGCAATAATTCGAGGGATAGTGATTGGCCAACAAATACTATTGCCGCATTTTCAATCTCGCTCCGTAATAGGGCGACATCTCGGGTGTTCCAATACGGCGATTTAATCTCGTAATGATGTGGCGAGAAATCATCAACGACAACAATCTCCTCTATACCTGCCCAAGGCGCAAATATGGCGCCCCTGGTTCCAATGACAAGATTCACATTTTCGTCAGATAACCGTGCAAAAGCTTCTCGTCGTTCACTGCTCTTTAGGTGAGATCCAAGTTCGACAAATTCTGAAATTTCAGCTGACAATAACTTTCTTCTCATCGACGTGAGATCCCGGACTGTTGGAACAATGATGAGTCTTCGCTTAGCGCTATCTCTCTTCAAGGTTGAGACGGCAATATCTATGGAACTGATGCCAACGTCGGCCAGCACGAAAGATCTAGCAGTTTTCCTTGCCACTTTCTTAGCTTTTGAACCTGTATTACTTGAAGAAACAGAGGAATCATTACTCGACTTTGACTTCCCTTTGGACAAAGGAGGTAGCATGAAACGAAAGAGATCAAATCTAGAAGTGACATATCGATTTTTTAAGGCCTCTACTAGTTCAAGAAGCGAAGGAGTAAATCCCGGCGATAGAGCTATCGAATCAACAAATTTAAGCCCTGAAGCAGATCCACTGCTGATGGCTTTCACCACGCCGAGTACTTTTTGATTATTGAAAGGAACCCAAACGATAGTTCCAACATTGATCTCTCCGCGTAGCTCTTCCCTTACTGAATAGGAATAAGGTTCATCTAAGTGAAAGATTCCATTGTCAACGAAAACCTCTACCTGAATATTGGCGACATTTGTATGTCCAGATCTTGGAGTCTGCGCGGCTCCCCTTTGGCGGCGAAGTGAGAGTGGCTTCTCGGTCGCCACAGCGTTATTTAGCCTTTTACTTCGCGAGCGAGCAAATCTGCCCGGTCAGTTCTTTCCCAAGTAAATTCAGGAAGCTCCCGGCCGAAATGTCCATACGCGCTAGTTTTGGAATAAATAGGTCTTAGTAGATTGAGATCTCGGATGATTGCAGCAGGACGGAGATCAAAAACTTTCAATACAGCATCTGAAATTTGATTAACTGGCACTTTTTCAGTTCCAAAAGTTTCGACAAATAAACCAACTGGTTGTGCTTTACCAATAGCGTAAGCAACCTGAACTTCGCAGCGGTCTGCTAATCCCGCCGCAACAACATTCTTAGCAACCCATCTCATTGCATAGGCAGCAGAGCGGTCGACCTTTGAGGGATCCTTTCCGCTGAAAGCTCCTCCTCCATGTCTCGCCATTCCTCCGTAAGTGTCGACAATAATCTTTCTTCCAGTAAGACCCGCATCGCCCATAGGCCCGCCAATAACAAAACGGCCAGTGGGATTTACAAGAACTCTCACGTTTGTTGAAGATAAGTTAAAAGTAGAAATTACTGGATCAATGACATGTTTCTTGATGTCAGGTGCCAAGGTTTTATCTAAATCCACTTCAGGTGAATGTTGAGAAGAAATCACGACGGTATCCAATGCAACTGGCTTGTCACCGTCGTACTCAATAGTGACTTGAGTTTTCCCATCAGGGCGGAGGTAACTTAACGTCCCATTTTTGCGTTGACGGGTTAGTTCTTCTGCGAGTCGATGAGCCATTGCTATAGGTAGCGGCATCAGTTCTTTGGTATCACGAGTTGCATATCCGAACATCAAGCCTTGATCGCCAGCGCCTTGAAGATCAAGCGGATCAGTGGATTTAGATAAGCGTTCTTCTACAGCGTGATCAACGCCAACTGCGATATCTTGAGATTGCTGGCCGATAGAAATAGATACGCCGCAGCTATTCCCATCAAAACCCTTCTCAGAGCTGTCATACCCGATGTTTAAAACCGTTTCACGAACCAATCCATTTACGTCGGCATAACCATCGGTTGTGACTTCTCCCGCCACATGGACCTGGCCCGTTGTGATCAGCGTTTCACAAGCCACACGACTCTTTGGATCCTGAGTTAATAGGGAATCCAGTACTGCATCAGAAATTGCATCAGCAATCTTGTCAGGATGTCCTTCTGTTACCGATTCAGAAGTAAAAAGACGCTTAGCCATGAACTCGTTCCAATCTGTGAGCAACCTCTTTGATGATGACTTCCGCAACTTCAAATTTATCTACATTATTAAATCCGATAGGAGCTATATCCAATCCAATGAGCGTTCCAGAAGTTTGATCTGAACCAAATATTGCGCCGCCTGAAACGTCGTTGACGTAAAGGTAATCCGCTCCTTTTGCTCGTAACTTTGTCTCACCCAAGGCCAACGCTTGAGCTGAAGTTTCAGCGGCGAATCCAACCAACACTTGATTAGGGCGTTTTCGCGCAGAGATGCCAGCGAGGATATCTTCGTTACGGGTGAGTGAAATTTCTTGCAATTCGTTCTTCTTAATTTTTTCATCTGACATGGTTGTAGGGCGTGCATCAGCAACTGCAGCCGCCATAACTAAGGCATCCGCATCGTGAAATTCGCTTTCAACAGCGCGCTGCATTTCTTGGGCGCTCTGTACATCGATAACGCGGGCTCCCTCCAAATAAAAGGGGTCTGTTGCTCCAGCGATTACCGTGACTTCAGCCCCGGCTTTAAGGGCTTCATACGCGATTGCCAATCCTTGTCTACCGCTCGAGTGATTGCCGATAAATCGAACTGGGTCTAGCGCTTCTCGTGTTCCGCCAGCTGTAACTACGACTTTCTTCCCTGCGAGTACTGCGTTCTTTTTAGATAAACGGAGTACTTCATCAATAATTGATTGCGTCTCAGGGAAACGTCCAATTCCGGAATCTTTTCCAGTTAACCGTCCCACCTCTGGCTCCATGACAATTACTCCCCTGGCGCGAAGGGTTCGAACATTTTCTTCTGTTGCCGCATTAAGCCACATCTTTGGATGCATTGCTGGAACAATCAGAATGGGCGCGCTGGATGCCAAAACTGTGGTTGTAAGTAAATCATCAGCTCTACCTTGTGCTAGTCGGGCGATCACATCAGCAGTAGCCGGGGCGATAACGATTACATCCGCAGAATCGCCAAGTGCGACATGTGAAACCGAGTGAACGTTCTCCCATATGCTTGTAGAAACTGGGCGGCCTGAAAGCGCTTCCCAGGTAGCTTTACCAACAAAATTAAGACTGGATTCTGTGGGGACTACGGTGACTAGGTACCCATTGTCTTGGAGCCTACGAAGTAGCTCGCACGATTTATAAGCCGCGATTCCTGCGCTGATGCCAAGGACCAACTCTCGGCCGCGTGGGAAAGTGATGGGTGCGCCAGCCATGGCTGCGATTAGTTTTGCGGTTCGAGGTTCTCTATCGTGAGTAAGCCGTCGTTAATCTCGCGCATAGCGATTGAAAGCGGCTTCTCATGAACATGAGTTTCAACGAGCGGACCAACATATTCCAACAAACCTTCACCGAGCTGGGAATAGTAAGCATTGATCTGACGAGCACGCTTTGCAGCATAGAGAACGAGTGAATACTTCGAACCGCTCTTGTCGAGAAGTTCGTCGATAGGAGGATTGGTGATTCCATCGAGCGATGCCACATGAGCTCCTTTAACGGTATTTTTGAAAACTTAAGAGGTCGCCAAGGATACCAGCGATTGAATTACTTCATCGACTCGATGATTGGTGAGAATATGGTCAAACTCCCCTGCGGCAGCCATCTCAGCCCTCGCTAGAGCCAGACGAGCAGCTATTCGTTCAGGGCTATCGGTCCCCCGATTAGTAATTCTCGCTTCTAGTTCGGCCATTGAAGGAGGTTGTAGAAAGACCATCAGCGCTTCCGGCATAGCGCGTTTAACTTGTCGAGCGCCTTCTATTTCTATCTCAAGAAGAACATCTTTGCCTGCAGCTAACGCAGACATTACTGGTCCTCGTGGAGTTCCATAACGCGAGCCAGCAAAATCCGCCCATTCAAGAAAAACATGGTTGTTGATCATCCTTTGAAATTCATCAGCGCTGACGAAGTGATATGCCTCGCCATCAATTTCACCTGTTCGCGGAGCCCGAGTTGTTGCAGATACCGAAAAATAGAAATGATCGCGCTTCTTAAGCTCTTGAACGATCGTGCTCTTCCCCACTCCTCCAGGTCCAGAGAGCACAATCAACTTGCCACGCGCCACATCTTGCTGCATCACTTATCAGACTCTTTCAACAGTTTTAGTAAATTCTCGTATTGACTTCTACCGACGCCCTGAATGCGGCGAGAGACTGAGATACCTGCTCTATCGAGAACATTTTTAGCGCGTACCTCTCCGAAACCTGGAAGAGATTCCAACAGTTCCTTTACTCTCATTTTGCGGATAGCTTCATCGGTACTCTTAAAAGCATCCAACCAGTGACGATCGCCGTTTTTCACTTCCGATTTAAAGAGTGCGCGCACTTTTCGCGATTGAGCTGCTTTTGCTAGCGCGGCTCGACGTTCTTCTAAAGTTAATATCGGAGGCGCGCCCATGGAGCAATTAAACCAACTTCTTACAAAGTTACCTAAGCGTCGAGGCGATTTCAGCAGCAGCAGAGGTCGGGTTGGATGCTTGTGTAATCGGGCGACCGATAACAACATAGGTTGAACCCGCATCGATTGCGTCTCGTGGCGTCATCACTCGACTTTGATCATCGAGAGATGCATTCATCGGACGAACCCCTGGTGTAATAAGAATGATCTCATCTCCCAATGCCTTTCGAAGAGCGCTCACCTCGAGAGGTGAACAGACAATTGAGCTCGCACCCGCGGCAACAGCTCGCTTTGCAAGTGAGAGCACCAACATCTCAGGGTTGCTCGGCAAACCTAGAGTTTGAAGTTCTTCAGTATCAAGTGAGGTCAAGACCGTGACCGCAGTAATTGAAGTTTTGGGTGATTGAGCTACTGCGGATTTAATCATTTCAAATCCACCTGCGGCATGGACGGTCAGGAACTTCGGTTCTAAGTGGGCCACGCTGGCACAAGCTCCAGCGACTGTGTTGGGTATGTCGTGAAGTTTTAGGTCGAGGAAAATATCTATCTCTGGAAATGTTTCCTGTATTTTCTTAACGCCTTCGCGTCCCTGCGCGAGGAAAAATTCAAGACCCAACTTGTAGATTGAAATATCGCTACTTGTTAGCCCAATCATGTCGATTGTTCTTTCCAAATCAGGGAAATCAAGCGCGAGGATAATCCGTTGATCAATTTTCATGGGCAACTCCGACCGCATCTTTCACCGATGAAAAACCCTTTTCCTTGAGCAATAGTTCAAGTTCGTTCTTTACCTTTATTGGCGCAGAAGGGTTACCAAAATTAGCGGTTCCAATGGAAACAGCGCTTGCACCTGCCATGATCAATTCGAGTGCATCACGCCCGTTGGTGACTCCACCCATGCCAAGTATCGGGATATTTTTAAAAGCCGCATGCACTTGGTAAATAGCTCGGACCGCTACTGGTCGAATTGCTGGCCCAGATAAGCCACCAGTTTTCCCAGCCAATTTCGGTCTCATCGCATCAATATCGATTGCCATTCCTAATAACGTGTTTATCAAAGCCAGCCCATCCGCGCCCGCTGATATAACTTCCCCCGCGATCGAGACGATATCCGTAACATCCGGAGAAAGCTTCACGATGATTGGAAGTTCTCCGCCAATATTTCGGCGGACCGCTTCTACAACAGCTCGCGATGCTATGGGATCGCAAGCAAAAACCATTCCTCGATTTTCTACGTTGGGACATGAGATGTTTACTTCAATTCCGCTTAGCCCCTGAACTACGCGAAGTCTCCGAGCCAGCGATGCATATTCTTCAACTGTTTCACCAGAAATAGAGACAACTACACGGGAATTATTTGCCAAAAGCCAAGGAATATCGTCCTCTAAAAACTGATCGATCCCAGGACCTTGTAGACCAATGGAATTGAGCATGCCACTTGGTGTTTCTGCCATTCGAGGAGTTGCTCGACCAGATCTGGGTTTCAAAGCAATTGATTTTGTTACGACCGCACCAATCTCCTCCAAGGGGAAGAATTGAGAGAGCTCTTTACCTGACGATGCACAACCACTTGCGGTGAAAATGGGATATGGGAAGTACTTTGATCCGAATTTGCAACGAAAATCAAAAGATTGAAATTCTTGGCTCATAGCGCGCCCCATGTTCCTTCCGGAATTTTTCGAGCGCTGTTCCACACAACTTTCTCTCCATCCATAACGGGACCATCAATACACGATCTCGTCATCTTAATTACACCTTTGCTGTCTTTCACCGGAAGCACACAAGTCATGCAAATTCCAACTCCACAGGCCATCGATTCTTCTACGGCACATTGATGCATCGTTTGATGGTTTTTGGAAACTTCCTCGACCGCAGCAAGCATCGCCATGGGTCCACACGAGTAAATGATCTCTGAAGAGTTCTTTTCGATTAGCCCAGGTAAAACATCAGTAACTCGCCCTTTTACGCCCGCGGATCCATCTTCAGTTGTGACCGTTAAAGAGTTCACTGAACGTTTTCCTTCAAGTGGGGCATATATTTTTCCCGCAACCGACGCTCCAAGAACCATATCCACTCGACATCCGCGCTCTTTCAATACCTCTGCTAGACCAAAAAGTGGCGCAGATCCGTATCCACCGCCAACAAGCAGAGCACTTACTGGTTCCGTAGGGATCCCAAAATGCGTACCCAAAGGACCAACCATATTTACTCGATCATGAATCTCTAATGAGGTGAGCCATCTACTGCCTTGCCCATGTGGTGCGACAACTAATTCGATCGTGCCGCCATATTGACCTCGATCACTTGCACGGTAGATCGCAAAAGCTCTCCGCAGAATCATTGATGAAGCTTGTCCGCCAACTGAAATAGCAACAAAATTACCGGGCTTTGCATGTGCCGCCATTTCGCCTGCTGCAAAAACCATGTGATGGTAAGCGCCAACTTTCTTATTAGAGATGATTTCTACATCAGTTTGCAGCGCCTTTTTATTTATCGATGTCATGAGCGATGCCAATCCTGAATTGAGCGGGCCGTGAGATTCTCTTTCCGTAAGTCCTTAATCCCCTCAACAGCAGCCTTAAGACCTGGCACTGTCGTGATACAAGAAATTCCGCGCTGAACGGCAGCAGTTCTAATCATCCGCCCATCTCTATGAGCACCGCGACCAAAAGGGGTATTAATAACTAAGGAAATCCTATTTTGCGCAATGAGATCTACAGCTGATTGGGAGTCGGGCTCTTTCTCCTTATCAGCATGTTTAGCTACCAAAGTCGTAGTAACGCCATTTTTTGCAAGAAATTCATGGGTACCTGAAGTTGCGTAAAGCTGAAAATTCAATTCCTGTAAGCCTTTGACCGCGTTCAGTGACGATAACTTATCCTTATCGGATAACGAAATAAATATCGAGCCTTCTTTAGGAAGTGGTCCGAATGCTGCTATCTGGCTCTTAGCAAATGCTGCGCCAAATGTTTCAGCCAATCCCATGACTTCGCCAGTGGATTTCATTTCTGGACCGAGAACCGAGTCAACTCCCTGACCATCTCTTCTCCGGAATCTATTCCACGGAAGGACAGCCTCCTTAACCGAAATACCTTGCGCTAATCCGTGTGATTGTTGCGGTAAAAGATTCATAGTTCTGAGCTCGGCAATAGTTTTTCCGCATGCAATCAGCGCAGCCGCTTTCGCAACCTGAACACCTGTTGCTTTGCTTACGAAAGGTACTGTACGTGACGCACGTGGATTGGCTTCTAATACATAAAGCTGAGAATGTGAGATGGCATATTGGATATTGATTAATCCTCTAACACCTATGGCATCGGATAATTTTCGGGTAGCTTCAGTAATCTCAGCAATCATCTCTTTGCTTATAGATTGCGCGGGAATAACGCAGGCAGAATCTCCTGAATGCACACCTGCCTCTTCAACATGCTCCATAACCCCTGCTAGATAGAGCTCATTTCCATCAAAAAGAGCATCTACGTCGATCTCAGTAGCATCATCCAAGAATTTATCAATCAATACTGGATGTTCGGGATTTATTTGAGTCGCGATTTCAATGAACTCTGAGAGCTGCGCATCGTCATAAACAATCTGCATTCCACGACCACCCAGAACGAAGGAAGGACGCACGAGAACTGGATAACCGATTCTCGTAGCAACGGCGAGCGCTTCGCTGTAGGAGAATGCAGTTCCAAATTGAGGTGCCCGTAAGTTCGCTGACTCAAGAACTTTTCCGAACGCTCCCCGATCTTCGGCTGAGAAAATCGCATCAGGTGACGTACCAAGGATTGGAACTCCAGCGGCTTTGAGTCCTGCTGAAAGCCCGAGTGGTGTTTGACCACCTAGTTGAACAATCACGCCAACTATTGGCCCGGCTTTCAATTCTGCGCGATAAATCTCCAAAACATCTTCTAAAGTGAGCGGCTCAAAATAGAGACGATCTGATGTGTCATAGTCCGTTGAAACGGTTTCAGGGTTGCAGTTAATCATGATGGTTTCGTAGCCGACATCGCTTAGCGCAAAACAAGCGTGTACACAGGAATAGTCGAATTCAATTCCTTGTCCAATTCGATTTGGCCCACTTCCGAGAATCAAAATTGCCGGTTTAGTTCGAGGTTTTACCTCAGTTTCTTGATCGTAGGTTGAATAGTGATAAGGAGTGAATGCTTCAAACTCTCCAGCGCAGGTATCAACTGTTTTATATACCGGGAAAATCTCGAGACGTTCACGAACTTTAAGAACCTCAGAGGTGTCAATTCCCCTCAATTCAGCAATTTGGCTATCAGAGAAACCCAGTTTTTTCGCTTTGATGAGGAGATGCGATGATAATTCTGCGGCATCTCTCAAGCTCATCGCCATTTCATTAATCGATTGAATCTGTGTTAAGAACCATGGATCGATGCCTGAGATCTGATGAACTTCGGCAATACTCTCGCCGAGAGCAAGCAAGCGCTGTACTTGCATTAAACGATTTTCGGTCGGTACTGAGACAGCCTTCAATAACTCCTCTCGTGATTCAGAGAAATTCCATGAAAATGATGAGTTCTTCTTCTCTAAAGAGCGCATCGCTTTTTGAAGCGCTTCCGGGAAAGATCGTCCGAACGCCATAGCCTCACCAACGCTCTTCATTGTTGTGGTGAGCCGCGGATCTGCCTCTGGGAACTTCTCGAAAGCGAATCGAGGAATCTTCACAACTATGTAATCAAGGGTGGGCTCAAACGAAGCGGGTGTCTTCTTGGTGATGTCATTTGGAATCTCGTCGAGCGAATATCCGATTGCAAGCTTGGTTGCGATCTTGGCAATAGGAAACCCAGTGGCCTTTGAGGCGAGTGCGCTCGATCGAGAGACGCGAGGATTCATCTCGATAACGACAATCCGGCCGTTCTTGGGATTTATAGCGAATTGGATATTGCAACCACCAGTTGCCACTCCAACTTCTCTGATGATGTTGATGCTGAGATCTCGAAGTTTCTGGAATTCAACATCGGTGAGAGTGAGAGCGGGCGCAACGGTAATTGAGTCACCTGTGTGAACACCCATGGGATCAAAATTTTCGATACTACAAACGATAACAACATTGTCATGGTTATCGCGCATAACTTCCAACTCAAATTCTTTCCATCCAATGATCGACTCTTCGAGAAGTACCTCAGTCACAGGACTAAATCGCAACCCAGCGCCTGCAATCTGTTCGAGTTCGCTCTTTGAGTACGCAATTCCGCTTCCTAGCCCACCCATTGTGAAAGATGGCCGAACGACAACGGGATAGTTCAAAATTTCTGCAGCTGCCAAACACTCATCCATAGTGTGACAGATGACTGACTTTGCGGATTCCCCGCCTACCTTTTCTACTATTGCTCTAAATTCTTCACGATTCTCCCCGCGTCGTATTGCATCGACATCAGCTCCAATGAGTTTTGTTTGATACTTAGTCAAAATACCTTTTTCGTGGAGACCTATTGCAGCATTGAGGGCAGTCTGTCCACCGAGCGTTGCCAAAATAGCCGACGGTCGTTCTTTTGCGATAACTTGTTCAAGAAATTCCGGAGTGATGGGTTCGATATACGTCGCATCAGCAAATTCAGGATCAGTCATAATCGTCGCAGGATTTGAATTAACCAGAATTACCCTTATTCCTTCTGACTTAAGCACCCGACAGGCTTGGGTTCCTGAATAATCAAACTCACATGCTTGACCAATAACAATGGGTCCGCTACCTATTACTAAAACGCTCTCAATAGATTTATCGCGCGGCATGGTTCTCCAGCATCGTTAGAAAGTCGTCAAACAAATAATTTGCATCATGTGGACCTGCGGCCGCTTCCGGATGATATTGAACTGAAAAAGCTGGACGCTCAAGAAGTCGCAAGCCTTCAACAACGCCATCGTTCAAACAGAAATGAGTTACGCGACCAGCTCCATAGACTGTTGTGAAATCTCCATCAATAGGAGCTTCAACAGCGAAACCATGATTCTGAGCCGTTATCTCAACGCGATTTTTCTCTCTATTCATCACTGGTTGATTAATCCCACGATGCCCGAATCTCAGTTTGTATGTATCAAATCCAAGCGCTCTTCCCAATATCTGATGACCAAAACAGATCCCAAAAATTGGCAGTTTATCTTCAAGAGCCTCTCGTACTAACGAGACAACGCTATCCATCGTGGAAGGATCCCCAGGACCATTGGAAAGGAAGAGCCCGTCATAACCAGCAGCTTTAAGATTGGCATATGTTGTCGTGACTGGCACCATATGTACTTCTATACCTCGTTCAGACATGTTCCGCGGAGTTGCAGCTTTTATCCCAAGATCCAGCGCTGCAACCTTAAACTTTCTTTCACCTTGCGCCGCAACCACATATTCCTTCTCTGTTGAAACATCATCGGCTAGGTAAGAGCCAGACATTTGCTTGACGCTACGAACTTTTACAACCATTTCTTCGCGACTCAAATTGCTATCAGAGAAAATTCCAACTCGCATCGCTCCCCGGTCACGTAGATGAAGAGTGAGAGCACGAGTGTCTATACCTTGAATCCCGACCACATTATTCTTAATGAGATCATCTTCGAGCGATCGCTCAGCGCGCCAATTTGAGACAACGGGCGATGGATTACGAACTACAAATCCACTCACCCAAATTTTGCGAGATTCCTCATCTTCGCTATTCATCCCCGTATTTCCGATGTGTGGCGCCGTCATAATGACAACCTGCTTGTGATAAGACGGATCTGTAAGAGTTTCTTGATATCCCGTCATCCCCGTTGAAAAAACCGCTTCACCAAAAGTTTCGCCGGTACATGCCCATGGTTCACCTTCAAAGATTCGGCCATCGTCAAGAACGAGATAAGCCGCCACTATTTCACTCCCTTGTTCTTCAACAGTTCACCGGTTGTAGCTCGATCAAATACCAGGGCGCCATTATGGAAGGTCTTCATTATTACGCCTGGCAATTCCATGCCTTCAAAAGGCGTGTTCTTGCTCTTCGAATGGAGGTAGTCGCGCTTAACCTGCCAAGATTTTTCCAAATCAACAAGAACGAGGTTTGCTTTCTCCCCGACTTTAATTGATCCATGTCCTTCATATCTGCCGATCTTCGCCGGAGCAGACGACATTCGATCAGTCAGATCTTCCAAGCTCATTAAACCGCTCTTCACCATAGTCAAATATCCAATGGAAAAAGCTGTTTCAAGTCCGATCATTCCAAAAGCGGCTGCGCTCCATTCGCAGTCCTTTGCTTCATTTGGATGTGGAGCATGATCAGTAGCGATGATGTCGATAGTCCCATCAGCCAAACCTCGACGCAACGCCTCTACATCTGAGTTAGTTCTTAACGGAGGATTAACTTTATAAACCGGATCATAAGACTCTGCTTTGGAATCAGTTAACAAAAGATGATGAGGAGTTACTTCAGCAGTTACTTTTATCCCTCGTTCCTTGGCTCGACGCACGATTTCAACGCCACCCGCTGTAGTGAGATGACAGATATGCAGTCGACTATCTACATGCTCGGCAAGAAGAACATCGCGCGCAATAATCGCTTCTTCAGCAACTGCTGGCCATCCTTTTAGACCTAATCGCGCCGAAACAGCACCCTCGTTCATTTGAGAGTTCTCTGTCAGGCGTGGGTCTTGCGCGTGCTGAGCGATTAATCCATCAAAGGTCTTTACATATTCGAGCGCGCGACGCATTACAAGAGGATCTGCAACGCAATGACCATCATCGCTGAATATTCTTACTCCTGCTTCGGATTGATGCATTGCAGATAATTCAGCGAGTTGAGTTCCTTTTTGATCTATGGTGACGGCTCCAATTGGAAAAACATCACATAATCCATGGCTCTTTCCAAGTCGGTAAATTTGTTCAACCACTCCTGCGGTATCTGCAACTGGCAAAGTGTTGGGCATTGCTGAGATTGCGGTGTATCCACCAGCCACAGCGGCTTGCGAGCCAGAGAGAACTGTCTCTGCATCTTCCCGACCTGGTTCACGTAAATGTGTATGTAAATCAACAAAGCCAGGAAGAACTGTCAAACCTGTGGCATCGACTACTGTGGGGGTAACACCATCGGGAAGACTTGCTACAACAAATTCATCGTGAATTAGAACTTCTTGAGATTTACCCGAACTATCTTTGGCATTAACTATTTTCCACGTTGTCATACACCCACCTCCAGTGTTGAGGACAATTCGGGTTTTGAGCCACTGAGAAGCAAGTACAGAACTGCCATACGAACGCTCACTCCGTTCGCTACCTGTTCCACAATGACAGAACGAGGTGAATCTGCGCCGTCAGCAGATATCTCCAGGCCGCGGTTCATGGGTCCTGGGTGCATAACGATTGCATCACTTTTCATCGCATGAATTCGCTCTAAATTAAGGCCAAAATTTCTGGAATATTCTCGCTCGCTTGGGAAATAGAGATCGTCCATTCGTTCACGTTGAACTCGTAACATCATGATTGCATTCACTTTATCGATCTCGCTATCGAGTGAATAACTAACTTCCGCTCCCCACTCTTCTACCCCAACCGGAAGTAATGTTGGTGGGGCAATCAATACAACTTTCGCACCTAATTTCTGTAATAACAGAACATTGCTTCGAGCGACTCGCGAATGCAGCACGTCTCCAACTATTCCGATTCGTAATCCCTGGAGATCGCCGGAACCTTGTGCCAAATGTCGTCTAATCGTGAAGGCGTCAAGAAGGGCCTGGGTTGGATGTTCATGTGTTCCATCACCTGCATTGATAACAGAACCCGTCATCCATTGCTGACGCGCTAATTGGTGTGGCGCGCCAGATGCTCCATGTCGAATCACAACTGCATCGGCGCCCATCGCTTGAAGGGTGAGCGCTGTGTCTTTCAAACTTTCACCTTTGCTCAAGCTAGAGCCCTTTGCTGAAAAATTGATCACATCGGCTGAGAGTCGTTTTGCTGCAGCTTCAAAAGAGATACGTGTGCGAGTGGAGTCTTCAAAAAAGAGATTCACTACAGTTCTTCCACGAAGTGTTGGAAATTTCTTTACCGCGCCTTCAGATAGTCGGGACAACTCAGTGGCGGTATCAAGTATCTCTATAGCCTCAGTCTTGCTGAGATCGTTAATCGAGAGTAGGTGCCTCATTCTTTACCCCTACCTTCAATGGTGACCGCATCCTCATTATCGATTTCAGACAAGTGGACTCGGACAGACTCCTCTTTAGAAGTAGGAATGTTCTTTCCAACGAAATCTGCGCGAATAGGAAGCTCGCGATGTCCTCGATCAATCAGAACTGCAAGTTGGACACTTCGTGGACGACCTATTTCATTGAGTGCATCGAGAGCCGCTCGAATGGTGCGTCCTGAATAGAAGACATCGTCGATAAGAACCACATGCTTGTCATCAATTCCACAGCTTGGAATCTCAGTTGGAAGCAGGGTGCGAGGCGGTCGCATACGTAGATCATCGCGATACATCGTGATATCAAGAGTTCCAACCGGGATTGAAGTATTTTCTATCTCGTTGATTTCACGCGCAATGCGAGCGCTTAAGAAAGCACCTCGCGTTGGAATGCCAAGTAAGAGGACCTCTGAACTGCCATGATTTTTTTCTAAGATTTCATGCGAAATACGTTTTAAAGCCCGGGCGATTTCACCGGCATTGAGGACAACGCTCATTGACACTCCTTCGCCGCCTCACAGGACGGATCGTTAAAGGTTGGCGAACTTTAGCATGAGCTCTCCCCTGTGGATGCGTGGGCGATTGAGCCGGCGGTTCGCCTTAATCTCCGCCCATGCCCACACCGCTTCATATCGCTCAACGCCTTAAGCACATCCGACATCAGCAACACCTCACTCTCAAGCAAGTGGAGATTAAATCTCGAGGCAAGTGGAAGGCAGTTGTTGTCGGCTCTTATGAACGCGGCACTCGCTCATTGAGTATCGCTAAAGCAGAAGAACTCTGTAACTTTTATTCAGTTCCTCTGAGCGCTCTGTTTCGTGACATGGATCAAACTTCTACACGAAACCTTTCTCGCGGGGCTACCCTAGATTTACGGAAACTCCGCGGAATCCTCGGCTCACCTGACGAATTCGCCCGCTTGGTCTATGGCTTATTAAATTGGATTGCAACAAAACGGGATGACTGGAATGGTGAATTATTGAGCATACGTTCCAGCGACATAGATACTCTTATGATTATTACAGCGAAAACTGAGCAGGAATTGGCTGAGGCATTAACTAATCGAGAACTTCTTCTTACAAAACAAGATCGGGCTTAATCTCCACAACTTTACTTAGGACTCCATTTATGTACTTGCTTGAATCCTCAGTCGAAAGGGTCTGTGCAAGCTCTATCGCTTCATTGATCGCAACCGATACGGGGACGCTCTCGGACCAGAGAACTTCATAGATGGCTAGCCGAAGAATATTTCTATCAATAACGGGCATACGATCCATATCCCAGCCCTGTGAATAGGTGGTGATCAGTTCATCGATTTTTCGACGGTGCAATTCAACGCCGTCAATCAATTCTTTTGTAAAGTCTCGAATCACATATTCGAGATCGGTCACCCGTCTATTGAGCAATTCGGATGCAGAGGAGCGGCGAATATCACCTTCGTACAGTAAATCCAGAGCCGCTTTTCGCGCTTTGGAACGGGTGCTCACTTAGTTTGCTCGTCCTAAATATTCGCCAGTGCGAGTGTCTACAAGGACAACCTCGTCCTGTTTAATAAAGAGCGGAACTTGAATTGATATTCCGGTCTCGAGAGTTGCAGGTTTAGATCCAGCAGAAGAACGATCACCTTGTAGTCCAGGCTCGGTGTACGTAATTTTTAATGGAACGTTTGCAGGTAGTTCAACGTATAGCGGGTTGCCTTCGTGGACAGCCACGATGGCCTCGCTATTTTCCAGCATGTAGTTGGCGGCATCGCCCACAGTCTCAGGTGAAATTGTCATTTGATCATAAGTTGTCGAATCCATAAATACATATCCTGAAGGATCCTTATAGAGAAATTGCATGTCACGCTTTTCAAGAATTGCTATATCAACCTTTACTCCAGCATTGAAGGTCTTCTCAACAACTTTGCCAGAGAGCACATTCTTAAGCTTTGTTCGGACGAAAGCTGGGCCCTTTCCAGGTTTGACATGCTGAAACTCGACCACATTCCAGAGTTGTCCCTCGATATCGAGAGTCATTCCATTTTTTAGATCATTTGTAGTAGCCATAGCGGGGAAGATTACCTTTCAATTCGCTATTTAACTAATTGCTTCAGCGCTTGAAGCGCAAGACGATATGAATCCAGCCCAAAGCCTGCGATTGTTCCATTCACAACTCCAGAGATAACAGAAGTGTGACGAAATTCTTCTCGAGAGAGCGGGTTGGACAAGTGAACTTCAATACATGGCGCCTTGAGCATGACAACAGCATCGCGAATCGCATATGAATAGTGTGTGAATGCTGCGGGGTTGAAAATAACGGGCATCTTTTTATCCGCTGCCTCGTGTAACCAGCTGATGATCTCCGATTCATCGTTGCTCTGTCGAATCTCCGCTTCAAAATCGAGAGATGCCGCTTCACTCCGAACCGAGCTCTCAATATCCGCGTACACAATATCTCCGTAGTAATTCTTTTCGCGCAGATCAAGTCGCGACAAATTCGGGCCGTTGAGGACAAGAATCTTCATACCCATAATCTACCTTCCAATCTCTCGATCGTAGATCTCTTTTAAAGCTTCAACGCTCGGATTTTCTAAACGCGTAGGCTTACCGATACTTGTCAGAGTCACGAATCTCAGTGTTGATCTATTCTTTTTATCTCGCAACATCAACTCATAAAGACTATCCCACGCACCTGCGCTATATGAGGTAGAAAGTCCTAGCGAATCAAGAACTGATCTATGCAGAGTAACCTCTTTGGCGGACAAACCAGAAAATCTTTCAGAAAGAGCTGCTGCATAAATCAATCCAATTGCTACGCATTCTCCATGTCTCAATTCGTAATTTGAATGCCGCTCAATTGCGTGACCAAGCGTATGTCCGTAATTCAAAATTTCACGATCAAAGGATTCTTTGAAATCTTTACCTACTACCCTTGCTTTAACAGAGATGGAACGGGTGATCAATTCGTCGAGGTGCAACTTCCAATCGGTATTGATCAACTCGAGAATCTTCGGGTCTGCAATAAATCCACACTTAGCAACTTCCGCTAAGCCTGCTTTCAAATCCCGCTCCGGTAGCGTTGACAAGAATTCTCTACAGATAATGACCTTTCTGGGCGAATGAAAAGCGCCCGCAAGATTCTTGCCTCCTTCAAGATTAATACCAGTTTTTCCGCCAACTGCTGCGTCGACCATCGCCGCCAACGACGTGGGTACGGCGATCCAATCCACGCCACGTAAAAATGTGGCCGCAACGAACCCAGCCAAATCCGTAGTAGCCCCACCCCCAATTCCGACGATGAAGCAATCACGAGTGAATCTCTCTTCGACGAGCTTCTCTAGAACCGAAATATATGTTGCAGGCGATTTCTGAACTTCTCCATCGGGAACTTTCACAACTAACCAATCAGCCGGCAGCCCCTTAGCGAAATGAAAGAGGGAACTTGGCACCAACACACAGACTTGCTTGTCGGAAACCGTTTTCGTTAATTCGAGCTTCCAATCCTCAACAAAATCAACGACATACTCTCGTTCTGCCGTAACTACAATCCCGTTCACTTTAAGAGCTCCGCAGCGATTTGGCGAGCCACTTCTTGGGGCTTGCGATTATCTGTTGAAAAAGTACGCGTTGAGACTCTTTCGTAGATTGGCCGACGCTTTTCCATCAACGCCAACCATTGCTGTCGTGGATTCCCGACTAAGAGCGGACGTTCCTTATTAAAACCCACTCTCGGTGCCGCATTAGAAATCGAAACATCTAAGAAAATGACATGAGAAAAACTTTCAAGCCGATTTTCTACCTCATGATCGAGTACTGACCCACCGCCGAGAGCTATAACGCAATCATTTTCCTCAAGGGCTTTAAGAACCACTTCCTTCTCAATTTTCCTAAAACCTTCTTCGCCGTCACTCAGGAAAATTTCTGAAATTTGTCGCCCGGTTTCCTTTTCAATCATCTGATCGGTATCGATATACGGCTTACCGCACTCTTTTGATAGGTACTTTGCAACAGTCGATTTACCTGCACCAGGTGGCCCTATCAGAACTATGGCTTGCATACACGTCACTTAATCTTCATATTGTCGAGATACGAGCGAAGATTTCGTTGTGACTCCATCAAACTATCTCCACCGAACTTCTCAAGGAACGATTCCGCTATCACAAGAGCGACCATCGCTTCCGCAACAATTCCCGCGGCAGGAACTGCACAAACATCGGATCGCTGATTAATAGCCTTTGCTGGTTCGCCATTTGAAGTATCAATAGTGTCGAGCGCTTTCGGTACTGTTGAAATCGGTTTCATAGCAGCGCGCACGCGCAGCACCTCGCCAGTAGACATACCGCCTTCTGTGCCACCAGCACGACCAGTACGTCTGCGAATGGCGCCCGTTGCATCTCTCTCGATTTCATCATGCGCAAAACTTCCTCTCCGTTTTGCCGTCGTGAAACCATCACCTATTTCAACTCCTTTGATGGCCTGAATCCCCATCAAAGCGCCTGCTAAACGAGAATCTAAACGTCTATCCCAATGCACGTGTGAACCAAGTCCGGGTGGGATATCGAAAGCAAGAACTTCTACAACTCCACCTAAAGTGTCACCTTTGGAGTGTGCATCGTTAATTTCTTCAATCATTTTTTTACTTGTTTCGGGAAATGCACATCTCACTTCATCGAGATCAATTCTTGATTGAGAATTCTTCTCTGGAATCTGGTAATCATTCGGAATTTCGATTGATCCTATAGAAACTACGTGGCTCAAAATCTCAATACCAGCAACTTGTCTAAGGAACCTTCTGGCTACTGCCCCGAGCGCAACGCGTGCCGCTGTTTCTCGAGCTGATGCACGCTCCAATATGGGTCTAGCATCATCAAAATCGTACTTCTGCATTCCTACTAGATCCGCATGACCAGGTCGTGGTCTTGTCAAAGGTGCATTACGTCCCAGGTTTTCAATCTCTTCCTTAGCCACTGGATCTGCGGACATAATTTTTTCCCATTTTGGCCATTCTGAGTTTGCAATTTCTATTGCAATCGGTCCGCCTTGTGTGACGCCATGGCGAACCCCACCGAGAATTGTGACTTTGTCGGCTTCAAAATTCTGACGCGCGCCCCGCCCAAAACCTAATCTGCGACGTCGCAGATCTTCATCAATATCTGCCGTATTCACCATCACATGCGCAGGTATTCCCTCTACGATGCCAACGAGAGCTGGGCCGTGAGATTCTCCTGCAGTAAGCCAACGCATTGCACAATTATCGCAGATGGCGAGCATTTCTCGGCGGCTATTTGAGCAGTTCCATGAACCACTACCCCAAGAAACATAAATGGAGCAAATGGAATCCGGTAGTGAGCGCGATTCTTGCCTTTCAACATGAGATATAGAGCGACAACTCCTGCTAGTGACCAGGTCATGAGATTTACTACAAAAGTCTCTCCGATTTCTTCCTCATACATAGAGATATAAACTCCAATTAACGGCGCTAGTCGAACATCCCCCTTACCTAATTGATTCGATGAAAGCCTTCGAATACCTGTATATAGAGCTCCATTGACGGCTGCAAAGAGGAATGAATTGAAATGAAGAAATGGAGCGATAGTTACTAACGCTAGATAAACCTCACGCTTCTTTATGCGATGTGATGAGATATCTCTGAAAGAGATCACTCCCGCAAAGAGAATAAAATGGATTAAGACCACACTTAGATCGTAAAGCTTGAGATGTGAACGAAAACGTTATCAACAGGTCAAACCAGTTGAGCCAGGGCCACTTTCTTCATCGCATTGAACATCAACTCAAACTCAAAATTCTCTTTGGTCATTAGAGATACTTGATAGATCGCTTGCGCACAGAGCAGATCTATACCTGTCAATAATTCTCCCCCTATTTGCATCTGCCTTTTGGACAAAGCAGGCAGCCATGGGGAATAAATAGCGTCAAGCAAAATTGGGAATTCACCGAGAACTACTTTCTCTACACCACTATTTGGCACGGTATTAACGAGTATGTCTGCCGAAATGGATGAATCGAGCTCGTTCCAATCCATAAAGCGAAGCGATAGATCAGGAAATGATTGACTCAACATTTCATCTCTCTCTGAACTTCTTCGAAACAATCTAATTTCTGCGCCTTGAATCTGTCGAGCTGCCATAACAGCTCGCGCTGTTCCACCCGAGCCAAGAATCACAACGTTCGCAAATTTCCTATTCGAGAGCAAATATTCAAACCCCGTCACATCCGTTGAAGTTGCCTGCCATGCATCTCCATCTCGATAAAGAGTATTGGCGGAATTTATCTGTTGAGAGCGCTGATCTACATTCAGAAGGTTGGCAAATTTTGGTGAGCAGATCTCCTCTTTAAGGGGCATAGTGAGCGAGAAACCCAAAGTATTTTCATCGTGGAGTCTCTCTTGTGTCAGAAAAGCACTTAAACCTTCTCGAGTCACTTCGACCGCTTGATAATCGTAAGGTAAACCTAAGATTTCATACGCTCTCAAATGAATCACTGGCGAAAGTGAATGAGCTATGGGTGAACCCAATACCGCTGCCTGTCTTTTCATTCAAAAAGCCCTTGCTTAAAGTTTTTCTTGTATTCAGCTTTCCATTCCAAGAATTGATCGTAAGAGCTGGTGAACCTAGTATCTCCAGGTTTGACTGTGACGAAATAGAGCCAATCTCCCTCCAACGGAGACAAGGTTGCATCAATCGCATCCCGTGTCGGGCTTCCAATCGGTCCCGGCGGCAGACCAGGGTTTATAAACGTGTTGTACTTACTCTTTACTTTGATATCAGCGAGAGAAACCCTAATCTCTCCACGTCGATTAAGCGCATAGTGCACCGTCGAATCAAACTGTAAGGGCATTCCTTTTTGGAGCCTGTTGAAGATAACTCGAGAAACTTTGCCGAAAATATCTGGGGTCCCCTCAGTTTCAACAAGTGAGGCAATGGTTAACAACTCGTACGGGGTAAACTTTTTTGAGACGCTCCAATTCACTTCCTTTGTTGCCCAGTTAAATTTTTCAAGGGCTGCTTGAATTACTGTTACCGCTTTCACATCTTTGTTAAATGAATATTGTGCGGGATAAAGAAATCCCTCAAGAGAATTAGCAGAGAATATTTTTGGTGTTGTGACCGCTTTCATCGCTCTTTCGATATCTTCTCGCGCCAGACCGAATTGAACGAGTGATTCGACAACTTCAGTCACTCTTGCCCCATCTCGAATGATGATCAGATTCGGAATTCTCTTGGGATCCAGTAGTTGATCCAGCGCTAATTTTGCGGGAATTCGTGTCTCTAAACGGTGTTCTCCGGGTGCGATACGCGCTGATCGAGAGTCACCCACAGCGACTCTAAAAAAGGCGAGAGTAGATTTAACAACGCCGGCCTGTTCTAGTTTCTTTCCTATCTCAGATCCGGTTTCTCCACGCTGAACTTCAATAATTACTTCAGGTCCCGCCTGTCCAGCCTCATAATCTGGAGCGGTTTCTACACCGCTTGCAAAGAAACGTAGCGTAAAAGTTGCAATTAAAATGAAGAGGCCTGCAAAGATAAGACGGACAAGTGGATTAGCCATGAAACTAACCTGAGGCTTAGCGGTATCAGATTGCATTGCCCGCAAAATCCCCTATTGATTTTTCAACGCTGAGAGCAAACTCCAAGATTGCTACTGCGGCCATCTGATCAACTTCGTCACGGCCCAGCTTCTTACCCATAGCGTTAGCCTGATTAATCGCCGCCTTTGTTGAGAGGCGCTCATCTAGAAGTTGAATCGGCACTTGCAGATTTACGTGCTTTCGCAGACCAGCAGCGAACGCGCGCACTTTTTCGGAAGATGCCCCTTCTTCCCCAGATAGATGTAACGGTAATCCGATGTAGATGACTCGGATTTCATTGGCATCTACCACTTCGGAAATGGCCTGAAACGTTCCGTCCGGATTAGATACCTCATTGCGCAAAGTCATCAAGGGTGAAGAGAGCGTTCCTGTTGGATCACTCATGGCAAGCCCGATACGAACTTCGCCATAATCAATTGCCAAGCGCCGACCTGATGGCAACATCGTGGCCTTTAATTCAGCGCGTTCTTGATTGCGCTCATAGCTTCAGAAATTTTCGTACGGTCAGAACCGCCGCCTTGAGCAAAATCATCTTTTCCGCCACCGCCACCGCCCAAAATTGACGAGGCAAGTTTTACGAGACTTCCTGCTTTCACACCTCGCGCCCGAGCCTCTTCATCCACGGCAACGACAAGAGTTACTTTCTCATCTCCAAAACTGGCTAGCGCGATAACACTACCTTTAACTCGTGATCGTAGATCTAAGGCGATAGTTCTGAGATCATCTCCGGAGAGATTTTCTCCCATGTTGCTTGATACAAATGACAATCCATTGACTTTTTCCGCTGAATTAATCAGCGAACCTGCGGCGGCAAGCGCTTGTTTAGTCTTAATTTGTGCCAATTCCTTCTCGACTTCCTTGACTCGCGCAACAAGCGCGGAGATTCGTTCTGGCAATTCTTCAACCCTTGTGCTCTTTATTAAGTCATTGAGTGAATTCAGCAGCACATGTTCACGAGCAAGGAATGAATAAGCGTCAACACCTACCAAAGCTTCAACTCGCCTAACCCCTGCGCCAATCGATGACTCACCCAGAAGTTTCACGATTCCCAGTTGGCCGGATCGAGCCACGTGAGTTCCTCCACACAATTCTCGCGCCCAGTCACCAACGCTAACTACGCGAACTCGATCGCCATACTTTTCACCAAAGAGCGCCATCGCTCCGATTGCTTTTGCTTCCGACTGAGACATCTCTTCGGCAGTAACTTCAAGATCTTCGAGAAGAAGTGTATTAACACGTGATTCAACTTCTGATAGCGATGCAGCAGATACTGCGCCTGCAGATGGGAAATCGAATCTGAATCTTCCCGGAGCATTTTCCGAACCTGCCTGCGTGGCAGTTTCGCCGAGAATCTCTCGAAATGCTTTATGCACCATGTGTGTCGCTGTGTGTGCGCGAGAAATACCGCGCCGCCTTTCAATATCGATTGCAGCTCTTACAAGTGATCCCGATATCCATGAACCTTTAGTGACTCGCCCACGATGAACAAAGACTCCAGGAATCGGGGCCTGAACATCATCTACCTCAATAAGCGAACCGTCTGAGCCATGAATGTATCCACCATCTGCTAATTGCCCGCCACCTTCAGCATAGAAAGGCGTGCGATCCAAAATTAACTCTACTTCGTCACCGAGATTAGCTTCCTTAGTTGCTTTCCCATCTTTGAAAAGACCGAGAAGCGTGCTTTCACTCTCAAGATGACTGTAACCAATAAATTCCAACTTCTTGCCCTGCTCTGCAATTTTCCGGTACTCAGAGAGATCGGTATGCCCGCTCTTTTTAGACTTTGCATCAGCTTTTGCTCGTTCGCGCTGTTCCTTCATTAACCGCTGGAAACCTTCGGCATCAACTGCCAAACCTTGTTCCGAGGCCATTTCTAGAGTTAAATCAAACGGAAAACCATAAGTATCGTGAAGTTTGAAAGCGTCATCTCCAGAAATTTGTTTGCCGCCACTCTTTTTTACCACCGAACTTGCGACATCAAAAATTTGCGTGCCGCTCTTGAGCGTTTGTAGGAATGTATCTTCTTCAGCCTCAGACACCTTGATAATGCGTTCTTTGTCGGAAATAAGCTCGGGATATTGAGGTCCCATCGCTTCGATAGAGGCCGAAATCAATTCGACCATGTTGTGATCTGGTGAACCGAGTAGTCGCATATTTCGAGTAGTACGGCGCATCATTCGGCGGAGAACGTAACCTCTACCTTCATTACCGGGAGTTACTCCGTCTCCAATGAGCATCGTCGCAGTTCGAGCATGATCTGCGATGACACGGAGAGAAATATCGTTCTTGGCATTTGAGCCATATTTGACGCCAGTAATTGAACTAGCTTTATCAAGAATGTGGCGAGTGGTGTCAATTTCGTAGATATTTTCAACACCTTGAAGTAAAGCAGCGGTACGCTCTAAACCAAGTCCAGTATCAATATTTTTTGCCGGCAATTCGCCAAGTATCGGATAACCCTCTTTACCGGGGCCATCTCCACGAATATTTTGCATAAAGACAAGATTCCAAATTTCTAAATAGCGGTCCTCATCAGCAATCGGACCGCCTTCCTTCCCGTACTGCGGTCCACGATCATAATAAATTTCAGAACATGGTCCGCATGGACCAGGTACACCCATAGACCAGAAATTATCCGCCATTCCTCTACGTTGGATCCTTTCTTTCGGGATCCCAACTTGCTTATGCCAAATGTCCGCAGCTTCATCATCATCGAGATAAACAGTTACCCACAATTTCTCTTCCGGAAAACCATATCCTCCGTCACTGATGGGTTTAGTAAGCAATTCCCACGCAAGAGCTATTGCACCTTCTTTGAAATAATCACCAAAAGAAAAGTTTCCGCACATCTGAAAGAACGAGGCGTGACGCGTGGTTTTTCCAACTTCGTCGATATCAAGTGTGCGAACACATTTCTGGACAGATGTCGCGCGTTTGTATGGCGGAGTCATCTCTCCTAGAAAGAATGGTTTGAACGGAACCATGCCCGCATTGACGAGAAGCAAATTTGGATCATCAGCTATGAGAGATGCTGAAGGGACTACCTGGTGCTGAAGACCTAAACTATTGTGCGACTCAAAGAAGGAGAGCCAACGCGATCTAATCTCGGCTGATTTCACGAGGGATTAGAACTCCTCATCATCAACGTAGCGAGTTGTTTTGCCCTTTTTCGAAGACTTCCCTTTTTTCTTCTTTCGCAATTGTGCTGCTGTTAAAACTGCTCCCGCAGCTTTCATAGCCATCTGATTCTTATCCAAGAATGAGGATGTATTTTCCGTAATCTTCGTACTCAATTCCTCCATTGTTCGAGTCACCTTATTGATGCTCTGTAATGGTCCATTGACTAATTCAACGGTAGTCGTAACTTCACTCAAGAGCGGAGTGGTTTCGTTCGTGATTTCTTTGACTGCGGTGCCAACTTCATCTATGGCTTTCCCGAGCCTGATTACCGCATAGGCGATAGCTACACTGATGATGAAAAACGCACTGGCAGCGATTATGGCTGCGATTCCACCTGCGGACATGGGTTAAGAGTACCGAATCTAGTGTTAAACCAGCGCTGGCAGAGAAACATCAGGTTTGCGATGTTCCTTATGAGCGGCAAGCGCAGAGAGATGATAAGCCTCGATCGCAGCAATATTTGCGTCGTTTAAGTACTTACTGCCGTCTACGACATCCCCTAAGCGACCTTCTATAACAGCATGCACATCATTTCCGGATAACGTTTTGTGGGTTTCGAGTGCGTGCGCAACCGCAAGAACATGAGCTCGATTTTCACTCAACAATGATTCAGCCTTCGATAGCAGAGTAGAAAGATTGTCTTCAATTCGATCAGAAAGCGCTCGACGCATCTCTTGCTTGGCTTCATTAGGGCGTGCGCCACCAGGCGCCCCAATTTCCATTCTCCGACTGGAGGCATAAGACGAAACTGTGGAACCCATCCCCCAATAACCTTCCATCAATCCAGCGATAGTTGTTGCGGATTCCAAATCACCAGAAACTCCAGAAGAATTATCGCCATCAAAGAACATTCGTTCTCCGGCAAGTGAAGCTAAAGAAACGAGAATGTCCCCTTCATATTCGCTCTTCCAATGCGTGAACTGATCATCTGGTGGAATCGATGCAACCATTCCTAAGTACTCAGCACCTTTTTCAATAGTTGCGATATCGATATCCATATGCTTTCTAACTCGATAAGCCATAACTGCATGGCACGCCTCATGGACCGCCGTTGCGTGTCGCTCTCGCTCTATGTACTCAACGTCTTCTGAAGGGCCCAATTGTTTTAGTTGTTTGGCCTTGAGGACATCAGCCCATGTAACACTTTGGCGTCCATTTCGAATCGCCATAATCAAGGATTCGTTTACGAGATCCTTGATTGTTGCTCCTGTTGCATAGGGCGTGATGATTGCAAGTTTTTCAATCTCCTCTTTCGAAAGATTGTTTGCAACTTTGGCAAAATAACCTTCATAAGTTCGGATACGACCTGCTTTGCTGGGATAACCCACGCGGTACATTCGGTCAATTCGACCAGGGCGCAATAAGGCTTCATCGAGTGATTCGGGCATATTTGTCGCCATCACAACCAAGATGCGATATTTCGGTGGGTTTTTAGGACGCATTCCAAGGGTACGTCGCACAATTCGATTGAAAAATCCCCGCGGTTTCTTAAGTCCTGAAAGTTCAGTCAATAGCGCTTGGAGAGTGCCCATTCCTCCACCGCCACCAGCTCCGGCGCCCATTACAAATCGATCAACAATTGAGGGCTTAGCAACCGGTGTTTCAGATTTTGCTGTCAGATTTTTCAGGGTAATGAGGCTTGTCGAAGGTTCGCTTAAATATGTAAGTCCATGGCAAGTATCTTTTGTGGAATACGCACCTGGCCCTCGGTTGGTCATGATTCCGCGATTACCAAGAGCATCCGCTTCATCGAAGAAAACCACAACTCCGCCGTAGCGCAGCGCCAATTTACGCAACTTTCTAAAAAGCCCCTTAACTTTCAAAATACCAATACCAAAGAACATATTGTTAAAAGCGCCTGGGTCAACGAATACGAAAGGTTTACCTGTTTCACCAGCCATCGATTCAGCCATCAGAGTTTTGCCTGTGCCCGGAGGACCCCAGAGCAAAATTCCACCCGGCACGTAACCGCCAAGTTTTTCAATGCTTTCTGGATTTTCTAGGAAAACTAAATTCTCTCTGATACGTGCCAGAACATGATCTTGACCCCACACATCTGTGAAGCGCGTCTTGATGTCATCAGGGAAGTATGTATCGATGCCGCCGCGACTTAAGAACCAGAAAATCGCAACAAACTGAATAATGACGAATACAACGGCAAACATGAGTTGGCCGATTATTGGAAGTGCGCTCCATAACGCTTGAGGAGCCAAGAAGAGAGCGCGAACTGGAGTTTCATCATAAATGGCGCCCAACACGACTGATAGAAGCGCTATCACCACTAACCATTTGATAACGCGTGAAAGTCTAAATCTCGTCCAATCACTTAACTTGTGAATTAGACGATCGACAAATCCAAAGTACCGCTGCCAAATCCCGTGATACGGAGCAGCAAGTTCCGAGATAAGAAAGTGAGTCTGCCGTATAGCTTCAATTGCAAAGAGTGGGAAAATCCACCAACGTTGATAAGCGCTATTGGAAAGTGCTTTTTCAAAGGTGAGGGAGTCGTCCCCTGCCATATCTGCCCATACAAGTACTAAAAAAACAATTGAAAAGAAGAGCAAAAACTTGGTGCGATCATAAAACGAGAGATGCACCCTTGTTTTTCTATCCGTATCACGTGGACGTGAAGATTCAAGAGTGCTCATGCTTTTTCCTCAGGGGTAAAGTCAACGCCAGATTCTTTTCTCTGTGCAGATGTAATAGGAGTTGGTGCACCTGTGAGCGGGTCCCCGCCACTTGCTGTCTTAGGAAAAGCAATCACTTCACGAATTGATTCGGCACCAGCAAGTAACGCGCATAGACGATCTAGTCCTAGCGCAATTCCTCCATGTGGAGGAGGGCCATAGTTGAAGGCTTCCAGTAAGAAACCGAACTTACTTTCTGCCTCTGACTGCGAGAGACCGATTACTTTAAATACTGCCTGCTGGACATCTCTGCGGTGGATACGTATCGATCCTCCACCAATTTCACTGCCATTAAGGACGATGTCATACGCATATGCCAACGCTTCGCCAGGATTCTTCTCAAAGGTATTTTCATATTCCGGCTTTGGGCCTGTGAAGGGATGATGCACGGCAGTCCAACCGCCGTCGTCAGTTTTTTCAAACATTGGCGCATCAACAACCCAGAGGAATTTCCACTCAGACTTATTAATCAAGTTGCAGCGCTCGCCAATTTCTAAACGAACAGCACCGAGCAAACTCAAAGAGGAGCTCCGATCACCCGCTGCAAAGAAAATGGCATCACCATTCTTTGCACCTACATGTGCTGCAATTCCTTTTGATTCCGCTTCCGAAAGGTTCTTTGCAACTGGACCAGAAAGAGCTCCATCATCGCCAACCAAAATATATGCCAAGCCTTTAGCTCCACGTGCTTTCGCCCAATCCTGCCAAGCATCTAACTCTCTGCGTGGCGAAGCAGCACCTCCTGGCATCACTACAGCCCCCACGAATTCCGCTTGGAAGACTCTAAAAGAAGTATCTTTGAAGAATTCCGTTGCATCAGTTATTTCATTGCCAAAACGCAGATCCGGCTTATCAGATCCAAAACGACGCATCGCTTCGTGATAAGTCATATGAGGAATTGGAAGTGGAATCTCATAACCGACAACGTTCTTGAAAACAGAGCTGAGTATTTTCTCAGCCACCGCAATAACATCATCTTGATTGCCAAATGACATCTCGATATCTAATTGTGTAAATTCTGGTTGGCGGTCTGCGCGGAAATCTTCATCTCGGAAACAGCGGGCAATCTGGTAGTACTTCTCCATTCCAGCAACCATCAGCAACTGCTTGAAAAGCTGTGGTGACTGTGGAAGCGCGTACCAAGAGCCAGGTTGCAAACGAACTGGAACTAAAAAGTCACGAGCACCTTCCGGTGTTGAGCGAGTTAAATATGGTGTTTCGATTTCGAGGAATCCTTCTTCGTCCATCACGTTTCGGATTACCGACGTGACTTTTGAACGTAGGCGTAACGCCTTGCTCGGTGCTTCGCGTCGAAGATCCAAATAGCGATATTTAAGGCGGACTTCCTCACTTACATTGACATTCTCGCCACTATCAACTGGAAAAGGTAAAGGGGCTGCTTCGCTCAATACTTCTAAAGAGTTACAAACAACTTCTATTTCACCGGTTGGGATTCCAAGATTTTCATTACCTTGCGGACGTTGTGCAACCGTTCCTTGTACAAGGACGCACCACTCTGCTCTCAGTGCGCCAGCTACAGTCTCGTCAGAAATAACGACCTGGACATTTCCGGTAGCGTCGCGGAGATCTATAAATGCAACTCCACCATGATCGCGCCGACGTGCGACCCAGCCAGCTAATGTCACGGTCTGGCCGATATGACTGGAACGGAGTGTTCCAGCGCCATGGGATCGAAGCACTACCTAGGCCTTTCTGTACTTGAGAGAGAAAGAAACTGCTGAACGTTCTAATGCAGCTGCGATTTCTCCGCGAGGGTGTTAGCTAGACCGCTAAGGGTAACCGATGCAGTCTCCCCCGTCGCCATATTTTTGAGTTCCGCGCTTCCCGAATTGAGTTCAGCATCGCCAATCACGATTGCGAAGCGAGCCCCTGATTTATCAGCTGCTTTCATGGCTCCCTTGAGTGCCCTATCACCAAAACTTTGTTCCACTACAAAACCCTTTTTGCGTAATTGGCTAACTAACACAAAGGATTCCTCACGAGCCTTATCGCCAAGTGACACAACGAAAAGATCCGTGTATCGAGAAAAGGAGGTAGAAATTCCTTCAGCCTCCATAGCAAGAATGATGCGATCGATACCTAGTCCAAAACCAATTCCCGAGAGGTTCTGTCCGCCAAGGGTTTCCATCAAACCGTCATAACGACCGCCTCCGCCTATACCGGATTGAGCACCAAGACCACTATGCACAAATTCAAATGTAGTGCCAGTGTAATAATCCAAACCGCGGACCATTCTCGGATTTATTTCAAAAGGAACTCCGATTGAGGAAAGTGCTCGTTGTACAGAAGAGAAATTTTCTTGGCTTGCATCATTCAAGAAATCCAGAAGTAATGGCGCGCCTTTCATTTTCGCCTGAATCTCACTTCTCTTATCGTCGAATAGTCGGAGCGGATTTTTTGCAGCTCGAGTGCGAGTCTCGTCATCAAGATCTAAATCTTGAATATACGAATTGAGAGCTGATCTATGTTCCTTGCGAGATTCAGCGTCGCCAAGTGAGGTGATATGAAGTACAAAATCTTGAAGTCCCAACTTCTTATACCCTTCATATGCAATTGCAATAACTTCAGCATCTAACTGCGGATCATTAATGCCAATCGCTTCAATTCCGAATTGGTAAAACTGACGGTAGCGACCCGCTTGTGGGCGTTCGGCCCTGAAAAAAGGTCCTTTGTAATACAACTTAACCGGCAATTGACCTCGATCTAGATTATGTTCAATCACAGCGCGCATGACGCCAGCGGTTCCCTCGGGACGAAGTGTGATTGACCTACCGCCGCGATCTTCGAAGGTGTACATCTCTTTCGAAACTACGTCGGTTGATTCGCCAACTCCCCGAGTGAAAAGTTCAGTATCTTCAAAGACTGGTAATTCAATGGGTTCATATCCCGCAGCCAGCGCCGGTGCAGTCAAAGTTTGAAGTACAAATTCAAATAAGTTAGAGCGCGGTGGAAAATATTCAGATACTCCTTTAGGTGCTTGATATTGCGAACTCACCCAACCACCCCTTCAAGTTTCCATTCCATCGCTGCTTTGAGAAATTTATTCTGTTGCTTTTCAATCTTCATTGTCGTTTCATCTCCATGACCCGGCAACACCCGTAAATCATCCGACATGGTCGCAATTTTCTCACGAAGGCTCTGTTCCATGTCGCGCAAAGACCCCCGCGGTAGATCAGTACGCCCGATTGCGCCTTTAAAGAGCACATCACCGCTCACTAACGCGTAATCATCGATGGTGGCAACAATCGAACCTGGAGTATGACCAGGAGTGTGGTGGAATTTAAATGACATCTCTCCCAGTTTGATGCTTTGGCCGTCACGTACGTCATATGTATTCGCTGGTTCATTGAAAACAATTGATGACCCAGTTCCATTTTTTAACTCATTAACGAGTGCTTGGCTCTGGGGGCCCATAGCTCGTTCTGGGAAAGTTAGAAGATCACGGTCTTGCTCGTGAACAAAGCAATCAATATCCACAAAATCTTCGATGCGAGATATTAGGGAAAAGGTGTGATCAAGATGTCCGTGAGTAATCATCACCGCACCTATCTTTAATTGATGTTCCTCTAACTTTGCGGTAATAGCAGAATTGAGATTTGGTATATCAATTCCTGGATCAACGATGATGCATTCCTTACCTGTCGAGGGCGCAATCACCCAACAATTGGTTTGGTAGTAGGGCGCAATCACGCGATCAATCAAAAGGCTCACGAGTGGATTCTCCCAACAGTGCACCGATTTCCCCGTTCAAAATGGGGTGAATCGAAGAGAAGTTTTTACAGATAAGGCGCGCGGGGGTACCGTGTGACCCTCACCAACCGCTGAACCCACAACGCCTTCGAACCAGTTGGAGGCGCGCAACGTTCGAGAAAGCAAGGCCGCCATGGAATCACTCGATAATCAGATTTCTCTTCCAAATTCCGCAGCCGCTGCGCTGATAGGTGATCCATCTAAATTCGGTCGCGTTGATGAAAATGGCATGGTCTACGTTCGAACCGCCGAAGGTGAAAAAGTTGTTGGTTCCTATCCAGGAAAGACTCCTGAAGAAGCCCTTGCATATTTCGTTCGCAAATTTGAAATTGTTGCCTCTGAAGTTGCACTTCTCGCCGCGAGAATTATTAGCGGCGCGATGGTTCCAGAGGACGCTCTTGATGCGGTTAAAAAACTTCGTAATCAAATTGAACATCTCAATGGCGTCGGTAATTTAGATGCACTACGTAGTTCACTCGAGCAGATTCCACCGCTTATTGATGAACACCGTCCTGCTTACGAAGCAAAGAAAGCGGCCGAAGCTGAAGTTAAAGCTGCAAAGAAAGCGGCAGCTATTGCCGCAAAAGAAGCTCTCGTTGCTGAGGCTGAAAAACTCGTAGATTCCACTAGCTGGAAAGCTACCGGCGAGCGGCTCAAAGTTTTACTCGATGAGTGGAAGAAGGCGCCTCGCCTAGACAAGAAGACTGATGGTGAGCTTTGGAAGAGATTTTCTAGCGCTCGCAATAAGTTTGATAAGCGTCGCCGCACACATTTTGCGTCTCTCACTCAACAACAAAATCAAGTCAAGAATTCCAAAGAGAAGATCGTCAGCGAGGCGGAGTCCCTTGCTTCGTCAACTGATTGGGTAGCAACAGCTCGTCGCTATAAGTCCCTCATGGATGAATGGAAAGCCACGGGACGCGGAAAGAAGAATGACGACGCCAAGCTTTGGAACCGATTCAAAACTGCGCAAGACACTTTCTTTGCGGCAAAGAATGCTGATTTGGAAAAACGCGGGGAATCGATGGCAGCAAATCTTGAGAAGCGCGAAGCAATCGTCGTTGAAATTGAAGCTTTACTTCCCATTTCAAATCTTGATGATACGCGCCGCAAATTCCGTGATTTACGAAGCAAGCTCTCCAAGGTTGGCATGATTGATCGCAAGAAGCGTGCCAACATGGATAAGCGCGTCGATGTTGTTGAAATGACAATTAAAGAAGCAGAGCAAGAGCAATGGCGCCGTAGCGATCCGGGAGCCCGCGCTCGCGCCAATGATGTCGTCAATCAATTGATGAGCGCTGTTGCTGAGTATGAAGCTAAAGCGTCTAAGGCGGAGGCTGCTGGCGATACCAAGAAAGCATCTGAATTACGTGAAGCTGCTGCGGCACGTCGTATGTGGTTAAGCGAAGCCCAAAAAGGTTTAGCGGACTTCACTACCGCCTAATTCCAACTCGCTGACAGTTTTACTGTTTAGTTATTTGTGATTCGATAGACGTCGTAGACGCCTTCGATACGGCGAACAGCAGATAACACAACTTCTAAATGTGAGGCGTCTGCCATCTCGAAAGTGAATCGAGAGAAGGCCACTTGATCTTTTGTGGTGTTGACTGCAGCATGAAGAATATTCACTTGTTGATCTGAGAGCGTTCTCGTGATGTCTGATAACAATCTCGCACGATCCAGCGCTTCAATTTGAATGTTGACAAGAAAGACCGATTTAGCGTTGGGATCCCACTTAACTTTGACAATACGGTCGCCTTGGTGGAATTTGAGGTCGGCAACATTTACACAGTCCGTACGATGTATAGAAACACCGTTTCCTCGAGTGATAAATCCGGTGATTGCATCTCCTGGAACGGGAGTGCAGCAGCGGGCCAATTTCACAAGAACGTCATCTACGCCTTCAACTTGAATTCCGCTTGCACTTCTACGAGCGTTGCGAATCGCGCCATTAGTAATGGGGCCATCGAGCAGAGGGCTCTCGTGAGTTTCTTCAAGTCCAAGGGTTGTTTCGAGTCGCTCTATAACGTGGTTCGCTGAAATATGCCCATCGCCTACAGCGGCATAAAGCGCCTCAATATCGGGATAATTGAGATCATGAGCAAGTTGCAAAAGTGAGTGTCCACCAAGAATTTTTTGCAGCGGTAAGCCGGCTTTGCGCATTTGACGCGCAATAGATTCCTTGCCTGCATCTATCGCTTCTTCGCGTCTCTCTTTTGTGAACCAAGCCTTAATCTTGGAGCGCGCTCTTGGTGATTTAACAAAGCTAAGCCAATCTCTACTTGGAGCAGCGTTCTCTCCTTTATTTGTGACAACTTCTACAACGTCTCCATTGGTCAGCGGCGCTTCTAAGGAAACCAACTTCCCATTTACTTTGGCGCCAATGCACCGATTACCAACTTCGGTGTGCACTGCGTATGCAAAATCAACCGGTGTTGAACCAGCCGGCAGAGCAATCACACTCCCCTTTGGAGTGAAAA